>NZ_JBNXVP010000084.1:0-11514 GCF_050565645.1 Leptolyngbya sp. AN10
AGCGCAATGCTCGCACGTAAAGCGCAATGCTCTACACCAGACGCGCAGCAATCGCTGCGCTGGTTTCTTTGCGCTCATCGATACAAAGTTTCTCTGGCTTGCCTAACCCGCAACTTGGGTTAATACAATCGTCGGAACTACTCCCCCAGCCGATATTGTCTTCTTCAAAACTGGCAATAACGACATGACCAGCAGTAATGCGATCTTGGTAGTAATTAGGCGATCGCTTGTCTACCCAAGCCTGACGATCACTTAAACTAGCCTCAGATGGAACTCCAAGAATGGAATCTCGGCGAATCGCATAGATGGAGATAAGGTCATCCAAACCTGCTGTGCGGAGTTTGATTCTCACAAATTCACTCCATCTCTTTATGAAAGAATTCCGTATACCAATTTATTACGCTGAACAAGAAACCTAAAAAGCTCTTATCGAGATATTAATTCTGCTTTCGTTTCTCTTATCGATCGAACAAATCCACTTACAACTCCCGTTAGAAACATAGCAAACTAGGTAGCATTAATAACAAAGCCTTATCGATATATTAATACTGCTTCCGCCTTTCTTATTCATCTAACGAGATCAGTTACAAATCGATCGAGCTTTATAACAAATGCTTCGATCATCGCATCATGAACAATCGCAGCGGGTCAAGATGCACAAACCAAGGAAAGGCATGATCTTTCACCATTGCCCAACGTTCTTTAAATAATTCCGCCTGCAAATGGTAGTCCAACGAATGAGTGGGCGGAGCATTCAGCTTTAAATAAACCGTAGTTCGGTGCGGCGTTTCTCGTGTTTTCGTGACCCAACAAGGAAACGTATTGATTTGATCAGATTGCTCCGAAAACACTAGATGATGAGCGCGAATCCCCACAAAGGCAAGATCAGAAGGAATCGGCTCCAGCACATCCAACACACAACCCCAGTCGATCGCTTTAATTTGAGTCGCATTCACCCGACGCGCTTGGGAAAAATTCTTACACCCGGTAATCTGCGCCGCTGTATAAGTTTGAGGTCGATCGAAGATCGTTTCTTTGCGATCGTATGCAATCTGCTGACCGTCTGAAACAATGAGAATCTCCCGACAAATTCCGTACACCTCCTCTAAGTTATGCGTCACAAACAACGTGACCCCCGAATAGGTCGATAGCGCTTCTGCTAACTGCTCCTGCAAGCGACTTCGTAGATAGGTATCTAAAGCTGAAAACGGCTCGTCTAGAATTAACAACTCAGGCTCGATCGCTAATGCTCTCGCTAACGCCACTCGTTGCTGCTGACCTCCCGAAATCTGCTGAGGATAGCGCGGCTCAAGTCCTTCGAGATGAAGCTTCTCAACCTGTTCTCGTAATCTCGATCGCTGTTCTGCACGACTGAGATGCTGCAACCCATACACAATATTCTGTGCCACGGTTAAATGCGGAAATAACGCATAGTTTTGAAACACAAATCCAACTCGTCGATCGCGGATCGGCACATTAATCCCACGCTTGGAATCAAATAACACTCGATCGTTTAAGACAATCCGTCCTTGATCCGGAGTCTCAAGTCCTGCAATACAACGGAGCGTCATGCTTTTACCCGATCCAGACCCGCCTAAAATTCCTAGCGTATTTTGCTGGAGATTAAAGCCAATCTTCAGCGGATAGCTCGTCAATTGTTTTTGAATCTCTACGAACAACGGCATGATTGGCATTTAATGATCGTTTTTGTCGCTCTAATCGACGTGCCCAGAACAATAAACAGAACGTCCAGAGTGTCATCACCGCAACCATTTGATTGGCTCGATCGTACTCTTGATTCTGGACAGCATCATAGATGGCTAAGGGTAAAGTTTGCGTCCGTCCTGGGATATTCGCGGCAACCATCAGCGTGGCTCCAAACTCTCCCATCGCTCTCGCAACCGATAAAATAAACCCGGCAAGAATTCCAGACTTTGCCATCGGGAGTGTCACCCGTCGTAACACTTCTAACTCTGATGATCCCAAGGTTCGAGCAGCCGCTTCGAGTTCAGGATGAACCGCCGCGATCGCAGACCGAGCCGATTCAATCATCAAAGGTAACGCAACTACCGCAGATGCGATCGCAGCCGCTTGCCAAGTGAAGAGAATATCAATTCCAAACCAGTCTCGAATCGGACTGCCCCGCCCAAATGCCAGCAGTAAATAGAATCCAACGACACTAGGCGGCAGAACTAACGGCAAGCTGAGTAGCGTTGAAACAATGATCTCACCTCGAAATCGAGTTCTTGCAAGTACGATCGCGAGTCCAAGTCCAACGACTAATAAAACCAGGGTAGCCACGATCGTGACTTGCAGCGAAAGTAGGTAAGGAGAAAGATTCATTGTTTTGCAATCGATTCGCCAGGAAGGATAAAACCATATTTTTGCATTGTTGGTCTTCCTTTTTGGCTATTGATAAACGCTGCAAATTGTTTGCCTTGCTCTGGATGTTTTGCACTCTTGGGCACTGCCATTGTTTGATCCAAGGGCTTATGTAAGTCTTCGGGGACAAGTTCCCATTTTCCAGGCTTTTGAATGCTTAGAGCTAATGCGGTCAGTGCAACATCCACATTGCCTGTTTCGGCATATTGTTGGGCTTGCTGAATTGTTTCACTCAGGACTAACTTCGGTTGAATGGTATCCCAAATTCCTAATGATTCTAATGCTTGTTTGGCAGCCATTCCATAGGGAGCACGATCGGGATTCGCGATCGCAATTCGCTTGACTTCGGGTTGCGTTAACTCTTTAAGAGATTTCACAGTTAACGAGCGCTCTGGCTTTGTCCAAATCACTAATCGTCCTCGTCCATAAAGCGCTTTAGTATCGGATTGAATCAATCCTTTTTGATCTAATAAATCAATCTGTTTTTGATCCGCAGCTACAAATAAATCAGGTGAAGCACCTCGTTCAATTTGTTGAGCAAGCTGTCCGGTAGATCCAAAGTTAAATGCAATCTTATTGCCTGTGTCCTGTTCCCATTGTTTAGACAAGTCCTGAAAAGCATCATTCAGACTAGAGGCAGCGGATACGGTGATCGTGACTGAAGTGGGAGCAGGTTGACAGCCAACGACGATCGAGAAAGCAACCACAAACCAAACCATCAGTGTAAAAAACGGTTTCCGATTCATAACGAATTGTTAGAGCGTGTTTTAAGTGTATCTTTTGAATGTCCGATCGCAAGTTTTAGCTTGAAATCGGACATCACAGTTTAATCGATCGCGACCATCACATCTGACGATTTAATCACCGCATAGACTTCTTTCCCAACCTCTAGCGTCAAGCTCTCTCCAGAAGATTTCGTAATCACTGAGACAACTTCGACTCCAGGAGCAACTTCGATGATCACTTCTGTATTGACTGCTCCTGGTACAACTTGCTTTACTGTTCCTTTGAGCGCATTCCGGGCACTAATTTTCATATCCCACTCCAAATACACATTGGAGGATAGCTTAGTTTAGCTCTGATTGAACAAGCTGATAATTCAGCTACAATTTAATTCAGCGCTGCATGGGTGTAACAGTTCTTCGGACAAACCCTCGAACAAGCTTCACAGCCAATACAAGCCGCTTGATTTGCGATCGACATCACTTTTCGTTCGATTTCCTCGTCGTCTTCATCTTCGACCCATTCTCCATCTTCGTTCAAAGCTTTGAGCAGTAGAACATTCCGCCCGCAAGCTTTGAAACATCGACCACAACCAATGCACTTATCCTGATCAATCGATTCAACAAACTGGGGTATCCAGGTTGTTCCCCCAAACGTTGTATTTGTTAGAGTTGCCATTGTTCGTGTGTTCTCCTCGAATTCCTTGACTATCGACTTAAACGAACATAGATTGCATCTTGCAGCGGATCGTTGAGTGCCACTTGAGCCGATCCGACTCGTAGTAAAAATCTAGGCGATCGCTGTTCAACGGTGATCATTGTTCCGATCGTAATGTTCATCGATCGAAGTTTCTGAACTGTTTCGCTTTTAGAACTATCGATGCGGGTTACAGTTCCTCGCTCTTTTGGTTTGAGCAGTTTGAGCGAGGAGCCTTCTAGGGTAAGGGACATGGGTTTAACCTCAACTAGACTAAATAAGCTTCTTGGTGAGTCCGAATCGTGCAATCCGAGCGGGGATAAGACACACAGAGCAAAGCGAATCCCTTTGCGACTTGTTCTTCATCAAGGAATGTCTGATCGTCCTGATTAATTTCGCCTTCTACCACTTTACCAACACAGCTAGAACAAGCACCCGAATGGCAAGAAAAGGGTAAATCTAGATCTGCCTCTTCTGCTGCTTCTAAAATCGAAGTGTCTTCATCAATCGGGATCGTGATGTCGAGATTTCGCTTTTTATTGAGCAATCGAACTTGAAAAGTAGCCATAACATAAACCTCCGAGAGAGTAGACAATGTGAACTAACTACAAGGCACAGCCGCTGGCGTACAATCTCCCGCCTGGAAAGACTGTCCACAACCGCACGTATCTGTTGCATTCGGATTACTAAACTTGAATCCGCTTTCCATCAACCCTTCCACAAAATCAACCACAACCCCATTGATCAAGGGAGCAACTTGTCGATCGATGTAAATTTTGACTCGTCCTTGTTGCTCGATCAAATCATTCGGTAGAGCTTCATTCGAGATATCTAACGTGTATTGATAGCCACTACAGCCACCATCCGACACTCCGACGCGAATCCCTTTATCGTCAGTCGGATTCGCTGCACCTTGTAGAAAAGCTCTCAAACGAAACTCTGCTTTTTCGGTCAATACGACGGTCATTGTTGTTCTCCTGATAGTTCTTAAGCAAGCTGAAAAGAATTGGTCGATCGAGAATCTTCTCGAAGCTGTGATTCCAAAGAGAATTGTTGTCGCCAAGGGGCATTGTTACCGCAGACCGGACATTGTGGATCGCGGTATACCTTACGTTTAGCAAACTCTAATCGTCCTAAATCCATCGTTAACAGTTGAGACACTAGAGGCTGTTCAAATCCGGTAATCAGCTTGATTGCTTCTAACGCAGTTAAACAAGCTAATGTTCCGGACACTGCCCCTAAAACAGCAAATCCACGTCGATCCCACTCCGGTTTCTCTGGGAATAAACAAGATAAGCATCCTGTTTGCCCCGGTAAAATTGTTGTGAGATAAGCTTCCATACCGCTCATTGCTGCTTCGATCATGGGCTTGCGATATTTCACACAAGCTTCGTTCAACAAATCTCGCTCAGTGAAATTATGAGCGCAATCGATCGCGATATCCGCCGATCGTACTAATTCATTCACATTGTCCGGGGTGATGTAGTCATACACGGCTTGGAGTTCAACATCGGGGTTGATCTTCTGCAATGTTTCTTTTGCTTGGAACACTCGCGGTTTTCCTACCGTGTCATGCGTCATTAAGACTTGGCGATTCATATCATCGAGTCTGAGTTCACCACCCCGAACGAGAATGAGTTTTCCAATACCAGCAACAGCAAGATATAAAGCTGCTGTGCCTCCCAGTCCGCCTACTCCGGTGACTAAAGCGGTAAAAGATTTTAGTCGTCGCTGTGCTTGTTCGTCAAAGTTAGGAAGCATCATTTGACGACGATAGCGTTCGAGTTCGGTTGGGGTTAGGTTTAACACGATCGATTACCTTGAATGAGTGTTGCTTGTGGGTTCAAAGGATTGGGGAGTTGCTCTCTAAGCGGTCAACGAATGATTTCTGTGTCGGTCAATTGTTATCGGTCAGATTTTGCGGGGATTGCCCCCTAAATCCCCCACGAGTGGGGGACTTTGAATGATTTAGACAAATCCAATTTGAAGAACTTGTTCCAACAATCCTTTTGAAAGATAGGTCAAGGAACTTGGAAAGATTAAACCTCTTCAAAGTCCCCCAGAATGGGGGATTTAGGGGGCAAAACCCACTTCAACGAAGCGACTAATCTATCAATGTCAATCCGCCGATAGTTCCGACAGCATCACAATCCCCTTCGGCTTCTCATTGAACACCTTAAACAACTTCGTTTCCAACGGAGAAGTCGTCAAAAACGTGTCATAAGCCTGAATCAAAGCCGATCGATACTGTGACAATCGATCCGATTCATCCGCATCAGGAGAACTTTGATCAATCTCCGCCATAAACTGAGAGAACTTTTTGAGAATGTGTAGTCGATTGACATTCACCACTTTGGCATCATAGGGCAATTGAAAGAACTCAAAATATGCCTCAGCATCCGTGATCTTGTTAAATTCAGCCAGCGTTGACATTATCCTTGCTCCTGTTGCTTCAACTGTTGTTTGAGGTCATTGATTTCCCGAAAAATCTCATAGGTCTGTGTTGCCACTTCGACCAATTGCTCATAGTCCGTGGGCAATCCTTCAGCAAGATCATGCAAGTCCATTTTCATCTGACCTGCTTTGCTGTTGAGTCGTTTAATCTTTGTCTTGAGTTCTTCAACGCTGGTCGTAGTTGGCATAGCTCTATCCTTTCGCTGCATCTGGAAATTTCCGAATTGCATTCACGCCGCTTTGAATGATCTTTTCGCCTTCGATCGCTGTTTTCTCAAGCGAATCAAAACCAAACCGTTGAGCATCCCGTAAGGTCTTCGTCACAACCAACAATCGACCACAAAAGACTAACGCCCAACCAAATCCTTCATGACTAAGATCAATCACAACTTGGCAAAGCTGTCCGGTTTCTTCTTCGACACGAGACGCGATCGCTCGATAAAATGCCATGACTCGACCCTTTGTAATCGGATCAACATCGCCATCAACTGAGATTTCGCGCTTTTGTGCTTTAGTCACTACATAAGGCTTGAGTAACAGTTCATCGCTCCAAGCGCGGTAGGTTCCATACGGATCGTTGGCGCGGATTTGTTGCACGATCGCTTTCAAAAATGGACTGTTTGCAACTTCAAATGGGGTTTCGACTTCAGTAATGCTCATACCAGTTCTTCCTCTTCTTCAAATGAGTGAGTTTTCTGCTGCAATGCTTTTCGTAACCAAGGTGGCGGATTGCCTTTCAAGGTCTGCACTAACTTGGTTAGCACTTCATTGATTTCTTCTTCTTCGGATCTCGCTTTAACAGGTGTAATGCGCTTTTTGATCAATCGTGCTGCTGCACTTCCACCGATCGACGAAACATAGACGATCGTGCAATCTTCCAGTGCTTCCAACTTCGGAGCTAACTTATCTTCGTTGCCATCTTCTTTCAGATCACCCTCGAATTTCAGGGTTTCTAAAAATTCATACCCTTCGTCTGAAATCTCATACACATCAATCTTTTTCGCCCAACCAAAGTGAGCATTGATGTGAACTTGATCGTTAGTTGTGAAAGCAATTTTCATGATTATCACTCCTATTTTGAATGTGATTCTTCTTGCTCTAGCAGCAAGTTTCCAATGTTGAACAATAGCTGTGTGGTTCCTTGATAGCCAACTTTGCTGAAGTGACCATTTCCTAAGCGATCGAAGATTGGAAATCCTTGCCGATACAAGGGAATGTCCAACCGCTGAGACACCGATTTACCATGCGAATTGGTGATTAATAAATCGGCTCCCACTGCTAACTGTTCAAAGTCTTCTAAGTCCCCGATCGTGACTGACTCAAGGTTAAGCCGTTCCAGCACAGGTGATTTTGTCGTCGTGACTGCGGCTTGAATCTCACATCCCATTGATTCTAGAAACTGTGAGATTGCCCAAAGCAAATCGGGTTCTAATGCGATCGCAATTCGTTTCCGTCCAAAGTAAAAGTGCGTGTCTAACATTGCATCTTGCAATTGTCGTCGTTGATGTTGATATTTCTGAGGGACATCAACGCCGCTAAGATCGATCAAACATTGGAGGAATTCATCAACTGCACCTAATCCCGTTAATCGATCGAACACTTCAAACGGAATATCGAATTTCTCTTGTAAAATTCCTGCTGCCTTGGTCATACTTTCACCAAAAGCAAGCGTAAACACAGAGCTTCCCATTTCACGCAGTTCAGCCAGTGTCGTACCACTTCCAGTCACAGCCTCATAGGAATCATCTAGATGTCCATCAAGTGAAGCAGACAGATCGGGAACTACGATCGGAGTTAATCCAAAGGCTGTCACCATATCTTTGATTTCTTGCACATCACCAGGAGTGAACGCAGAACTCATCAAAAGATTCACTTGATCTAAGCGCACTTCTCCCGGTTGTGGAAGCGTTGAGACAATACTCTCGATCGCGGCTGCAAATCCATCTTGCAAAGCACCTTTGTAATCCGGTGTTGAAGTAAATACGATCGGTAAATCATACAGTTCTGGATGTCGCTTCCGAATGGTTCTGAGAATGCCATCCATATCATCGCCACGAGTCTCAGTTAAACCAGTGGTACAAAGCCCGATAATGCTTGGTTTAGACTTCTCAACTAAGGTTAAGATAGCTTGTTCAACATTCTCTTCACCACCGAGAATCGTAGTTACTTCAGTCATTGCGGTCGTAGAAAGTGGAATTGCTTCTCTGAAATGTCGAACTAACATTACTTTGGCGAAAGCAGTACAGCCTTGAGAACCATGAAACAAAGGCATAATCCCTTTCAGTCCCAAATAAGCAAGAGCCGCCCCAAGGGGTTGACTTTGTTTGAGTGGATTGACCGCAACGGACTTCTTAGGAGACGTGATCACAGCCATTACAAAACCTCCGATCGTTGAATTTCCCAGGGAGCGGATTGACGGACTTGTTGCCAAACGGGACTATAAAGGGCTTCATCGAGTTCTCGCGCCATCTCGATCATGCCAACATAGCCTGCATACGGATGATGACGCTCTTGGTTAATGTCAAGGAAGGGAATTCGAGCTTTCAGCGCAGTATATTGATTTCGTCCACCTGCAATCAACATATCTGCTTTGGTCTGAGCAATGACTCTAAGTAACTCTTGAGCATTGCCTTTTTCTAGCATGATTCCATCTTGTCCAAGCAGTTCCTTAATCTTAGCTTTGTCTTCTTCGGTGCTTTTCTTCGTGCTAGTTGCAACCACATCCATGCCCAAATCTTTTGCAGCCGAGATGATTGACCAGCTTTTCACGCCACCTGTATAGAGGACAACTCGCTTACCTTTGAGGCGTTTACGATAAGGAACTAATGCTTCATCGAGCTTCGCAGTTTCATCAATAATCAATTGTTCCACTCGTGCTTGTAACTCTACATCTCCAAGCTTTTCAGCAACGTTTCTCAAGCACCGATTCATATCAGCAATGCCATAGAACGATTCTTCGATGTAAGGAATTCCGTAGCGTTCTTCCATCTTGCGCCCCATGTTGATCAAGGCTTTCGAGCAGATCATCACATTGAGCTTGGCACGATGGGCATAGGTAATTTCTTTGTACCGAGCATCTCCAGTAATCTTAGAGAGCACTCGAATTCCAAGCTTTTCAAATAGAGGTAGAACTCCCCACATTTCGCCCGCAATATTGTACTCACCAATGAGATTAATATCATACGGAGTTGTAAACTCTGGTTCACCTGTGCCCACTACATATTCGAGCAGTGCTTCACCCCCAATCCGGTTTCCTAAGTTCTTGCTCCCAGTAAAACCAGGAGAATTAACAGGGACGACAGGAACACCAAGTTTCTCAGATGCTTTTTTACAAACGGCATCTAAGTCATCTCCGATCAGTGCTGTCACACAAGTAGCATAAACAAAGACTGCCGCAGGTTGATATCGTTCATGCACTTCAGCGATCGCTTTATACAATCGTTTCTCGCCACCAAAGATCACATCATTTTCATTGATATCGGTCGTGAAGCCCATCTTGTAGAGTGTTTCTCCTGAAGATAAGCTTCCTCGACTGCCCCAGGAATTTCCTGCACAAGCGATCGGACCATGAACTAAGTGTGCGACATCCGCGATCGGGACTAATGCAATCATCGCCCCATCAAATGCACATCCACCTTGAGCGGCTCCGGGCTGAGCAACTTGAGTGCATGACTTATTCTTTTTTTCCTTCTTGTGGTTGTGTTCACAACCCGATTCACTCAATAGCTCGTTGATCTTGCCTTGGGTCATTCTCATGGCTCAAGCCCTTCATAGTTTAGTTAGCAGAGGTAATGCGCGATATCTTCTTCACAGATATCAGCGAGATAGCTTAATGCGCGGAAACGGAGCGCTACGACTTCGGAATATAGCGGATTTAGCTTGCACAATGCAGGAGTATGAATCGATCGACCAAATGCCGTAATCGTTCGCTCAAAGGGACAGCTACAAGGAATTAGCTTACAGATGAGATGAGCCGTTTTATGATCGCGAACTTGAATCTGATTAATACGATCGCGCAATGGAGCAAGGAAATCGGGAAAACCTCTAGGGTTATGCGGGGAATGTGAGATAGTCATAGGTCAAAGTCATGGGGATAAACGGTTGAAGCGTGTCTGGTTGGCTCTGAAGTGTCCTGTAAAGCCTGTTTCACCAAATAATCGTGAGTTAACTTGTAAAAAGAACAAAGCCCGATCGCGATCAGGATAGTTTCTAGCATTAGTTGTTCGAGTGTAGGAAAGATTGAAGTTGCTGAAGCTGATCTTCGAGTTGTTCAATACGATCGCATAAATCTCGAATCACCATTGCTTCTGCATCAGGCATTTGACTATGTTCGAGCGGTTGAAAGGGCTGGCAACTCCGACAGATATTGCGTCCTGGAACACCAACGACAGTACAAGTAGAAGGAACATCCCGAAGCACGATCGAACCTGCTCCTACTCGTACATGATCACCAATATCAATGTTTCCAAGCACTTTCGCACCTGCACCAACCACGACATGGCTCCCAAGCGTTGGATGGCGTTTACCTGTTTCTTTTCCAGTCCCGCCCAGGGTGACTCCTTGATAAATCAAACAGTAGTCACCCACGATCGCAGTTTCACCAATCACGACACCCATTCCATGATCGATAAAGACTCCTTGACCGATCGTTGCACCAGGGTGAATTTCAATCCCCGTGATAAATCGACTTATATAAGAGATCAATCGCGGAATGATAGGGATTCGTTGATGGTTTAACCAATGAGCGAAACGATGAAAGATCAGAGCGTGTAAGCCTGGATAGCATAACAACACTTCAAACCAATTGCGGGCGGCTGGATCTCTGTCGAAGATAATCTGAAAGTCGGCTTGGAGCGTTTTCAAGCTGTTTCCGAACAGTTCGGGAACGGTAGCACGATTAGGAAGAACAAAGGGCTGGAGCATCGCTTTTGGGGTGGGATAAAAGCTAACGTGTCCTGGTCTGTCTTGCTTATATCAGGCACTAGAAAAGCGAATCGTGCGAATCCCGCAGATAGGATTTATTGAACTAATTGGAAATGTACTCAGCGTTATTTCATGCTGAATTGAAGAATTTTTTGGGGTAGAGGGACGAGACTTTTAAAGCGATCGCTCTAGTATTTATGAGGGTTAGGACCTTAGTGATGTAGAAAAGTCCTGAAACGATTAGTTTATCGAGAGTCTTATGTGAGACAAGAATAGCTTGGGCGGGGCAAATTGTGAGATGCTCAAGTTCCTACACCAAAGCAATCTTATGCAGTT
>NZ_JBNXVP010000085.1:0-10894 GCF_050565645.1 Leptolyngbya sp. AN10
TAGAGTTTCTCAATATTCATTTTAGTCTCAAATCAATCTCATTCTTGATCCCGATCTTGGTCTAAAACTTGATCTCGATGCTGGACTACGTAATCGTCATTTGGTCAATATGATTGTCGCCCAACACCCTGCCAATTGCCGTGCTGCGGCAAGTGTTCATCCAGTAAAGCTTGAACGCCCATGCGCTCTAGTTGGGCGAGCAGCAAGGGAATGTCGTCTACTCGTTCAGTTGTAATGCTCACAGGTTGGTTCATTGCCCAACTTTAGCCCAATCTTACGACCTCGCTCAAAAATGGGCGAACCGGGAGTTAGAAGAATCTGAAAGCTTTGATCGCTGAACATGGACAAGTGCCCAGAGACACAGAAGAGACAGAAAATTTGTATGAAAAAATAGAGGAACCACTGTTAGTACTCCTTTTGCATAGTTATTGGCGAATGAACGTGATCGCGCTTATCCAAAGATTTCACCGCAACACGTTCGTGCTGCGGACATAAATTGAGACCGCAAGAAGTTGACTTCGCTACTTAGGGCAACGAAAGGCTCAATAATTAACCGAAATCTTACTCCTCGCGGCTCAAGTGCCTCTTGGATAGATCCGAGTTTAGGGCGGCGAACAGAGTGTTCGGTGCCGTGAGCTGTTAATTCAGGACTACCAAGCCAAACGCTTGGGTGTCAATCTTTTGTAACAAAACTTAGTAAAAAACCTAGATTTCCTACCTCGCAGCAAAGTTTAGGCAGAATAAGTCATTGCTTGAAACGCCTGATTTATCTAAGTTTGAGCGTTTTATCTAAATGTTGAAGGTGGAAGGGTAGAGATGCTAGCTCAGGGCTGAGGGATAGCCCTAGATGTCTTATGCTCTCACAGAGCCTAAATCATTACCTTCACGTGTCGCTGTACGATTCTGCTACTATGGCTAGAGAAAAATCTGCTTTGGCTCAAGTTTTTACTGAGAAAGATCAACCTTGTTTCAGCAAGGCGGTTCCTTGCCAACAAATTTTTGACTGATGCGCTAGTTTTTAATCTCCACCTGCCCACGCAGACGAGGGTGAAATGGAAAATCATTCATTGATTTTTGAAGATTATTGGCAGGAGTCATCGATTGCGCTTTGTCGCGATGTGCCCAAAGCGTTGCTACAAGGTAAGCGCCAAAAACAATCTCCCACCAGCGCTCAATCCGAAAATAGTTGTCGAACTGAAAATCCTCCCAGCCCAGAGTCCAGTTCGGAAGTTCATAGTAGTCACGCATCCATGCCCACCAACAATACTTTTTAGCTACTTTGAGCAGGCGAGTCATGCTTAAGTCAGAATAAATTAAGTCAGAATAAATGAAATCAAACTCTGATTGGTCACCTTCTTTAAACGTACTTCCTGGAACTTCGTAGCAATGGTGTTTGAAGTGCTTGATCTTAACCTCACGGATACGTCCTTGTAATTGAGACTTCAATAGAGACTCCAGTAGATTGTAGGTTCGCCAATCTCCGATGTGAGTCAACTGCTCTGAAGCAAATAAGGCATCTTTTCGTCTATGAACCGCAATAATATAAGGTAAGTTTAGCTGCTCAATCACGCTAATAAAGTCTGTTTCTTCGTCATGTAGGCTGTCTGTCAAAATTAATTCAACTCGGAAGCCTGCCTTGCTAATTTCGCGAATTAGCTCTAGGGCAATTTCAGATTTAGTTTTGTACTGGTCGTTTGGTTCAAGTCGAGATCGAGGCTTAAAGACTTGAAATGCCAGCGGGTAGACTGCACGATCAGCGATTCCATAAGCATTGATCGAGATCATACCCCTTCTAGCTTTGCCCAAACGTTTGTTTTCTTGCAAGCAAACGTAGTCTGTCTTTTCTCTGCGCCTACCACAGAATCTCTCGCTAATGCACAGTACCATCGCTTGTTCACCAATATGCTGCTGGATAAAGTTCAAGCGAGTTGAGCGAATTCGCGCAACCTGCCAACCTTGACTCAGTAGAGCTTGATGCAGTTTCCCCTCTTTAAGCTCAAGTGTTTGGGCAATCTTGGAGAGCTTTTTGGGTCGAACGCTTAAAAGCATCCCGATGATCAAGAATTTAAAGGCTTCAAAGCTCCTAATGTCGTTAAAAAGCTGCCGATACATCTGACAATGCTCATCAATAAAGTCATAAGTCCAGGTTGGTTGTCGTGATTCACCCATAATTCAAAGCTGAAAAAGCAACGTTCGCTTAACACTCTAGCGCTTCTTCACATTGATGTTACCGTTTATCATCAACCTTGTTCTCCAGCATCAATTGCCAAGTGAATATCTAAATCTAAAGATACACTCTGCAACATTTCAGCTCGTGCATTTGCCACTATTTAATGATCGATCAATAGCACAAATCAAAGGACTGAAAGCACTGACAGTTGAGAACTTGCAAAGAGTTTCAGAGTATACGATCGCGAATCTTTACCACTGCTTTCAAGAAGTCCTTTAATGCTTTGCGTTGAAATTCTTGAATACGTTTTGCAGCGAGTACATCAAGCGATTGACGTTGTTGAGTTCGCCAGGCTTAACATTGTGATGCCACTGTTTGCGATCGTTTGCCAACATCTTTGCGACTCCATCTGACGCACTGCTGGAAACAAAGAACCATTCTTCTTTCACACGCAAATCGGAAGCTAATCCCAAAAACTCACTCCCGACATCTAAATCCAGTGCTTCAACGTGTTTGCACTCAATTGCCAGCACAATCTCTGAAGCTTTTGGAATTCGCTTTTGAGTTCGACAAGCGATCGCTTTATCTCGATACAGAACCGCAATGTCGCATTCTCTTGCAACCTTTAATCGCCCGATCGCTTTAATTCCCACATGAACTTCGAGTTGTGGCTTGCCTGCAAATTCAATCACTGCATGGGTATACGCCTGTGTTTTTGCATAAATCTGCCCTGGACTTTTGCGGAACAGCAGATCTGGCGTAATGTTATCTTGCGGATCTCGGAAACTGATTGCACCCCCTTCGGCAGGTACTGCTCCTTCGTTGAGTGCAGCTTTGATCACGAGACTGAAAATGTAAGCTTCGTAAAGATCACCACCTTGAACCGTGGTTCCGAAACTGGGAGTCACTTGCTGCCCTAATCGCTGCCGCAGACTTTTGAGCAATGATGGATTAATGGACACCAGCGAGTGCCTCTTGGCGTAATTCCTGCAACAGTTGTCTGAGTTCTGCAATCGCAGGACGACGTTCTTCCAACCCTTGATCCGTTGATGCAAGGAGTGCCAACGGATCTGATTCAAACTCGATCGACACGGGTGCGTGTAAGCGATGTGTTTCCTCAGCGAGGAAATCAACTAAGGCTCCTTCAATCTCGATCGAATCCACAATCATCCGTTCAACAGCATCCACGAGTAACAGCAATCGTTCCTGAACTCCACCAGTGATCGGCTTTACTAGCACTGCTTGAGGAGTATTGCTCTCAACTTGGGCGGGTTGCTCCCATGTCTCCATTTCTACCAATGTTGTTGCCTGAAGTTGAGCTTCGACTTGCTCAACCACCCATCCAAACTGGAGATCTTGAAGTAAGGTGACGAGTTCTTGATAAACTTGCTGGCATTCTGACCCTGTCATGGCATTTCGCTCCTCGATCACCAAGATGTTCTAATTCTATCGTGGAGTCCTTAACATCGCTAACTCTGAACCCGATCAAGTTGCTGACGCTCTAGGTTTTAGAGACTTCAAGAGAAACTTGAATCATCGGAGGGCGATCGCACAATCACAAGCGGAGACATTAACGACGGGACTGTTCGATCCACCGCTTGACTGCCTGCTGCATGGCGGTTTCAGGCGTAATCCCTACAAACTCACTTTGTTCAACAAAAACTTCAATCTGATCTTGAATGGCTAACCACAGATTGATGGCTTCCTCGATTCCCTGCTGCTGGCTCATTTCTCGCTTCGCACAAGCAACATCCAATTCAATTTTCTTAGAGCGAGGTAATTTACCGCGAATATCTCTTCGTTCTTCGCCATCCATACTGATCCAGGGTTTTGTGCAGACTGATTGTCGCATGACCTCTTTACAGTTTTGGTATTTACGGCATTTGTACAAATGCCATAAAATGGCGTTCGTACTATAATAGCGGTGGTCTTTGGTGCAGGCGATGCAAGATCAGTCAATTCCCCTCGCTCTCGACTCAACAACAGGAGAGCATCCCAATCTCCCACATTCTCCTAAATTCGATTTCGGCGATCGCGTCATGTGGTTTCGCGTTCCGACGCAGGATTTTGGTATTGTAGTGGACCGCAGTTACGGCACCGAGGGCAGTGTTCAAGCCCTCGGTTGGCACTACACCATTCAGCTTGATCCCCACAGTCCTTCTTTCGCTGACTGTAAATCGGATATTGGATTTGAGGACGACTTGGCGCTTCTAGAATCAATTTGTGAGAACACAGATGCGATTGAATGAAACTCAGGTACAACTGTTAGAGCAGTTTTTAGCGCTCCCCCTGCTGACTCCAGAAAACTTCGCTGCCCGGTGGTCATTGAGCTACCGTGAAATGAGTCGAATCTGTTGCTGTTCAAGGTCTACTGTCGAGCATTGGTTCAGTACAGGATCTGGACAACGACCCGCTGCGGAATGCTATCAAAGACTGCTTGCAATCGCAGACTTTCTACTAACCAACGGCGATTCGATTCACGCTTGGCAGCAGATTTGGCGGTAAGTCGGGTCAATCTTAAAGAAGTACAATCTCATCTATCCCTTCCTTAGTTTAACTGTGTTGAATTTTACACAGGTTTACCTCGATATCCTTGATGAGACTTGAAAATCTTGCACTTACATCGGTCATCCGAGATGCCCCACCGGAAGTTTAGAAGTACTGGGTAAAAGTTGATCGAGCACGGCAACCAGATCATGATTCACCTTGAGGTGTAGTTCGTGCCGTGCGACTTGTTTTCGCGATCAACTCGTGTGTACTAAGCAAATGAGCGGGTAAATGACCAAGTCACCACTCAATCCTCTGCTCCTGCTTCATTCGGAGTATCGTCGCTGCTCAGCTCCACGCGCTTGTGGTGCAAATACTGTTTAAGGGTCGAAGTTGCGGACTGGATTAAAATCCGCCAATCCTCCTCGGTCAGCGTTTGCACCATAATCCGACACACCTCGCGATTGGCTGCTCTCGCTGCTGCGACCGTTGCTTGGGACTTATCGGTGCGACCAGCTTTCATTTGCTCGAACAACTGCCACAATCGGTCTTGCATTGAGATTGACAGTTGCCGAAAGCGCTGAATGATCAGTTTGCGAGCATTTGGATAGATCGCATCGATCGCAACACCGAGATCCCATTCGATCAGCATCAGGCGGAATTCCTTCAGCATCCAATCGCGCAACTGTGCGAGTGACTCCATTCCTTCTGGATCTTGAAAGAACGCCACCAGCTCAGTGCCCCAATCGCGCCCTACGCCGACTTCGCCATCAGAGGCTTCCTCAGCGCGAATCATCTCAAGGAACTGAGCGTGATCTCGAACCGGATCAAGTGAATCACTCATCGGGGGTGTCTTCTCATTCGTATTTGGTGGAACGACGGACGGGTCTTGGGGGTCTTGGGGTGAATTGCTAATCATACAAGGCTCCAATCAATGACAACAAAGTTAAGGACAACGAGCAAAAACAGAAATCTCACTTCGATTCAGCCTGGTGGGCGCGGTGGCAGTTGTGGGTGGAGTCGAGTGGTCGGAGCAGGTACAAAGCCCAACTCCTTGGCTTTTGTAGGTGACAACGTTTGGTAGCAACAAAACCCAACCTCGGACGGTAAGTAACACAATGTTCCGGGTTCTCCAGTCCATTCGCAGGTTTGCAGCGATCTGATTCTTGTCGCTTCAATTAAATATTCCACACCCCAAATCTTCGGCTTCGTGTAGAAGCGCAGTTCGCCAAATTTCTGTTTTACCTGTGCCACTATCAGATCACTCGCTTCAGGATTCGTCTGGCAATACGCTTCGATCTGCTCGGACAGTTGCCAAATTAGGTCGAACCAGCCATCGCCGCACGAGAAGCCATAGCACATCAAGTTTTGAGTCTGGGGCAAGTGCCGACCGCGATACAAGCGATCGAAGCGCTCGAACAATCGCTGCGTGTTGGCTTCATTCATTGCTCGTTCCCCAATTCAAGAACACTGGGACGCGATGCCTTTAGCACACGTGAAGCGTGCTCAACGTGCTGCCGAACTTGTTCAGGCGTGTAATGATTCATCCGACTTTCTAGCACGATCGGAACTTCCCTGGGAAAGCGACCCACATACGGCACCCACCAAGTGGTGTCGCTAATCTGCGTATGATTATCGCGAATGCCATCATTGTCGGAAATGTGCAGTTCAAGCAGTCGATCTCCTGCCCGATGTAAGACCTGTAGCTTTTCTGAGTTCGAGCAATTGCGCCAGAGATTGAGATGAGCAAGGTCGATGACCAAATCAACGTTGGGTAGAATTGCAAGGAATTGCTCGATTTCTGCCCCATTTTGCATTAAGTGGCGATCGATGCAATCGAGCAGGGATGGATACATCGTTTCGACTCCCAATCGAATGGCACGATCGCGACACAACTGAGCTAACTGTGCGAGATTTTCCAGAAAGTGATCGGTGCTCATTTCTGGAACAGCGGTATCGATCCGCCCTGCATGAACTGAATACGCGGTGATTTGCATTACTGCTAACCAATCGCTCAATCGCTCAAAATAGTCCCCATCGAACTGGTTAGCTAAATTAAACGACCCTTGCGGTATCTGCGTAGCAGCGCGATGTTCTTGCCAGACGATCGCATGATGCGTGCGATACTGCACTCCCAGTTGCCGATAGTGTTGCAGCACGGCAGTCGTATCCACACTGGGTTTGACTCCGAACTCGCTTCGCGAGAGCCAAGGCACCGCTAACTCTACCTGCCGAATCCCTGCTGCCCACAACACGCCGAGCGCAGTGCGCGTCGTCACTCCTCCATAGGTCGATAAACTGATCCACAAATCATTCATACCCTTGCCTCCATCAGGGACTTCAACTGCACTTGTCGGGCGTAAGCATGAGCAAGCGAACGGCGCAGCCCAAGGAATAACAATCTGTCAATTTGGGCTTGATGGGATTGGCGCAAGGCTTGGTAGCCCTCAAGGTCAAGAGAAAGTGTCATAACTGTAGAAGGATAAAGTGAGTATCGTACATTTGTATTGCTTTTCCGAGTTCAGATCAACGTTCAGATCAACCGTTACGGGGCAAGGATCTGAGTGACTTAATCCCACCACGCCCAGATGATCGGAGCGGGGAGACCTGTCCCCAACAATCGTTCGGCTTGCTCCAGCGAGTATTGCCCCACTTCGCACCCCCAAGCATCCGCCATCTGAAGCAGTAGGGCAACACTTGCTTCGGATTGTGCCAGGATGTACAGCGTGTCTAGGTTCCAGTGTTGTTCTAAGTCCCGTAGCGGCAGTAAGCCGCAGGATGGCAGTCCTTCTCTGTCACACCGCAGAAACGGTCGTCCCATCAGGAACGATCGCCATAAGGAGCGATGGGCTTCGAGGTCGCGCAACACTTGAGCCGCATCAAAGCGTCCGGAGCTAGCGTTGATCAACTGTGCGATCGCGATTTCTTGTGCTGTACAGTCTCCAATCGGTTTAGTGGAGTTCCATAGCATTAGCAGTGTTCTTCTCCAATAGGTTCTAGCAGTAACGATCAAACAATCGATCACTTTCCAGAGCGATCAGTTCTGGGCAAGAAAGTGTAGAGCCTAACCCTGCCCAAGGTCAGCTCAGGTATACATCACGATTGGGGACGCATCAGCAAGATTGAGCAGCCGACTGCTTTCGGCAACCGTCAACACAGATACGTCATCGCAGCACCATCGATGATGGAGGCTTTGTAACAACATAGCTTCCACCATGTCTCTTACCCATAGGTACAAGCAATTACCGCACCAGTCCTATGGCAAGTAGCTCAGCGACTCTAAACAGAATTCGAGATCCACATTGGCTTCCGGGAGTGGTGGACCGAAAATAAAACTGCGCCAGCGCGATCGATGTTTCTCCAAATCACTCAACACCAATTGCGGATCAAACTTGCCAAATTTTCCGCGACGAACTAAGGCAGTGACCAGGCTTTGAGCAGAGGCTTGTTGAAGCGATCGGGTGCTATCAAATCGAGCATCAAGATTATCAAGGTAGAGTTGATCGTAGTTAGGGTCTTGCCTTGAATCAGGAGGCACTTGCCACCGCATGGATAGTAAGATCCCTGAACCGAAGGTGAGATAGTGGGTGCGCTCAGGCGAATAGACAGTAACTTCGCTACAGTTCCAGGTAGTGCAGAGCGATCTCACAGCTTCAGCAGATGTGGAGTTTGGAGTCAGAATATAAAGCATGTCAGCCGTCCATCCAAATGCCAAATCTCGCAAACAAGCGAGGATTCCAGAATATACCGCTTCTTCGGTCGGTGGGATGCAGGAGCTAACACGAATGATAGCCAAAGCTCCTGATAGTCCGTCAAATCAGCTAAGACACGCTCCATAATGCTGCGCTGAGGATGAAGCAGCATGAATGCAGCCATCAGCGATTGCGCCGAAGCATTATGGATAGAATCGTCAAGGTCAAACTTCTTAAGATTAGATGTTATGTCATGGGTCATGCTAGGTCTCAAAATGCACGAATCAGTCGCTGAAATAAGCATTGCATCTCTGCACGATGATCGCAATTAATCGCTGTCGTGACGACAGTATTTTGTGAAATAGAGAGAATCTCTGCTTTTGAGCAAAGCGGTATGTGATCTCGAATGATAGGATTAGGCGAATGAATTGGAACTGTTCTAATCTAGTCTTTTCTAAGTAACGATGCAGTGCGAATCCAGTCTAATTTTTTATAGGTGTAAACCGAATGATGAATGAGACAAAACTATGTCAGCGCCTGATTGCGCTGATTACTCAAAGACTAACCGAGATTGCAGATCGAGCGCATCGGCAACGTGCGATCGCGGCATTTGATTCTGGTGACGCTCGTACAGTTAAGTTGCTAGCACTCACAGAGCCACACGATCGATTTCTCGACTCGCTGTCTTTTCTATGCGGGGCAAGAAAGCTTGCTTCGAGCAATCCCGTCACTGCGCTGACAACGATACAGGGGAGTATCAAAGCCTTAGTCGATGTTTCTGATCATCCTGAAATGCTGTGGAATGAAGCGCAATCTTGCGTCAGGTTATGTTTCGATTCTAGGTAAAGCCGTCTTGCTACTTTGCCGAGTGCTGAAGCATCGCTCAAACATAAAAAGCTTATTGCTCAGTAGATGAAATTATGTCACTTTCACCCTTTTCTCTTTTTAGTCAACAGTACTTTGCTGCCTTGCTTAGTCGTTTTGGTACCGTCCAAATGGACGAGCCAGTGCCGCGTAATCCGAAGCTTAGAATCTACAGGCATCCTTCTCGATCAGATTTTGGTAGTGCGGTTCTGGGTGCGCTAACTGAGGGCAACCCTCAAGTTCAGATTAATCCTGAAATGATTGCTGAAGCAGGATTGGTAGATGTTCTGTTCGAGCCAGATCCGACAATATCAAAAGCTGTGCTGGGCATTTTGGGAAACTTGCTGATTCAACCCTGCATTATCGAGTCGCTGCGATCGATGCCAACCACTGAAGAGTTCAGGAACTGCTTGGGGCACTGGCTCAGATGGCGAGTCGAATCGGACGGCAGCATTATTCCGGTCGATGAAGAAGCGGAACTCTACAGCGAAAATGAGTGCGAAGAGAACGACGAGGATGAATCGTGGGAGCGAGATCGACGGTTGCTGGTGATCGTCCCGCAGATGACTGCTACACAACTTGAAGGATGGGGAGCAACATTGTCTCGTCGCCCTGTTGCAGGTCTTTACGAGCTATCCCCGGCTTACTGTACAACAATCGTTTGCACTCGCGAACTGCCAGAAACGACAGAGACGCTATGGTTGAGGTTGCTAAGTCGTGGCTCGACCCAGCGAAAAGCGATCGCAGACTTGACCAAATTAGAGAGCAGTCATCCGCTTCGATCTGTCGCGTTACAACAGTTACAATTTTGGTATCAGCGACTGTGTGAAGACACTCTGAACCGAGAAAGTAAGCTGCTGCTGCAAGGGTTGAGTCAGATCAAACTTTGATTCAGGATATGTTCAGTCGGACGGCATCAACCAGATAACACTCTGGCTCACGAGGAACGAACCAAAAGTAATCCCTGGCTCAGGGGTTCTAAATCTTGTCGAGTGGTGCGTAGCAAATTGGGTTACCTTACTTTAGCAAGATACACATCAGCATCCATTGGTGCAACTCAAGGGAGTGATCAACAAGAATCAAGCCTGCCATCATACTATCTGGAATCCACAAAAACCTACGCAAGTAAAGTAGAATCTCAGCAGATTCTACTTTAGAAGCTATCAAAGCGCAGAGCAATTTGAACTCAAACTGTTGCGCGTGGCAGAATTTAACGTACAATAGATCTCCTGCACGAATCCTGAGCACAGATTTGAACTCCTGAAAAGAGGACTAGATGCCACTCAGGAGACTGGTCAAATGTACGATCGCATTCAACACCTGCCACCAAAATCGTTCCACCTCTAAATAATCTGTTGATTCAGACGAGGGCAGATTGAGCACTCCAAAACTGCTGCCACTTGCCATTGAGTTCAAGCACCTTGAGCAATCCGAGTGCGCGACTACTGAAATGAACCCTCAAAACTAGACCAGGTACTCCGAATTTTTAGCAGCATTTACTTGTTCATCAGTATACTACTTCCTTCATTTGTTTTCAGGTTTGTCTTACTGTTCCTCTTCCTGCTCACGCTTGAACTCAATGAGCGTTCTTAGCAGTACTTGCCTTTCTATTAGTATACTGCTTGTTCTTGTTCAATTCTACATTTATTTTACTGTTTCTTCCTCCATTCATCTTCAAACT
>NZ_JBNXVP010000086.1:0-10147 GCF_050565645.1 Leptolyngbya sp. AN10
GCTAATACACTCCGGATTTCTGTTGAGATTTTTGGCGTGTCGTCGAAGTTGATTAAATTCCTCAATCGCCTATCTGTCAAGCGTTCTGAGTCTTCCTAATGCACTGGTTGCGTATCTCGTGGGCACAGTACTATCAAGAGAAAGTGCAGCGCGAGTGGACCACTGCGTTTCCCGGACTGGTGAGCTATCAACGCTTTATCGATTGGGTTCCGGGCACGCTAGTGCCAATGTGCGCCTATCTGCGTGCCTGTTTTGGCAAGTGTAGTGGCATCAGTTTTATGGATTCTACTTGCATCAAAGTCTGTCACAATCGCCGCATCAAGCAGCACAAAGTCTTTGAGGACTTAGCGGCGCGTGGCAAAACCTCGGTCGATTGGTTCTTTGGCTTCAAGCTGCATCTGGTCGTGAATGACCGCGGCGAACTGCTGAATTTCGTCCTCACTCCTGGCAATACCGACGACCGGACACCCGTCCTGAAATTAGTGCAGCAGTGATTTGGCAAAGTGTTTGCTGACAAGGGTTATGTCTCACAAAAACTGGCAAAGCAACTGCTCGAAACCGCAGGCATCCAACTGATGACTAAGCTCAAACGCAACATGAAGCAGCGGTTGATGCCCCTGGGTGATCGCTTACTGCTTCGCAAGCGTGCCATCATCGAGACGATCATTGACCAGTTGAAGAACATTTCGCAAGTTGAGCATTCACGCCATCGTTCTCCGGTCAACTGCTTTGTCAACATTTTGGCTGGATTGATTGCCTATTGCCACCAACCTAAGAAGCCATCCATCGCACTTGACCACAATTTGCTGCTTCCGGCTTAACCCGTACTCACGTTAAATCTACTTGATCGGTCTCCCGACAATGAGATGATCGAGCGGAAAGCTCACAATTTTTACGAACATCAAGTCAACTGCTTAGAAAATTCCATATTTCTGTCAATCAGAAATTGATGTGCTAGGTGGGGCATTTAACTCAGTAATTGCCAGCATCCACATCAAACTCTTCTAAAGAAATCTGCTATGTCTGGGGAAGATGAACTTAATTTACTAATAAGATACGCTGTCAACTCTTGACCAATGTTGCGTTCCATGGGGGTTCGATAGCAGAGTGGACGAATGTTACCTAAAGCTTCAGTCTCTATAGTTACTTTCTCTAAGCTTGTCTGATCCCATTCTGGATAAACAAGCCGTTCTACAGTTAGCATAGGTTCTAGCTGCAGACTATCATCAAAACTGAATTGCATCAACGAGCGTGCAAACAGACGCTCTTGGAAATCAAGATTACCTGAGACGATATCAATGTCAAATTCACCGTTCTGATTCATCCTTAAACAGAGATTAGTATAAATAGAGTCGAACTCAACAGAAGTCCAGGAACCCTGAATAGATTCATTGGTTGAAATTACCTGTTCAAAAAAAGCTCGATCGGTCTGAAAAAACTGCTCTATATCTATGTTAGAAAGCTCCACATAGCCTTTGCGACCAAGATATTTCATTACACTTAGATAGTTGTGACTAAAAGAGTGAGAGAACGAATCTTTGACTACTCCAACAAGCAAGATATTTCTCTCCCAACAGGCTTCAATTAGAGCGCGGATACCAATAGCGATCAAGAAACAAATATCATAAGGGGAAGAAACCTTCTGAGCCAGAGTTCGTCTCTCACCGTCAAAGTCAGGATATCCAAGCGGAAGTCTGTTCCTTTTTCCAAATGTTACACGACAGCTAAGATCAAATAGTTGGACACAATCATTCCAAGCGGAAGCACAATCTATGTCTGTAGTAAGCCAAGTATCACCTTGGCGAATCTCTTCATAAGCAAAAGGAGACTCCAGACCTTGAAAGTCTTGCTCTGTCAAAGAATCAATAGCTCGACTCAAATCAGCAAGAGTGAGGTTATGCTGTGATGCAAATTTGTCTATATTGATGGTGTTGCTAGTCTGACTGTGGAACTCAGCGATGAGTGACTTATATTGATTTCTCTCTTGTGTGGAAGGAATTTCTAGTCTTGAATGAAAAGGATGAGCAAGGGCAGCTACAGCTTTTTTAGGAGAAACCCCTATCTTTTTTAGTATTGGTATAGAAGATAACTCTGGAACACGGCGTGCTAGGATTCCTGAGGGAGAAAAGTCAAGAATAATAACCTTCAGATCCTGAAATTCAGATGTGAGAGCCGCCTCGTATGCTTGGTAAATCTTAAGTAACTCTACCGCCCTCAAGTCGACATCAGAGCCTCGCACTCGTTCATTATCTGAGATAGGCACCTCAGACCTTGTGTGATTGTAAGCATTAGTAAATTCAGCTAGGGGAATGTGAACTTGAGTGCTTGTCGATGCATGTCTATTACTAGATATAGGCTGTGGTGAGTATACAGGCAGGTCATTACCTATTTCAAGTTCAAGGGTTTCCTGTAAGACATCAACTATCGTGGATGCAATGATAACATCATTAACAACCGCCTTACTGCAAGATCCTCCTACAGCAGCGAGCTTAATATTTCGAGTATTGAAGAAAGAGTTAGCATCCTGAAGCAAGGCATCAAGAAAGACTCTGCTGTTGAGAGACTCTTGAAGAGAATTGATAAGCCGGTGAAAAAGTCCATGATATAAGTCGCGGTGACTTTGAATGCGATTTGTATGACTTTTTGCCTTTGACTTGCTTTCTTCTTGAACTTTAATTAGAGGCTGCTCCAATAAAAATTGCTGAGTAGCCCGCGGATTCAAGTAGTCTTCAGCATCTTGATATTGAATATTAGACCACCACGATTGCTGCTCACACCACTCGATAAATTTTATGAGTGCGGCCCGATAAGTGCGCTGAACCGTTCGAGAGACGTGCTGCTGCTCAAACCAGCGCTGTTGTATCTCAAGCGCAGATGAGGCTCCCCGTAAACTGATCCGTTTCATCTGATCAAGCCCTTTCTCAACCTCCCATTTTGTTAGTCGATCACCTCTAGGCACTGAAAAACCCCAGCCAGGCAGGGTGTACCGCAACAAAGCCGTTTTGGTGCGCGACAGCGTTGCCTTGGCTTGCTCTTCGCTTTGATGAGTCTGAACCCAGGCTTGATAAAGAGTCCAGAGATCAAATAGTGAGTCGCATTTTGTCATGTCGGATTTGTTTCAGTGCGAAGGCGATTTACCCGCTTATCTGATACAGATTGCTTTCCGCAACGGGTTCAATCTGTTCAGCGAGTAATTACTTAAGAGACCGTTTACGCCTCCATATGAACTATGAAAGCAATTTTCTCTTCAGGTATTGCTTATATTGCTTATATTGCTTATATTGCTTATATTGCAGAGAGGGTTTAATTTGTTTCTTCTCTATCATTGCCTCAGCACCTCATAGACGCTGGGAACCTATTTGTTTAGCGAAAATTATGCTAACCGACCTCGAATTTATGAATTGGTGCGATCGCTTCAACCTTCCAGAGCAAGGTCAGAAACTTCTGGAAGAGATCCGGTCTAGCGAGCCAGTGCGGCGAGAAGGGGGTGGAGATAACAATACCTACGGCTTTTACTCTAGTAAAAAAATGAGAAAAACTATTGGGTTTGAATCTGGTACCGTTGAGGCTCCTGGAATTGAACAATTTTATGAATATAGTGATGATGTTCTAGAGTTTTATAACCAGCCATACCGATTCACACTTAAATACGAGTCAAAAAGCGGAAGATTGGTTTCCCCAGGGTATACTCCTGACTTCTGTGTTGTTCGTCGCGACTCGGTAGGAATTGAAGAATGGAAGCCAGAACAAAAGTTGCTACAACTAGCCGAGGAGCAGCCTAACCGTTACTACAAGGATGAACATGGACAATGGCGTAGTCCACCAGCGGAAGAGGTGATACAGCGATACGGATTCTATTACCGTATTCGTACAGATACAGAGATTAACTGGGTTAAAGTCAGTAATATTAGGTGTCTGCGAGCCTACTGGAATAAAGAGTATCCGGTAAGTTCGGAAATTGCTGATGCGGTCTCTTCAATCGTAGCTGCCTGTCCTGAGGGCATTTCTTTAACCCAGTTGAGGCAAGAAGCTAGCGAAGCAACAACCGACGACATTTATGCCCTTCTTGCTAAGGGCGTGATCTGGTTCGACGATGCGGCTTCATCACTGACAGATGATCAAGAACGGGTAAGGATTTTTAGCAGCAGTCAGGTAGCAGAAGCTTGTGTTCTAATTCAACAAACTCAAACTTCTTCACTCGCTAGTACTCTGCAAATAACAGATCTTATCGAAGGAACTAACTTCTATTGGGGAGGCAAACTACGAACAATCGTTCACATTGGCGAGGGTTTATTGTTCATTCGTGGCGATAATAATTTAATTCGTCTGAGCTACGCTGATTTCCATTCGTTGATTCAGCAGGGAGATATAGCCTATCCTAAAAAGCAGACGGCAGAAGCCTTCTCGGATAAAGTTCGAGACATTCTACTGCAAGCAAGTCCAGCAGACTATGAAGAGGCGAATCGGCGATATTG
Organism: Leptolyngbya sp. AN10; assembly: GCF_050565645.1. Taxonomy (NCBI): domain Bacteria; kingdom Bacillati; phylum Cyanobacteriota; class Cyanophyceae; order Leptolyngbyales; family Leptolyngbyaceae; genus Leptolyngbya; species Leptolyngbya sp. AN10. Next base: position 4,476 of record NZ_JBNXVP010000086.1, read on the forward strand.
GATTATTGCTCCTGAACTGCATGGACAATCTCCTAATGAAGATACACCCGCTCGCACTCGTCGCGCTTATAAAGCAAATTACAAAACTGCTGAAGCGAAATATGGTCTTGGTTTTATTGGATTGTTGCCTCAAGAAAATCCAGGAAACCACTATTCCCGATATTCTCAGGAAGTTTGGGATTTCGTCGATCACATTATTGCTACGGAATACGAGAATGGTAATCAACCAAATAGACTTGCTGCTTATGGCATACTACTAGCCAAGTGGGAAGAAGAAGAGAAGATTGGAGAACCTCCAAGCTACCAAGCTTTCTGCAAAAGAATTAAGCATCGCCCTCTAGAACAACAGGTTTTTGCACGTCAGGGCAAACGTGCTGCATATCAGGTATCTCCGATCTACTGGGAGGTAGACTACAAAACCCCTCGACACGGTAGTCGTCCATTTGAGAATTGCCACATTGATCACACTGAGGAAGATATTGAAGTCATTTGTCCACGCACCGGGCGAAATCTTGGGCGACCATGGACAACCGTATTAATTGATGCCTACAGTAGGCGGATTTTGGCTGTGTATATGTGCTTCGATCCTCCTAGCTACAGAAGTTGCATGATGGTACTCAGAATCTGCGTACAACGTCATAACCGCTTTCCCGAAACAATCATAGTTGATAACGGAAAGGAATTTCTGAGCACCTATTTTGATACATTTTTAGCTGCTTTTGGCTGCCATAAGAAACATCGCCCAGCAGGAAAACCTCGGTTTGGTTCAATCATTGAGCGCTTTTTTGGCACAAGTCATACCCAATTTTTCTATAACTTGAGAGGCAATACCCAGATTACTAAATTCGTTCGCATCATGACGAAATCTCATGACCCAAAATTGAAAGCCATTTGGGTTCTGGATGAGCTTTACGAACATTACGCTTTTGGCTATTGTTACGGGTTCTATGATGAAAAAACTCACCCTGCACTGGGACAAAGCCCCAAAGAGGCATTCGATAGTGCAATGTTAAATACTGGTAGTCGCCCTCAGCAGTTCATTAAGTACAACGAAGCATTCATTATACTGTCGCTTCCATCGACTAGGAAGGGAACCGTCAAAGTACAAGTTGGTCGAGGGGTTAAGATTAATGGTTTCTGGTATGGTGCCAAGGATGGCTCTTTCAATCATCAGGGGGTTGAAGGCACCCAAGTAGCAGTTCGCTACAACCCGTTTGATTTGGGTGAAGCTTTTGCCTATGTACTAGGAAAATGGGTTCGATGTATCTCAGAACATTACTCGACTTTACGTGGACGAACAGAAAAAGAATTGCAAATTTACAGTGCTGAGAAACGCCAGGAGAAGCGTAAGTATGGACAAGAACTATCAGATATAGCGAAGGGTAACGCAATTCGTTTTCTTGCCTCAGACCGACCATCTGAAAAACAAGCACTGCAACGTCAGCGCGATTTATCACAACGAGAAGTTCATCAGGTAATTGACGGCGACCATACTAAACCGCTGCCTCTAGACTATGGGACTGCTGCACAGGTTGGAACGAGTGATAATTACAATGGTACAGATGCATTGGATTGTGAGCTTGTTAGTGAAATTGACTTGACTGACATCGAGCCTTACGAGGTTAATGAGCTATGGGAAATGTAGATTCGCGCCCATTTCCACAGGATCTTCTGCAGCGCTCCAAGTCTGAAGTCTTGAACTACTTTGACGAGAAAGTTTTCGTGCCTCATCGCAATATTAAAGATGCGCTGGAGCAGCTTCTAGATTGTGTTTTAGAACCTGCAGGAACCTCAATATATCTCGTTTTTGGATGTACAGGTTCTGGAAAATCGACGCTGCGTCGTCAGTTTGAGAATAAACTGATTGGGCATTTTATGCAGGATATGATTGATGACCCAGGACGCATTCCTGTCGCAGGATTTGAGATTCCTACTCAAACAGGGAAGTTTGACTATGGAGACTATTACACACGGGCGTTGGAAGCATTACTAGAGGTTTTGATTGAATCGAAAATACAATATCCTTCTCTTGATTTTGAAGATGACTCTCAACGAATTATTTCCCATAGCGTAAAGACAAACGCGAAACGTCGTGCTCTAGAGAAGGCGTTGAAAAACCGAAAATTAGCTGCTTTCAATCTGGATGAGGCGCAACAATTGCTGATGGTGGCAGGAGCAGCCAAGATGCTGAATCAATTTGACTGGATTAAATCAATGGCGAATATAAGCAAAACAACACATGTTTTGTTCGGCACCTATGAATTGCTCAACTGCCGCACATGGAATGGTCAGACTGGAAGACGTAGCGAGGATATTCATCTTGCAAGGTATCATGCAACTGATAAAAACGACTACGCGGAATTTGCTAAAACGATTAAAACACTTCAAAAGTTCTTACCATTACAGCAAGAGCCAGATTTGTCTAAGCACTACGACTACTTAATTGAGTATAGTCTTGGTTGCGTTGGTATTCTTAAAAACTGGCTGCTTCGATCTCTGAGAATTGCTTTGAAGGCTGATGAACATACGCTTCTATTGAGTCATTTAAAGAAGGGAGAGCTTCCCAAAGTCAGACTTAAGCAAATACGTGAAGAAGCTGAACGAGGTGAACAGATCCTGAAAGAGGAAGCTTCGCCTAATATAAATACACAAGGCTCCTTCAGTTCAGCAAACGATAGTGGTACAAGAAATAAAAATCAGAATCGTTCCAAACCAGGTATGCGAAACCCCAAAAGAGATACTGTAGGTTCGCCACAAGAGTAAGAATAATGTGCGTCCCTGTAGCAATGTATTTTGGTTGAACAGCTATGTGATAAGAGGCTGAATAACTCGCGTCAGGGAGTTTCTGAAGGAAGGTAGTTAATCGCTACAAGTGGATGTCTTTTCAAAATTAGTTGAATATGGATGTAGAAGAAATAGATATGTTAAAAACTCTTGATGACAATGAATTATGGAGCTGTGGCAAATTTGATATTCCGCAACGTAGTACTCTTTTCAATATTCAGCCTGTAGGACTTCGTACTGCTAGTGTTGAAAGCCTTATTAGCTATGTAATGCGTCTTTCCAATGAACATTGTCTTCATCCATCAGATTTAATGTTTCAGATGGTTTTCCCGCTCTTTAAGAATGGTGAGACCATATGCAAACACAAAGCGTTTAGTAATAAAATCGAAACTTTGAATGGTTTTAGATCACGAGCGAAAGAACTTGTTGATTCACTCGAAACGCTAAGCTTAAGACAAGACCTAAAATTCTTAACCTTGCTCCCTCTATCTGAATTATTTAGTGGTACTAATGAAAAGGTTTTTCATACGCGCCGAACTTGGTGTTCTTCCTGTCTTGAAGAGTTTCGATCTTCTGGAACGACAGTCTATGAAAAACTAATATGGTCTTTTAGACAAGTGGAAATATGTTTAGAGCATCAAGAGTTTCTTTCTCATAAATGTCCTCATTGTGATAGTGAAATGGCTTCTCTCATGGGTCATTCAAGAGCAGGATATTGCTCAAGGTGCCAAAAATGGCTAGGTATCTCTAAGAGTTTGAAGGTTAAAAAGTGTGATGAACGAGAGCCTGACTTACTATGGAAGATGTATGCAGCAGATAATATCGGACGACTAATAGCCTGTTCATTCCAGCTTGAACTTTCATTAACTCAAGTAAATGTTACATCTGCTATTTCTGATTGTATTAATCAAATTTCGGGTGGAAACAAAGAAGCGTTTTGTCGGTTAGTTGGAATACCACGTAAAGCATTAACTGAAAGGTTAAGAAATAGTACTCCACCTAACTTTAGCCGCATTTTGCTTATTTGCTACAGACTTCAAGTGCCTATTCTGGATTTTCTCACAGGTAAGTTTGACAATAGTACTCTTTGTCTAAGCGAGGAATTAAGAGAGAAGGTGCAAATCAAAAGTAGAAAGAGGTCGAACTCTCATAACCAAGTTGGTAGAGAATCTCTACGACAGTTACTTGTAGCAGCGTTGGAGGAAGTTCCTCCTCCAACGCTAGATTCAGTAGTTGAAAGAAGTGGATATGTAAGAAATACAGCTATTAAATACTTTCCAGATTTATGCAGCCAGATTCGCCATCGGTATTTTCAAGGTAAATTAACAAGCATTAAGTTTATTCTTGATGCCGCATTAGAAGAAACCCCACCGCCACCACTAATAAAAGTAGTAAAGCGCTTAGGCTACTCTAGTAAAAAATCTATCTTTGAACATTTCCCATCTGAATGTGTTCAGATTGTAGAGCGTCACAAAGTGTATTGTAAAAACCTCGTGAAACAGCGGCAAGAACAGGAATGCTTATTCATTCAGGAGATTGCTGATCATCTTCGCTCTCAAGGAGAAGCTGTTACTAGATCTGCAATTGTAAAACTTGGACTGAAACCAGTATCCATCAGAAAAAAGCATGTTCAAAACAAATTAAAAGAGGTTTTAGATAAATGGGCATGAGCTAAAAAAACATACAATTCTTTTTCAACAATCCTGCTCTACGTGAAGCTTTTGTATGCACAATCTGGTTGCTTTAGAAGATGTTGTTATACCAGCACGAAGCTTACTACATCATCTGCGTTTAATCAACATCCGGCATATCTATGTAGAAAGCTTATCAAGTCATATCATCCGTTTATCCGAATCTCATAGTGTATACACAGGTGTTCTGATGGAATATGTCCTTGCGCCCCTGTTACAAAAGACATATGGAGGAGCACATCTTAATAAAATTTATAGTCATGTATGTGCATTGAATGGTGTTGGCACTATGGCATTTGATCTAGTTAACGTTCTAGAGAGCCAAACTCTTCACAAGGAGCTAGAATTTCTGACAATGCTGCCATGGTCTGAGGTAGTTCCAGTACAATCGTTGATGCGTTCTGTTAGAGCTTGGTGCCCTATATGTTATGAGGAATGGCGAATTAACCGTTCAGTAATCTATGATCCTTTACTATGGACATTAGATGTAGTTAAAATTTGCCCTGTTCATCGGCGGAGTCTAGACTCTGTTTGTCCTCACTGTCACCATTCAAATCGGTTGATGTCTTGGCGATCACGCCTAGGATACTGCTATAAGTGTGAAAAATGGCTGGGTAGCCTATCCTCCACTCCTCCAACCGAGAACAAGAGCCAGTCGGAAACTGAATTGGAATGGTTGATTTGGGCAGCGAACTCTGTTGGAGAATTAATCGCAACTGCCCCTAGTATGCAATTTAAACCATGTCGGAATAGAGTAGCAAAGGGTCTAAGTACCTGCGTTAAGTTGTTCGCAGATGGCAATGTAGCAGAATTTTCTCGACTTATTCAAACTCCCAAAAATACGGTATGGCTCTGGTGTAACGGTAAGACTCTACCTCAATTGGATGCTCTTTTAAAGTTATGTTTTCGTCTGAAGATCTCGGTTCTCGATTTACTCACACAAGACGAGATTGAAGTAGTCAATGACTCGATCCGGCTTTTACCTAATACGTTCTTTCCCTCAAAGCATAGAGGTGAAATAAAATTCACCAATCCTCACCAAATCCGTTCGCAGTTAGAAACTGTACTGCTAACCCAAGTTGCGGGTTAGGCAAGCCAGAGAAACTTTGTATCGATGAGCGCAAAGAAACCAGCGCAGCGATTGCTGCGCGTCTGGTGTAGAGCATTGCGCTTTACGTGCGAGCATTGCGCTTTACG
>NZ_JBNXVP010000087.1:0-8432 GCF_050565645.1 Leptolyngbya sp. AN10
TCTGCGTGCCTTAACTCGCTACTTATTGTTCGAGAATTGGGATCATTTGCTGACCTTTATGATTGAAGGACTGGAGTTAGAAGTCCCGCCCAACTCCAGTTGATTTTTCATAATGAGAATTGCTGTTCAAAACTGAGCCGCGCTCGTCTCTCTCTTCTCGATTCAGACTCAGTTCAACCATCTTTGATATCTCACAGTTCTTACTGTCACCGCTTTTTAAGCGTTGCGCTGCAATTCAAGCATCAATTTCTATTGACGAGAAAACTAATCTGTATTTCTGAAGCGTTCATTCAGTGGAAGTGACAGCTAAATGTGTAAGTACTGCCTTAGAACAACTAGACTTGGAGTGTCGCTTCTAAAACGCTTTCATTACACACCAGTTTTAGATTCAATGTTTGCTCAGATTATCATTTCGAGGCTGAACGTTTGCTCAAGTTATGCTTTCAAAGCAGTGAAACAAAATCAGTAATGAGAACAGCAGAATCAGCATTTCAGAAGGTATTTGGCTCACATTATGCTTTCAGAATGGCTCAGGTTATGCTTACAGTGACAAGAGGCACCGTGGTAAATTAAGTTTGAAACCATAAGTTGAGCCAAACAAGAGGCGCGATGTCTGCGAATTTCAATCCCCTAATTCGGATGGTGGTCTCAAATTCGGAAGCGCAATTGAAAGAGCCGAGTATTACTCGATCGCCAGATCGCTCAGAAGTATTGCGAACCGAGATCCCAGATTTGCGTCTGGAGCGCATCAAGGAGTTTTTGCAGGCAAGTAATCTTGCACCCAATAGTCAGAAGTCCTATCGCATCGAGTTGGAGCGATTTGTCAACTGGAGCAGTAAAGCGTGGATTGATGTCACACCCAGAGATATTGCTCAGTTTAAGCAGTATCTCGTGAAAGACTGCACCACTCGTCGAGGAAAACCGCTGTCTCCTGCTGCCATTAATCAAGCACTGACCGCACTCAAAAGCTTTTACCGCTGGTTCCAATTAGCAGGATATATGGAGATTACGGCGGTTTTGCCAACCGCTGCGGTGAAGTTTCAGAAGTTGGGCAAACCCTTGCCGCGTCATTTCAGCAAGGAACAGATGGAAAAAATTGCTCAAGCGATCGCTCAAGAACTTTCGGGTAATGAGGAGGTCAATTGGCGCGATCGGGCTTTGTTGGCAGTGTTGACGCATGGCTTAAGAGCAGAAGATGTGGCGCAGTTGAATGTGGGAAACTACGATGGAACGCGGCTGCGGTTTGTCAGGAAAAAGGATGATGAAGAAGCGATCGTGCCCCTTCGTCAAGCAGCCCGCGATCACATTCAGGCTTATCTAGAACGCAGGCGCTCTCAACATGAGGTGTTGACCAATGAGAGTCCACTGTTCTTGTCCTACGACTTCCACAATCGTGGCAATCGTTTGGGATATCAAGGGATTTACTACTTTGCGAAAAACCGATTGGGTGAGGCGACTGGAATTGAGAACCTCACTCCTCATCGCTTTCGTCATACGTATGCGTCAGAATTGGTGGAGTTGGGGATTGATTCGCTGCTGGCACGAACATTGACTGGGCATCGCTCTGAAAAGGTATTTGAGCGCTACATTCAGGGCAAGCGACTCGCAGCGGCGGAATTTGCGTTTTATCAAGCGATTAACGAGAAAGCGCCTGATTCGGAACAGCAAAAGCCAGAAAATTAAGTCCGTATGGCTCGACTTGCTACTCGGTAACTATCGAATAGAACGACGTGGCAGTGATTTTTATGTTGGAGATATTTGGGTGTATCTGGGTAGATTTGATGATAGGGTTACATCGAAACAGTTTCGGATCTCGATCTATTCCGACATCATCATGTGAAACACGGATGCAGCAAGCATTTCAGCTTTTCTAAACGCACCAGTTCTAAAATCTTGAACTTCTGAAACCGCCTCACAGTAGTCGTTCTAAAAACGATGGGACACGCTTTGCGTGAGCCAGAGGCAACGAAATAGCTTCGGATCTCGATCTATTTCGATCCCGACACTCAAGTTTGGCAAGGCTCGAATTTGATCAATGAGGTTGAGGGTGAGCATTGTGTGGGCATGACCCCAGCTGAAGTGATTTATTATGTCGAAGCCATGCTGGGAGTGTTAAAGGAAGCCTATGACATTCCATATTTTGCCGATATCGAACAGCTTGATCCTGATTACTGCCCAATTCGCCCTTGTCCCCGTCATTCAGCTCGTTTTGGGCAATTGTGCGTATGAGCTAATGCTCTGGAAGCTCAGACTTGGGAGACGCTTCACAGGGAGGCGGTGTGGCGATCTCTGGGGGAGTCGATCGAGCATTTGGATACGCCACAACAACTTCAAATCATTGGACGAACGATCGAACATTTGGTTGAGTTGTTTGTCACCTCGTCGGAACAAGTGTTTGAGGAACTCGATGCGACGATGACAAAAGAAGGTCCGCAGATGACGATCGAGCCATTTCTGCCCTATGTCAGGCAAGGCATAGAAATTGATTTTTCTCAGTTCATGGGCGGGTTCGATCGGGAGAGCAAACGGGATTCTTATGCACCAAGAATGCTGGGAACGGTGGAAAGTCAGGAAGAGGGGACGATCGTGGCTGAAGTGGATTCTGCCACGCTTGCAGATGCTGTGGAGGGATTAGGGTCAGGAGAAACCGACTTAGAAACAGCAATCTCACTGTCGCATATTGAAGACGTAGAAGCGTGGGCGAGTGCGATCTCAGCCTATTTTGAAGCGGTTGAGGTGGAAACCGTTTCTTTACAGATGCTTCAGCAAGAGATCGTATTACCGTGGATTGAGATTTGGCTCGGTCTACTGCTTGGAGGCTTTTGACTAGAACAACGTAGGAGAGACTTTTATACTGAGGAGATTTGGGTGAGTGACAGACTTCGAGCCGATTCGACTTGTTGAGCAACCTGAAAGATAGGATTACGTCGAGATAGATCTGGATTTCAATCGATTTCGATATTATCTGATGAAACGCTTGCAGAACAGAGGTTACAACCTTTGCAAGTAAAACTATTCTGAAAACTTGAACTTCTGAAACTAGCTCAGAGCCAGCGTTCTGAAAACAACGGATCGAAATAGATCCCCACAGTGAGTGATAAGATTAACTGCCATTTGGCAACGACTGCTCGATCATTCAAACCAGTTCTCGATCGACAACCCGGCAAAATCGGAGTAATCAGAAACATTTCGGGTAACGAGGACCAGATCATTGACGGCAGCAATCGCAGCGAATTGCCCATCTGCATACGAAGGCGGTCTTTCCAAACCTGTTAACCTTGCCCGTTCAAGCGCAAACCACTCAGCAGCAGCCCTGTCATAGGGAAGAATTTCAAGAGCACGTAGAACAATTTGTTGAAGATACGTTTCTAACTGTCGCTTTCGCCGTGACTCTGGTGAGCGATGAAATCCATACAGCAACTCGTGCCACATTACAGCAGCAATTCCCATCTCTCGAATATTCTGATTGAATCTCTCAACCACTAAGGCATTTGGCTGCACCTTAAAGGGTTCTGACGCGATATTTGTATCGACTAAAAAGCGCATTCTGCTCTACCACCTTGGTTCTTCTGGCGCAGGAGTGCGATCGCGGACATTCTCAAACACATCATCTAAATCTTCATCGACCCCTTCTGCCGCCATTTGTTCTCGAAAGTTTGCATATCGTTCGGCAAAGCTTACTTGATCAAGTTCTCTTTTTGATGTTGGAGGAACGACCTGAGCCAGGGGTGTTCCCGACTGCAACACCACAAAGCTTTCTCCTGCTTGCACTCGCTGCAAATAGGCAGGTAGATCTTTTGAAATTTCTCCGATCGTGATTTCGCGCATTCCTTTCACCTCCGCAGTCGATATCAAAGATCGTACCTCAAATTCTCCTAGCGATATCTCCGTGCTGAAACCCTAGTAAGGCAATACTGCCGTCAATCTGCTCTAGAATTGTGCTGATGCTCCTCGATTTCTCTGCGTAGTAAGTCGTAGCAATCGACTAATTGCCGGAAACAGAAAAACCCTTACGGTTAAGAATCCTGGGACGCAACGCAGGAATGAGCGATTCGAGAAGTGTTAGCATTCCCCCTAAATCATCCCCAGCAACCTGGCATTTTGCGACTGTCGCGAGGTGAAAAGTTGTGATAGGTTTGGACGAAGTTCAAGAGTTTAGCGGACAGGAGACAATCATGGCACTAGCGGAATCATTTCTTGCGTGGGAACAGCAGACTCAAGAGCGGAGTTAGCAAGAGGAGCGGCGCGCGATCGCACTTAATATGCTGCGCGATCGTCTCCCTCTAGAACAAATCTCCCGCCTGACCGAACTCATGATCGCCCAAGTTGAAGACCTCTAAGCAGAGATAGAACAGATTTAGCGATCGCAGTAACCAATACGCCTCTAAGATCTCACTCACTGAATCCGCCATCGCTGCTAATTTATCACGACCGCTTCTTCGATCATAGGATTGAGTGTGATCGTACTTTATCCAAGCACGACCTCTAAATCAGTAGACTGATTTTCTGTAACAAGTGCGCTCACACTCTCACTGTTCTTCTGCTCCAGGGGACTCCGCGATCGCACAATTTTCTTAAACGCTGCTTGTGCGGTCCTGTCATTTATGATCCGAGAATGCAGAATCGTAGTTCATTGTGCTGCCCGCATTACCATCTCAGGCATAAGGCAAACCAAGTGGTAGAAAGCGCCGAAGTCTATATAGTGTTTGACTGTAGGATGTGAGCCAGGTTCTCAACTTATGCTTTCAAAACTAAGGAGCAATGTCTTTGGCACAGGGAACCTGCTTGTATGAAATGCCGACTACCTTGCCAAAGTTTCTAGAATGAAACCACTTTGCATAGAGAGCTTTATTGTATGAAATTAGAGCTGGAATAGCGTCTAATCAACCTTTGGTAGAATTAGTCCAAATCTTCCAACAACTTCGCTACCTGTTCAGGAGCAGGCAGTTGCCCTTTTAACTCCTGCGGTAGTGTCGAGGTCACGCGGTAAGTTCCGACTCCAATCGGCTTTGTGGCATCCTTCAACGCATATTCCACTGTCATTTTATCTTTTGTCTTACATAGAATGATCCCTACTGAGGGCTGCTCGTGCGGAAGTCTTACCTGATCATCCAGTACAGCAAGGTAAAACTGCATTTTGCCGATGTACTCCGGCTCGAACTCTCCAATCTTTAAATCGATCGCAACTAAGCATTGAAGCGATCGGTGATAGAGAACAATATCGATGAAATATTCTTTTGTGCCAACTTCTAATCGATATTGGCTTCTCACAAAGGTGAACATCCCACCCATTTCTTGTAGGAAAGGTTCAACTTTCGCCAAAATAGCAGTTTCAAGTTGCCGCTCCGAATACTTATCCCCCAACTCCAGAAACGGAAACGTATATTCGTCTTTCACCGCTAATTTAGCTTGATTTTGAATCTCTTCGGAAACTGTAGCCTCAAAATTCGTTTGATTTAATAAAGTCTTTTCATAAGATTGATTTTCGATTTGGTGAAGCAGAACGTTCTTCGTCCAGCCATATTTACGAGTCATTCGGATATAGAACTCTCGCTCCAAATCATCCTTACACTTCTCCATAATGACTAAGTTATGAGTCCAACCAATTTCTGCAACCAATGGTTGCAGTTTTTGATTCTGGCTATAAGTGACATAGAAACTCCGCATGTTCCAGATGTTGCGGACAGAAAAACCGCTTATTCCTGGAAACTCAGCCTGGAGATCCTTCGCTAACTGCTCAACGATCGACTTCCCCCAACTTTCTCCCTGTTGACGAGCTACAATCAAACTTCCAATATCCCAATACAGGGCAATCAGTTCTTTGTTGACTGCCTTAAGCGCCTCGTATTGAGCAGACCGAATTCGCTGCTTAATCTCAACTAGGAGGACACTGTATTCCCCTGAACCTAATTTGCTCATTCAATCTATCCTTTCAAGTACTGAGGCAGAAGATGCTAGATTTTTCACTCAGAACTAGTCTGTATTAGAAACCAATGATTTTAGATCGGCGAGTAGCTTTTCCAACTTTTTCTGTTTCTTGGGATCGTCCCAAATCTTCGATCGTTTAGCAAGCTTTAACACATCGTCAAATTGATTTTTTAACGAGGGTTGATTTGCTGCTGCCGCAGCATTCGACTTGAGGCTTGCGATGCGCTCTTTAATCTCTGTTAGAGGAAGGTCTTGAGCGAGGCAATCGCTGAGTAAGTCTTTGCGCTGCTCCTCATCTTTGACACGAGCAATCGCTTGAGCCTTGGTGTAAGCAAGTTTACCCTGCTGTAGAGCCTCTAAAACGTCGTCAGGAAGATTGAGTAAGGGAAGTCGATTATTGACAAATGATTCCCATGTCATCGTTCCCAATGAAGCAAAAACCGCTTGTACTACGTCATTTTCTGAACTGCCCATAACGTTATGGGCAACTTTTCCTTTTGCCTCATGTTGCATCCGATAAAGCAACTTGGGCAGTTGATCAATGTTCATTTTTAGCTTGAGTGCCAGAAGCTGTAGAACTCCTTCCGTTTCTTCGACTGGGTTGAGGTCTTCTCGCTGCAAGTTCTCAATCAGAGCCAGTTGCACTGCCTGTTCATCGGTCAGCTCACGAATTACAGCAGGAACATCCGTCAAACCTGCTTCTTTTGCAGCGCGGTAGCGCCGTTCTCCAGCAACCAATTCGTAAACATCCGACCCATCCAGGATTCGTACTAGCAACGGCTCTAAAACTCCATGTTCTTTCACAGAGAGTACGAGCTGTTTCATCTTCTGGGGATCGAAATAGCGACGAGGCTGTTGATTCGGCAGCCGAATACGAGCGATCGCGATTGTATTAGGGGCAGGCGTATTTTCAGCATCTCCAAACAATGTCACCGGAGCCGTAATCTTGCCTCCAAACGTACGCTCACGTTTTGATGTCATCTTAGCTTCTCCATCTCTTTAGCGATTCCGTCTAATACCTTTTTAGCTGGATGCTTAGGGCTATAGACAGCCAACGGCATTCGTTCCATTGAAGCATCTGCGAAGACAGTTGACTTAGGAATAGCTGGGAAAATTTTACCCATTGGGGCAAGCTGCTCTTGAATCGCCTTTAACGTTAACTCGTCATGAGAGTTGCGACCGTCATACATCGTAGGCACAAATCCCGCAATTTTGAGATTTCGATTCGGTTTGGCTTTTACCTTCTGCAAAGTTTGCAAAAGCATATCCGTTCCCTGAAAGGCTTTGAACTGCGTCTGGATCGGAATTAACAGGTAGTCTGTTGCTACTAAGGAAATGTAGCTCAGCATTCCTAAGCTAGGTGGGCAGTCGATCAAGATGAAATCATATTGTCCTTGAACTGGCTCTAAGGCATCTTTGAGCCGAGTATCACGCATATAAGCAGTGACTAACTCCTGCTCAGCATCAGAGAGTTTCAACTGCGCGGGCACTAGATCCATGCCGCGAATCTCTTTATGAATAGGCAGTTCTTCTTCGGGTACGATCGCGTTATAGACTGTACAACCTAGCTCTCCTGGCTCCAGTCCCATAAACGTAGTTAAGGATGACTGAGGGTCCATATCGACTAGCAGCACTCGTCGCTTTCTTTGAACCAAGCTGTAACCTAAGTTCATTGTCAAAGTTGACTTTCCAACTCCGCCAGCTTGATTAAATAGTGCAATGACTTTTCCCATTTATCTCAAATGCCAATTGTCTTGAGAGCAGCATACCGTAGTTGGAAGTGTCTAGCTCATCTTCTTTCGCACATGATGATATTCCATAACTCAACCTAAGAGGTTACTTCAGTTGGTATTAAATAGCCGCCATGCTCAATAAAGAATTTATAGCAGAACGAGACTACGCCCGCAAAGCCTTGGAGCAAAGACAGCGCCCTTGAAGATTAAGCCCCAACTTGTGATGCTTTTGCAGTTTGAATTGCATTCTCTAGATGCAACAGTTGATCAGCACTAAGTTTAGGAATTGCTCTCAGAATTGCGTCAAAAGGTAATATTTCACGATCGCATTCTGAGACATCAGGTGAAGGAATGATTTGATGTGCTTCTGCTTGGACTGGCTCAATAGCAGTATCTTCAGAGTCGCGAGTTTCAGAAAATTCAGCCGGATAAACATCAAGTTGAAACTTTGTATCTTGTTGGGCGATCGCAGGATACCATTTACGACAAACTGAAGGGCGTTCGTATTGCTGTTCTAATCCAAACGCCGATCGATAAAAGCCACACCAATATTCGTCTGAACCGACTGCGTGAGAGTCTGACTCATACCAACCGCAGGAAAGACACGAAGGTTTCTGAAAATCCTTGGTTTGAATCGAATGGAGTAGACCTCCTGCACGAATCAAATTGGATGAGCAAGCTCATAGTTCAGCAAGCCTGCGATCAAGTTGAACCGTAGCCCAAATCGCCTGCGACGGTTACGGTAGCGCTCCGATAAGATGCGAAAAATCT
>NZ_JBNXVP010000088.1:0-6586 GCF_050565645.1 Leptolyngbya sp. AN10
GTCGTCGGTAATTGCATAAATCGCTATAATTTCGTCAAGCATTTTTCTTCTCTTCGAGGGTCAACATCTTGAAGAGATTTTATTGGCTTTGCTCCCTGACCGCTTCTAACTAGCAACTTGGGTTAATTAGTAGATTGTGTAATTAGGCGCTTCGTTTGTAGCATTCTCAGCCCCCTAAATCCCCCACGAGTGGGGGACTTTGAAGGTGAGAAGTGCTTTAGGGTTCTAGAAATTTTTCTTCCTCAAAGTCCCCCAGAATGGGGGATTTAGGGGGCACAAGCCGACTGCAACGAAGCGAAACGATAGCAAATCGTTAAACTAACGAGTCATTCCATTACGAATAATGGTGCTGAATACATTGTCAGGCAGTACTTTTCTTAAAGTCAGAAAAACACTTCCCAGTCGATCGCAGGAATAACGCAATTGATTCGAGTTGTCGATCGCAGCTTTGTAAATCGTTTGGGCGACGACTTCCGCAGGTTCGCCTTGTTCACCCGCTCGTTTGAGATTCGATAAGACTCGATTCACGAATTCGTCATAGTCGGTAATTTCAGATTTGGCGATATCGGGAGAACGATCGTAGAAATCGGTTTTAATTGGACCGGGTTCAATGATTTTGACGCGGATATTGAACGGCTCTAATTCGTACTGAAGCCCTTCAGAAAAGCCTTCTACCGCCCATTTGGTTGAGTTGTACAGCGTGTAAGTTGGAAACGCCATTCGACCCCCGATCGAGGCAATGTTGATAATCGTGCCCGATCGACGTTCTCGGAAATGCGGCAAAATCGCTTGTGTCATTTCCATCAAGCCAAACACATTGGTATCGAACTGTTTGCGGATTTGTTCCGGTGAGCAATTCTCGAATGCGCCGAGTAACGCATAGCCCGCATTATTCACCAAAACATCAATCTCGCCAAATTGCGCCAAAGACTGAGCGATCGCAGTTTTGATCGACTCTGAATCGGTCACATCTAACTTCAGCGGATGAATATTTCCGGTAATCCAATCGGCTTTTTCGGGCGATCGCATCGTGGCAATGACTGTCCAGCCTTTTTGGGCAAATAAGAGCGCGGTCGATCGACCAATTCCCGTCGATGCGCCTGTAATTAGAACCGTTTTCGTCATAAGATTCGGGGATGATTTGGCTTAAATAATGCGCTTAATTCTGTACAGTAAACCCGGATGCCATTTGTGTGAAGGGCTGCAAGAAAAATTAGAGCAGATTCACACGATTCCGTTTGATTTAGAAATCCGAGATATCACCACGAACGATCAATGGTTTGAAAAATATCAGTATGAGATTCCAGTTTTATACCTCGAAGATCGAATGCTGCCCCGTCCTTCTCCTCGATCGACGGTGCAACAATTGGAATCTATGTTACAGAAATATATGTCATCAAACGCTTAAAAAGTAGGCGACACCCGATCGGGCAAGGAGTTATCGATGCAGCTTAAAGAATTATTGGCAAAGCTTCCTGATGTCGGAGAGATTCCTGATCATCCCGCGCTGAATGCTGAAGTGAAGGGATTAACCACGAATTCACTGTCTTGTCAGCCTGGAGATCTGTTTATCGGGATGCCGGGTACACGGGTTGATGGTGGCGATTTTTGGCAAGGTGCGATTTCAAGCGGTGCGATCGCAGCCATTGTGTCTCCTCAAGCGGCGAGTCGAGCAATGGGCGATCCTGCGTTTCAATCGGATCAGCCACCGCTTGTGATTCCAGCGATCGATATGGCTCAAGTCTGTTCACAGTTAGCGACTGCATTCTATGATTTCCCGGCTCAAAAGTTGAAATTAGTTGGGGTCACAGGTACGAATGGCAAGACGACGACGACGCATTTGATCGAATATTTGTTAGAGCGATCGCAGAAAAATACGGCTCTGCTCGGAACGCTTTACACTCGTTGGAAAGGCTTTCAACAAACGGCATTACATACCACTCCGTTTCCGGTGGAATTGCAGCATCAGTTGAAATCCGCGATCGGTGCAGGTTGCGAATTTGCGGTGATGGAAGTGAGTTCGCACGCACTGGCTCAAGGTCGCGTTTTGGGCTGCGAATTTGAAGTATCAGTGTTTACGAATTTGACCCAAGATCATCTCGATTTTCATCGCGACATGGATGATTACTTCGCGGCAAAATCGCTGTTGTTCAGTTCGGATTATTTGAAAGGTCGAGCCATTGTGAATCTTGATGATTCATATGGGCAGAAATTAGTCGATCGACTCGATCGCGCTTCCGTTTGGACTTACAGCACCCAACAACAAGCTGATCTTTGGACAAGTGATTTGAACTATGAATCAGATGGCGTGAGTGGAACATTGCACACCCCAATGGGTGATGCTGCTTTCAAATCGCCGTTAGTCGGACAGTTCAATCTGGCGAATCTACTAGCAGCAGTAGGCGCAGGATTGCAGCTTGGGCTGGAATTAAATGCGATCGTTGAAGCGCTTCCTGGATTTACTGGAGTTCCTGGACGAATGGAACAAGTGCAAATCAAATCCGACCAAGACATCAGTGTGATTGTGGACTATGCTCACACGCCTGATAGTTTGGAGAATATGTTGAAAGCTTCTCGTCCGTTTATTCCAGGACAAATGATTTGTGTGTTCGGATGTGGCGGAGATCGCGATCGTACTAAGCGTCCGAAGATGGGGAACATTGCGGCGACGTTAGCGGATCAAGTGATTGTGACTTCTGACAATCCCAGAACTGAAGACCCACAGCGGATTTTAGAAGATGTGGTTGCTGGAATTCCAAGTGAAGTGAATCCGACTGTAATTGCCGATCGTGCAACTGCAATTAGAACTGCAATTTTGCAAGCGAAATCAGGTGATGGAGTATTAATTGCTGGAAAAGGACACGAAGACTATCAGATTTTAGGAACAGAAAAAATTCATTTTGACGATCGAGAACAAGCGCGGGCAGCGTTAGTCGATCGACTTGGTTAAATCAATCCAAGATAGAGGCGATCTGGCAGGTTGTCTCTATCAGGTCACTCTTTTTCAATTGGTCAAAAATTCATGTCTCGATCGAGCGCGTTACGCTACTATGTTTTTTCCCGATTGTTGTTAGCGCCATTAATGTTATGGCTAATAACAACGATCGTTTTTTTCCTACTTCGTGCAACTCCCGGCGATCCAGTCGATGCCCTTCTCGGTCCAAGAGCGCCCCAAGCCGCAAAAGACGCACTCCGAGAACGATTGGGATTGAATAAATCTCTCTTCTTCCAGTACTTAGACTACATCGGCTCATTGTTCCGATTTGATCTCGGACAATCTTTAACGGCTGATGATCAATCCGTTTGGCAAATCATTGGCGATTTCTTTCCTGCAACGGTTGAACTCACGATCGTATCTTTAGCGATCGCATTAGTCGTCGGTATCACGGTCGGTGCAATCTCCGCTTCTCGTCCCAATACCGCGATCGATGCCAGCGGCAGACTCTTCGGAATCATTACTTATTCCATTCCAATGTTTTGGTTCGGGATGGTGTTGCAGCTTATTTTTGCAGTCGGCTTGAAATGGTTTCCGCTCGGTACAAGGTTTCCAGTTACGATCGCACCTCCAAACCAAATCACCGGACTATATATTCTCGATAGTCTCCTCAGCGGCAATCTCAGTCAATTTTTCACAGCACTTTACTATCTCGCACTCCCCTCCATCACACTAGGCGTGTTGATCAGCGGCATTTTCGAGCGTATTGTCCGAGTCAACCTTAGACAAACTCTGCAATCCGAATACGTCGAAGCCGCCCGCGCACGAGGAATCCCAGAATCGAAAATCCTGATCAATCATGCCTTGAAGAATGCCATGATTCCAGTCATTACAATTCTGGGTCTCACTTTAGCTGCATTGTTAGGAGGAGCCATTCTCACCGAGGTAACATTCTCGTGGCCCGGACTCGCCAACCGACTGTATCGAGCGATCGGACAACGAGACTATCCCACTGTTCAAGGCATCGTCGTATTCTTCGCGGCGATTGTTGCGATCGCAAGTATCGCGATCGACATTATCAACGCCTACATCGATCCTCGAATCCGCTACTAGCGAGGCGTACAAGCAACAGGCAACGGTGCAGAAGCTTGCGGAGAACTCAAGTTATAAGCAGCGGGATAAGACGAATTGCTCTGACGCGCTTGAGCGATGTTTAAATTCAGTTTTGCTTCATGTCCAGAAGTTCCCGCAGGTCCATTGTCCCGATATGCGATCGCAGCACTCGGATTGTTGGCATCAAATTGACGAGTTGGGATGATAGCTTGCGTCCTTGAACCTCGACCTACGTTGTAAGCCGCAGCATAGTTGTTTCGTTGCGCTTCAACTGCATTCAAGTTCAGTTTTGCTTCATGTCCAGAAGTTCCCGCAGGTCCATTTGCACGAAACGCGATCGCTGCACTCCGATTGTTTGCATCAAATTGACGATTCGGAGTCACGCTTTGTCGGTTGTTGGTGTCGATCGGTCCGCCAACTCCACCTGTAACGAAAGCGCAATTGTCCGTTGTCTGAACTTGAGGATTCACGCGATTGATGTCGCCATTGTTGACCACGCCTTGGGTCGGAACAGCTTGAGCAAATGCAGGGAGTGTCATTAATGCAGCCGCGCCAGATGCGCTCAGAACAGCTAAAGCCCGTTGTGCGAAGTTCATAGAATTCGGAGTATTCATCGGTTTCCTCAAAAGAACTAGGGTGTTAATAACGTTAGAAAATTTGTGTTTTCCTATACGCTTTAACAGTAGGAAGAAAACTCGATCGCGTTCTCTGTCTTTCGAGGTTAATGCCGCTCTGTCAACAGTAGGAACCCATTTGAAGATCATGATTGCTGACAGAATTCGCTGATTTTAGCATAGCACTGCGATCTCGGTTCTTTCTGATAAGAAGAACGATCGCGAATTTGCAAAAGTGAAGGAGTTATCGATCGTCAATAGGTAGCGCTTATTTCCGTAGCCATGCGATGAGGAGAGCGATCGCATAGAGGAATCAATGTGATTTGAGGAGCTTTAGATTCTAGAATTAAGCTACTCTCACTCATCGCCTCTGCAATGGAAGTTCTTAAATTCACGACGACGATCGACGAGTCTGGAAACTTGCGCTTGGATATTCCGACAGCACTATCGTCTGGGCAAGTGGACATTGTGGTGATTCTCAATCCAAGTTCGTCTGAGTCTGGACAGAAGACCACTTATGACTTTTCGGATTTGGCGGGACAGTTAGAGTGGCAAGGTGATGCAGTGTCAATGCAAAGGACGCTGCGGGATGAGTGGTAATCGTGATTTGTTCGATACTGCGATCGCAATTCAGAATTTAGCGAGTCTAGTTACTGGCGATCGAGAGTTTGCAAAAGTGAAGGAGTTAACGATCGTAACTTGGTAGCGATCTCGCTTATTTCCGTAACCATGAGAAGAGCGATCGTTCTTCACCGTTCCAACTGAGCAAAGTGGTCTTGCAAGAGTTTGTGAATAAAGCGATAGCGACCGCCAATCTTCTGGAGAAACATTCGCTCTGTGGCGTAGTTGAGGAAGCGGGCGTAGTTCCAGGGAATGGAATTATTGAAGAAGAGAATGCAGCGAAGACAAAAGTGATCAACACAAGCTAGTGCGTCGCCTACTAATGCTCCCGTAACTAAACCCATGTAAGCGCCTTGTATTAGACCAGCAATGACACTATATTGCAATTTGCTAAACGTAATGCCGAACCAATTAATAATCTCTTTGCTCTGCTCAAATGGCAAAGATAAACCTGATAAAGAGTACATATAATTAAGAAAACCATAAGAAAGTGAAAACAATAGACTAAAGGACAATGCAAAAAATACAACATTGCTGAGACAAATATACATTCTTTGATTCGGAAAATAAGTCATTTCTAACTGTTGACCTCTAAATCCATACTGCAAAGAGTGCAAGAAAGTTGTGAGTAACAGCATACTGCCAAATACTACACCGAAGAAAACGCGAATTAGGATATTCTCGCTCATTCCAAAAAGCTGTCCAAACATTGTACATAGAGATATGAAGGCAGCGTAAATAGCCAGAAGTATTTGAAAGCTCTTAGCTTTTTTTATGAAACTAAAATAATCCTTAAGGTTACTCCAACTCCATGAAATTCTTTCAGTTAAATATATCTCTCCACCTCCAATTTTGAGCTTCTCTGCAAAAAATAACCATAAAAATGGAGCAAAAATTGTAATGCTGAGAAGTCTTAGCCAATGTTTGTTTAGCTCTATTGAATTGTATAGAACAACTACTGTCGTTAAAACCATTAGACTAGATACAACGCCAAAAATTCCTCCAGTAATGAGCCTAGCAAAGAATTCATACTGCTTTCTGCCTTTGCTCCTAAGCCAGTGAGGTTGTATTTCCTCAATTAAAAATTCTACTTGGAATTTTCGTTCAAGTTGCTGTGCCAAAATTCCTAACCATTGCTGCGTCTGCTGTGCAGTAGGTTCTTCTTTGACAATGTAGGCTTAGTGATGTAGAAAACTTTTTGCAGTCTCAAGATGAGAATGTAGTGATTTTAGAGAACTGAATGCGCCGCTCTAAACGAACACGTTTACTTTCGGAGGCACAAGCGGCAGGCGGACTACGACGT
>NZ_JBNXVP010000089.1:0-5505 GCF_050565645.1 Leptolyngbya sp. AN10
GATGAGCGATGCGGAGGTGATCACCACTGCCCTGGTTGCTGCCCGATTTTTCGGCGGCAATCATTGCCTGTCTCAGCAGTATCTCAAAGAGCAAGGGTTGATCCCGAAGATGTTGGACAAGTCGCGGTTCAATCGTCGCTTGCATCGCTTGTTTCTGCCGTTACTGGATGTGTTTGACTATTTGGGCAGTGTTCTCAAGTCGATCAATCCAACCACTGAATACTTGTTGGATTCATGCCCCAGTTCCCATCTGCGATAACATTCGGATTCCACAAGTTCGATTAGTCCGATCTGAAGATTATCGCGGCTATATTGCCTCCAAAAAACGCTATTTCTATGGCATTCGCGTTCAACTGCTTGCCACAAGTGCGGGCGTTCCGGTTGAGTTCGCCTTTCTTCCTGGTGAAGCCAACGATGTGCGCGGACTGAATGCCTTGCCGTTATCGCTACCTGAGAATGCTGAGGTCTACGGCGATGCCGCTTACACCGACTATCAAGCTGAAGATGCCTTGCGTGACACCGATGGCATTGTTTTACAGATTGCTCGCAAGCGCAATTCCACTCGTCCCGATTCACCAGCTTTGGCGTACATCAAACAAATGACTCGCCATCCGATTGAAACGGTTTTCAGCCAAATCACACTGCGCTTTCCCAAGTCGATTCATGCCGTGACGCTGGATGGATTTCTGCTCAAACTGGCGACTTTCATCTTCACCGTGACACTTGACTCTGCTTTCATTTCCTAGCACGTACAGAGCCACTTAGTAGAGCAGAAGCGCAGCGATGGCTGCGCCGTTTCTCTGCGCTCATCCATACAATGCTTCTCTGGCTTGCCTAACCCGCAACTTGGGTTATTAGACATTCTCAATTCGGCACAGCTTGCCATCGAATTTGTTGCCGAGATGAATCAGCAAGAATTTGAAGTCGATCGTAAAACTCAATCAGCCGTTTTGTACCAAATCGCGATTTTGGGCGAAGCCGTAAAACGCCTTTCTCCAGAATTTCGCAGCCAACATCCTGATATTCCTTGGTCAGCAATGGCTGGAATGCGAGACAAACTGATCCACGATTACGAAGGCGTTGATGTTGAACGAGTTTGGCTTACACTCCAATCCAGCATTCCTGCCCTGTTGCAATCAATTACTCCTCTTCTCCCAGACTAATGGAATTTCGTATTGCCGACACCTTCACCGACAGCCTCAGTAAACTCACCGGACAAGAGCAAAAAGCCTTCAAAACCACCGCATTTGATCTGCAACTCAATCCGGCAAGTCCCGGAATGCGATTTCATAAGCTCGATCGCTGCAAAGATCCAAACTTTTGGTCGGTTAGCGTCAATATGGACATTCGCTTAATCATTCACCGCACCGACACCAGTCTGCTTCTTTGCTATGTCGATCATCACGATGCCGCCTACGCTTGGGCAAATCGCCGCAGAATCGAGCAGCATCCCAAAACTGGAGCCGCCCAGCTTATCAGCATCGGTCACGAGAAAAGGGACGCGATCGCCTCCGCGACCAGCCCATGAAAATGCTGATCTATTGACATCCCCATCGCCCAAAACCACGCGGGTCGCACCACGCTTTGCCGCTAGATATGCCGCGATGTGAATCGAGGTTGTGGTCTTTCCCACTCCTCCCTTAAAGCTTGCCACTGTAATAATCATGAGCCGATTTTATGCGAGGATCGGCACAAAACTTACATCAGATTAAGCAGAATTTTGCAAGAAAGTTCGTGTCGCAGCTCATGGCACAGATAGACAAAAATCTTTCCTAAGCCTGAATAAGATAGTCAAAATTGCCATCTCCCGCGTGTTCACGCAGCGTGGCAATAATTCGCGTTGGCTGATCGCGGGGACCGCTGACATAAAAAGGCTTGCCATCTCGACCAAAGACGATCGACTGATCCATCTGGCTAGAAGTGCCCAGATGAGTCTTGGCGGTTTCAAAATCTGGATGCGGTGAAAATCCTAAACCTGCCGCGTAAGCGACCGATCCCCAAATAATATTCTGTGCCTGCTCCAAAGAGATTTCGCGTGCATCTTGCTCAAATCCAGCGTAGGACTGCTGAACAAGATGATCATATTTACGCTGGTCGAACTTGCGCGGACCGAAGCAATTCTTCACCCCCAAACACCAATAATCTATGAGGTAACTGCCCACTAGCAAAACGTTACGATCCAGTCGCGTCACAAAAATCTGCGCCAGTCCATTTCCGGTCAGATCGTCTGTAGCTTCAGACCGACTAAATTTCTCCGATCGCGGACTGTCTAACAGAACTTGAGCCGCGCCTTCATTAATTAAGCAATGTCGTAAAGGTTGTAAATCTCCCCGCTCCGTCCGTTCTTGCGTGACCTGTTCAGCCTGGGCTTGAAGAATCGCGCTCACCTCACTAGGGCGGAGTCCCAATTGACGAGCGATCTGTTTGGGTGACAACTTGCGATCGCGGAGTCGAAGAATGTCTTGCTGATAATCGGATGACATAGCTTTTCAACACGGAGACACTGATCCCATTGTACGGCGATCGTAAAACTCTTAATTCTGGCTTGTTGAGACGCTACAAACAGAAATTTCTTGAGGCTATTTCTTACCTTTTTTGGACTGTTTGGAAAACAGATCTTTCTGAAAGCCCTCCACCGCGAAATGAATGGGATAACCAAGTAACTCACGAAAACGTTTTGTGATTTTGCTCTTTTTGTATGAGTTTGCAACAGCGACCTGACTCTTCAGAAAGTTTGCTAACTGTTTGACGGTTAGAACCCGAACATAGTCCATGTCATCTGGTGCGAGTTTTCGCTTGATGTATTGATAGACCAAAGGAACACCACCATAAGGCGCAACCGTAAACAAAAATACGTGATCAGTTTTATATTTTCTTCGGGCAGCTTGAGATATTGTCAAATGTGGTGTATTTGAGAACTAAGCCGCATCTTTCTTGTTTAAATGATCGCGTTCCTCTTCAATGCGAATTCCATCTGTAAATTTGCCTCCTTCAATCACCTCCGCCAGTCGATTAAATTTCTGAATTCTGAGCCATCGCTTTTGGGCGCTCTGCACCAATTTGAACACCAGGGACAAAATGCTCGACTGTGAGACACAACCTCTCGTTTTGTCGGTTCTGAGGCGCACGGTTGCAAAGGTCGATTCGATGGGATTCGAGGGGCGAATGTGCATCCAATGCTCTGCCGGGAAATCGTAAAAGGCAAGCAAGGCAGACCGGTCTTTGCTGAGGCATTCTACTGTTTTTGGATACTTGGTTTCGTAAGTCTTGATGAATCGGTCGAAAGCAGTTTCAGCATCAGCTTTGGTCGCAGCGAGATAGATATCTCTGAGTGCCTGGTTGACTGACAAAACTGGAGGAGAGGAGCAAAATCCCGTAATCTAGTGGATTACCACATCAAACTAAATTACTGCTATGGAAAATGCTCCTCGCCTCTATGATGCCGTGTTTAGCATGTTGGGTCAACACCGCCACTGGCGGGATGTACGCCATCTCAAAACCTTGGTATGGCGCGACAATAGTATTGGCTCAACCGACAATTACGTTGCCCACCCTAAACTTTCCAAATAAGAGATCAGCTTCTCATTTGGAAACCGGATCAGATTGCAAGGTTCGATTCATCGATTCTGATCAAACGAAACCCTCAAAGAAAAGACACTAGGATACGTCCCAACTGCAAATCAAGACTCCTAGTGCCTGCATCAATAAAATATCAACAGGTTCAACTGTACATGAACACGAAGGAAAAGGGGCAATCCCAACAAACCGCGTCCGCCAAAGCCGGAATTTCACGGCGCACGGCAAGCCGCATTGACAATGGAACACATCGACCGAAACGGGGAAGACCGAGAGATTGGAAGACTCGCCCCTGTCCACTCGATGGACATTGGGAGGCAACTCTGCTGCCGATGTTAGAGCGCGAACCGCGCCTTGCTCCCATCACCTTGTTTGAAACGCTGCAAGAGCTACATCCGGGACAATATGACGACAAGATCAGAACCGTAGAACGACGGGTGAAAGACTGGAAAGCTCAACACGGGCAACCGAAAGAAGTGATGTTCAAGATTCAGCATGAACCGGGAGTCATGGGACTGTCTGACTTTACGCACCTCAAGGGTGTAACCGTAACCGTGAAAGGGCAGGCGTTTCAGCACATTTTGTATCACTACCGACTGGCGTTTAGTGGCTGGCAATATGTCCAGGTAATTCAAGGCGGGGAGAGCTTTGTCGGCTTATCCCAAGGCTTACAGAATGCGCTGTTTGCTTGTGGAGGAGTGCCCAAGCAGCATCGCACCGATAGCCTCAGTGCGGCATATCGCAATACCGGAGGACGCAATCCACAATTGACGCGAATGTACGCCGCGATCTGTGACCACTACCGAATGCAACCGACTCGAAATAACCCAGGGGTCGCACACGAAAATGGCTCCATCGAGTCGTCGCATGGCTACTTCAAACGCCGATTGTGTCAGGCGTTGTACCGTCGAGGCAGCTTTGATTTTGAGACAGTTGCTCAGTATCAAGCCTTCATCGAATCGGTCATCGCAAAGCTCAATGCGAAGTGCGCTCAGAAGTTTGAACTAGAACGTTCGACCCTGCAAAGCTTACCGCACTATCGCACTGCCGATTATGAGATTTTAAGTCACCGGGTCAGTGTCCATAGTACTATCAGTGTGCGCTGCATCCTCTACAGTGTCCCGTCTCGCTTAATCGGGCAGCAACTGACACTGCATCTCTATCATGACCGGATTGTCGGCTTTGTCGGCACGACTCAAGTTGTGGAACTGCCTCGTCTTCATGTGCATGGCAGTGCAACGATTCGACGGGCACGCTGTATCAACTATCGGCATATCGTCGAAAGTCTGCGTCGAAAACCCAGAGCATTTCTGCACTGCCAGTGGCAGGAAGACTTACTGCCGGATGCGGACTGGCGCGATCTGTGGCAGCAGATGAAAGGCTGCACTGATCCCGATACTGCCGCTCGTTGGATGGTCGAATCGCTCTACATTGCAGCGACTCAAGACCGAGAGGTAGACGTGGCGAACTATCTCAAAACCGAACTGGCAGCAGGCACGTTCACCCTCCATCGTCTCCAACATCAATTCAACCTCATGAAAACCTTACCTGTCCCTGAAGTGACTTCAGTGCAACACGAACTATCGAGCTATGACCAACTCTTCCAACCCCAACCACCCGCTCCAGTTGAGTCCCTACGAGACGCTAACAACCATACTCAAACGCCTCAAGCGAGCGCCACTTCCTGTCGGATTGGCAAACGGTCGAACATCGAGCCACCCAGGAAAATTGGAGCTACGCTCAATTCCTCCTAGCCTTGGCGGAAGGGGAAGCCAGTCGTCGCGACCCAGCTCGGATTGCCCGCGCGCTCAGCGAAGCGCAATTGCCCTGCGGAAAATCCTGGTCTAATTTTGAGTTCTCCCATGTGTCCAGTCTCAATCCAGCCGTGGTGATGCAATTTGCCCAATCGACAAGCTGGTTGCAGACTGC
>NZ_JBNXVP010000008.1:0-283426 GCF_050565645.1 Leptolyngbya sp. AN10
GTAGAGTTTCTCAATCTTTATTCTAGTCTCAAATCAATCTCATTCTTGATCCCGATCTTGGTCTAAAACTTGATCTCGATGCTGGACTACGTAATCGTCATTTGGTCAATATGATTGTCGCCCAACAGGCGGAATTTCAGGTAAGTGAATCTCTGGGTGTTTCGGAGACTCACATTCATCTGAAAAAAGATTCTGCATCGGTGGATCGGCAAGCGAAGGAACTTCTCGCGTTTGCGAAATCATCATTGCAGTAAATGCCCCTGCTTCAATGATTTCATTGCCTCGCTTGATCTCATAGTTTAATGCGTTCAATCCTGGAATCATTGCAAAATAGCGGGAACTATGAACAGTGCCCTGTTTGACGATCAAGGATTCTGAGCGATCGCTTTGACGATATTCTCGATCAGTATATGGACTAGGATTTTGGTCGATTCCTGGAGTCACATTGCGAATGATCACGCGCAGACCCGCAGCAGGAGGAACCGTTTTCGAGAGGAATCGCGCTCTAGATCCTTCCGGGGTCTTTTCGACAGTGGTGGTCGTAGCGTAAGTTGGGGGAATGTAGAGCGTCCCGACACACCGCCCAAGTTGAGTCATTGTCCGAATAGTCTTGGTCTGCTCTTGCGTTACTAGACTTCCTTCGTTGAAATTGTGTGAATCTTCAAATTGAAATCCCGCTCGACTACCATTTAGTGCCGATTGTAAGCGGATCAAACTAGGGGCAATTACTGAATCTCCTGTGAATTTTTGAAATTGTTTTTGCGATCGCATCAACGCTTCGACTTCTCTCAGTCTGTCTCGAACAATAGTATCTCTTGGATCAAGCGATTGAGCTTTCCGATAGGCTTGAACTGCTTGCTCTAACTTTCCTTGCTGCTGTAGGGCTTGCCCCAGTCCTCGATACGCATATGAAAACTGTGGATTGATCGAAATCGATTGACGATAGGTTTGGATCGCCTCGTCTAGTTTTCCCTGGAGTCGGAGTGCATCAGCAATGTAGGCATAAGCGAGAATGTCTTTACTGTTGAGCGCGATTGCTTTGCGATAGGTGGCGATTGCAAGATCATATTGACCTCGATCGCTTAAGAAACTGCCTCCCATGCGGTAAGAATAGCTACTGCCACGAGAGCTATAGCTATCTGCACGAATGACTTCAGCAGCTTTTCGATAAGAGTTCACCGCTTGGTCTGATTTTCCTTGCTTTCGCAAAACATCACCCAGGGCAAAG
Organism: Leptolyngbya sp. AN10; assembly: GCF_050565645.1. NCBI lineage: Bacteria > Bacillati > Cyanobacteriota > Cyanophyceae > Leptolyngbyales > Leptolyngbyaceae > Leptolyngbya > Leptolyngbya sp. AN10. Next base: position 1,229 of record NZ_JBNXVP010000008.1, read on the forward strand.
TAAGCATTTGGATCTGCTGGAAGAAGTTGCACGAGCTTCTGGTAGGTCTCTGTTGCTTCATCAAGGCGGTTAAGTTGCTCGAACGTGCCTGCTAATTTGTGGTGGTAAATCCTCACGTTTGGACCTTTGGGATTTCGTTGAATTGCTTGCTGGTAGAGCGGAATCATTTCTGTCAAACGATTTTGCTCCGCAAGCAACCCACTGTAGAGGTCGTAGGCATACCAATCATCGAGGTTCATTGCACTCTGATAAGCAGCCATTGCATTCGTAAATTCACCTTGGGATCGAAGCACGATTCCCAATCCAACATAAGCTTTACTCAGCTTCGGATCAATTTCGATCGCTTTTCGGAAAATGGCGATCGCTTCATCTCTTTTGCTTGAACTGGTTGACCTAACGATATAGTAAACCTGGTCAATCGGTGCAGCGACTTGAACTGGAGCGAGAGTAGCACCGAGCATATAGTAAACTTGGGCGTTCGGTGCAGCAACTTGAATGGCTCGACGGTAAAGCGCAATCGCGGCTTCAGGATTATTTTGATTGTTTCTAAACAATTCAGCGAGTCCCAAGTAAGCTTCAACCTGCTCTGGAGCAAGGGAAATCGCTTTTCGGTAAGCCTCGATCGCTTGCTGATTCCTGGTACGAAGACGCAGGAGATCACCTAGATTAACGTATGCCATAACATTTTTGGGATCTCTCCTCAGTACCGTCTTCCAAATCGCTTCTGCTTGTTCAAGCTGATTCCTGTTTAGAGCAGCATCGGCTTGTTGCGCTAATTGCTCGATCGATTGAGCAGCGACAATTTCTGGGACGGTTGGAATCGATACCATCAAAACAAGAGCGCAGAAATAAGCAAGTTTCATATTAAGCACCAAAAAGCTGTTTGAATTCAATTGAGCGTTATCGTACAACAAGTAAGAATCGTCCTTGCTGCTTGCCTTGGGCAGAGGTGACGATCGCAGTGTACTTGCCAGATCGAGGCAACCGAACTGATGAGACAGCCATATCTGCGGAGTTTTGCTGAGCTTTTATCGGAACGGGAATGTTCTTCGGATCGAGTAAGTACAAGCGCGGCTCAAAATCCTGGCTCGATGCGACGATCGTGATTTGTTGATTAGGCTGTCCTTGAAATTCGTAGGCTTGAAACCGATTATTGTTAGCAAATGTGGGATCTCCAGGTTGTAGATTACCCTCACGAAACAGGAGTAGAGGCATGACAGTCAGCACATAGGCTCCTTGCTGCCCGCGTTGTTGTGCATTCGCAACTACGCGGTAAGTTCCACGCTTGGGCAATCGCAGGATTAGAACTGAACGAGTTTCATTTTGGGGATTGTTATTCTCTGCAATCAATTTTCCATCTGAATCGAGCAGAGCTACGACTGGAGGAAAGCTCTGACTCTGCATCCGCACCAAAACAGCCTGCCCAGCCTCTGCTTGAAAGTCATAAGCATCATAGTAACTTCCGTTCCGACAGTAGGCAGAACTCTGCACAGTTAACCGTCCTGAGACTAACGTTTCAGGATATCTGATCGCGATCGGGGTCGCATCGGGTTGGTCAGCCCCAACTGCCGTCATCTGCAATTTTCCTGAGCGGTAATCTTGAAGAAAGGCACGAACTTGAGAAACCGCGATCGCAAAAGAAATCCCACGAGCATCGGAGCGAATGCTAGTATTCACTCCCACGATCGCCCCATCTGCATTCAACAAAGGTCCACCTGAGTTGCCAGGATTTAATGGGACACTGGTTTGGATCTTGTCCTCGGCAATCCGACTAACGACCCCTTCACTAAAAGAGCCACTATAACCGAAGGGATTCCCGATCGCATAAACGGGCTGCCCTAGATGCAGAGATTGATTTTCTGCTAGAGCTAGAGAGGGCAAATTCGGCGCGTTTCTAATTTGGATCAGTGCTAGATCAACACAGTTCTGCCCCAAAGCCACAACATCCGCGACGAACTGCGTTCCATTCTGTAGGACGATCGTGACCGTACGATCGCGCCCAACTACATGAGCATTAGTTAACACAAGTCCATTAGATTGCAGGATGATTCCACTGCCTTCACTGCTCTGCGTCCGAATGGAAACCGTTGCTGAACTTGCCTTTTCAGCGACTCGTTCACTGGCTGATTTTGAAGCAGCGACAGCGATTAATCGTGAATGCGTTGGGATGAATTCGGAACCTGCTAGCATTGCAAAAGTCGTTGCGATCGGAATGAGAACTGAAGCAATGTGTTTTCTTGATTGCATGAGTGCCCTCCTTAGAGCAGAAATAAAATTAGGAACACCGAAGTACCTGTGAGTGTGAATAGTTCTTTTGCAAGTTCGTTTGTCGTTCGAGGCTGAAGCTGCCGTAAGTTTGCAGCATTTGTAAATCTTCAGGGCGCAGCACGGTTTGCACTTCTTCTGATACATCGTTAAACAAGATCACGTTCTCGATGCGACGTGATTTGTGCTGATGCTGTTGGTAGAGTTCAGCATAGCGTTGGATGACTTGTTGCCACTGAGACGCAGGGCAATAACTCCGATCGATCAAGATCGTAATAGCTGGCGCTCCAGCGTAGCGACTAATCAGCCAGCCTGCAACGACAAATGTAAGTGTACTAAGCCCCAAGGTACGAAAAAGAGGGATGTTGAGCATGGTCATAGATTAGTTTGCAGTAAGTCTTTGAGTAAGCTTTGTACTGTTTCAGGTGTGCCGCTAAAGACTTTGCCTTCTCGAATCGCGGCGATTTCCTGTAATTCCTGCTGATTTACCTCACCATAGGCGAGGGGATAAATCTTGACCCCGCTGTGCTGAATCACCGATTTAATCTGATCCAGTTGCAATCCATCTGTCCGTTCTCCATCCGTTAGCAGCAGCAGATAAAAACGTCCATCCGGATCGCTCTTCTGTTTCTCCATCAGATCCAGCAGTCCAACTGCTAAAGCATCATACAAAGCGGTATTGCCATCAGGTCGAAGCTGATCGATCGCAGCAATGAGCCGCTTCTGTTCTAACTCATTGAACGGGGCTAAATTGCTCCATCGAGTCGTTTGATTACTAAAAGTCAGGAGTCCAACCTGATTGCCTCGATTAATTTCTCGACTTGCTAATCGGAGGGCTTGCTGGACTGATTTTAGGCGACGATCTGTTTCCATCGAGCCACTGGTATCGACAACCAACTGCATATAAACGGTACGTCCTCCATCTTTGCGCTGTTTCCAGACGGATTGAGCAGCTTTGATCACATCTCCGCTCGGTGTGGGTAAAAACTCAAACGACTTGAGCAAATCAGTCGGCATTGTTCCTTGTTGATCGCTCAAAGATTGCTGAGGTGCTGAAGTCGCAAATTCAGCAAATTGAGCTAATGCTTCTCGTTGAGCAGGCGTGTTCCAATCAAAACCTAATAAAGGATTGTTGTGGGGAACACCATAAGGAACAAAGCCAATCTTCTCGTAGCCTTTGACTTGTTTCAGTTGGGTATATCCTCGACACCCAGAAGCAAACACTTGAAGCTGGCTCGAATCTTGCAAGAAAGCATCACTGAGATCTCGCGATGTGACTCCCGTGATCACAACTTGTTTCTGAAACGCATCAAATACGGATGTGACTTGAGGCAGTTGAACATCATTGACGGTAAGAAGTTTGCGATCCTTCGGAGCTTCGCGAAGCGAATCGCGATCGTGTCCAGCCGCGTGCCAGAAAATGCTGTAGAGCAAATTCAACGATGAGGAACTGCTATAGGGATTGGCATATCCCAGCTTTAACTGTCCAGTCAGAATCGCATCAAGTAAACGAGTAAAGCTGACTTTTCCACCCGATGCAAGTTGCTGATAGGCTTGGGGCGCAATTACAAATCCACCACAATCTGGCATCAAATCAGCTTTAATCACGATTGGCGTAATGCCTTCCTGTTTGAGCAATTCTGACCATAGTAGACTAGACGGGCTATATCCCGCAGGCTGTGCAGCTTTTGCTGCGATCAGTTTTGCACCGATTCCAGATGGGATACTACGAATGCCGACTTGAATTAGCTCTCCAGTATTAGTTCGAGCTTGCTGACGATTGAAGGCTTCTGCAACCTCAACTAGCCAGCGTTCATTCTCGCGATCGGCGTTACCTTTTTCAGTAGAACTCAAGATTTCAAGATAGACTGTTTTAGCATTTTTGTCAGGTTTAGCACCATAGAGTGGAAAGCTATCTAGGCTTGGCAAGGCATCGTTTAGGGGTGGAACGCTCATCTGCCGAGCAATGCTATCTGGAATCAGAGCAGAACGAACTTGAATCCCAGAGACTAATGTTTTGAGATGCTGGTAGGCTTCTTCAGGCGAGTTGACAGACGAATTAGGACTGCACGCCCAAAGTAAAGTGAAGCTGAGTGCAAGCGCGAACCAGCGTCTGAAGCGTTGTTTTTTCATAATTCTGTGAGAAAGGTTTGGTTTGTGGCAATCAGGATCTGCAACTGAGCTAGAGCGACAGAGAACTGAGATGCGTCTTTCAGCGCAAGCTGATCGTGAATCTCTTGCAGCGAGAGATAAGATTCTTGCAGCCGAGTCGCGCAATTTTGAATAGTTTGTGTAGTCTGTTGTTGAGCGAGGTTGGTTTTAATCTGTTGCGAAGCTTGCAGGGTTTGAGTCGTTTTTTCGAGTAGGGCAACAATGGTGTGGAGGGTTTCGAGCAGATCTGGAACTAAAGTTATATCATGCTGTGCGATTTGAGTTGTGAGGTGCTGGATCTTAAGCGCTCCTTGACGGAATGGTTTCCATTGCACCTTGGCTGCGGGGGGAATTTGTTGGTCAAATGCATTGACATAATTCAGAAACACAGAGGTTTGGAGCAAATCAGTTGCAGAATTCATCAGCATTTGACGAATCTGCCAGTACCAAGCGAGTAAAGTCATGAGGCAAATTCCTGCACCAACTAGGAATACGATCGGTCGAATGCCGACGTTGAGTACAAAGATCAAATAGGCAGTGCTAATGCCTAGCAGCAGATAACGGGTTTCGGGCAGTCGAATCATTCTTTGATGCAGAGCATTCATGGTTTAGCGCACTCCATTTGGGACAGAGTGCTGGACGACTGAAAGTGCTGGATCAGGGGGAGGTGCGAGATCATCTGATTTTGCGGGAGCAATCAGACCGCCCCAGATAAATCCCAGTGTGAGCAAACTTAAAGCAGGGCTGCTCATTTGAGCGATCGCGAAAATTGTCTTGCGTTGAATTGCGGAGAGAAATAAGGCTTGCATAGCAGGATTCACTGAACTCAACACCTTTGATTAAACGCTGTGGGTATCCGAGTTCAGATCGCAGATCCAATCGAGTTTGAACGAGTTTGAAACGAGTTTGATTAACGGCAGAAGTAACGACGATACAACTCGCAGCGAGGTCGCAGATCATCAATGCCTTTAATCAGTCCGAGGCTATGCAGTTCATACCTCGATCTCAGCGGCACTTGGGACAAGTCTGCATTAGAGGTTGCGATCGTTCGCATTGTCTTATCAAGATCCAAATGGGCAATGGTGCGTTCTAATCGCTCCAGGTATTCTCGATACACTGTGATCGCAGCAAATTCGTTCTGTAATACTTGAGCAAGAGACTGCTTTTGAGTCGCAAGATGATACAGCATCAATCGGACTAAAAACGGCATTCCACCCACGAATTGCCTCAGTTGTTCAACTTCAGTCTTTTGCCAATTCAGATCGTGGCGATGGGCTAACTCTTGAATCTGCTCAGATGTGAACTCGGTAAGTTCTATCGGTAAACCCACATTAAAAGGAGACTGATTCACATCCATCGGCACCATTCCCTCGATCGCATGAATCGCATGAACGAGGACAAGTCGAAAATTTTGCCAGATCCCCCCTAGCTTACTTTTCTCATTCATGACCCGCAGCAGCGCAAAGAAATCTGCACTCACAGATGAAGCTTCTAATATGCGATCGAGTTCATCTAAGCCCAATGTCAACGGCTCCGATAGATTTGGAAAGATGTACTTTTCAAAACACAAAATACAAGCTCGCTTGCTCCCTAGTGATTGAGCAAATTTTTCGTAAGCATTGATGTGTTCAAACAACTCTAGTTCTGAAGCGATCGCGCCATAAAACCAAGCCAGAAAGGTTGCTGAATCAGTCAAATGGGCAGAATCAACCTCTTGAAGACTGAGATAAACCATGCGATGTCCAGCTTGCTTTGCTTGATCGAGAACGCGCACGAGTAAGGAAGTCTTGCCAAACTGACGCGGTGCTTTAATCCGAATCAAAGCACCCACTTGCTCGATCTCGTCGTAGCACTGCTTCTCTTGGGAAGAGCGGGCGATGTAAAACGGAGAATCTAACCTGACTAATCCCGTTGGAAACTCCAGAATGACTTTACCAGGGGATGGGAGATCAGGCTCTAGCGGAGGCTCGGTTTCTTGATCCTCAATTTCGGGTGGAGGATCAGTTGGCGGAGGCTCGGCAATTTCATTCACATCTAGATCCAGTCGATGGCACAACTCAATCAATGTTCTGATATCCACTGGTTTCCCATTCAGGAAGTTACAAACCGTTGCCTGGGCAAATCCTGCATCCTCTGCCAACATCCTCTGATTCCAATATCCATGTTGGGGCAGCGATCGCTTCACTTGAGGAAGATATTCTGATTTGACCTGTAACGCCCTGCCCATCGCCAGTTCTCATAATCACTGCTCTTAGTTTAGAGGATAAGTCGATGAGAAGTCGATTCAAACTCGATTCAAACTCCACCCATAAGGCGAGAAAATAGGGATCAGACGTTTCTGGCTCACTCCATGACTCGATACAAAGTTGGCGGCAGCTTACCGCAAGATGCAGATAGCTATGTTCTCCGTCAAGCGGATGCAGATTTATCCGCAGCCTTAAAAGCGGGTGAGTTTTGCTATGTCTTCAATGCTCGGCAAATGGGGAAGTCTAGCCTGCGCTTACAGGTGATGCAACAGTTGTATGAGGTCGGGATTGCCTCCGCCACGATCGATATGACTGAAATCGGCTCCCAAGAGGTGACTGTCGAGCAGTGGTACGCCGGAATCGCCATGACCTTAGTGACTGAGTTTGATTTAGCTGATCCGATCGAGTTCCTTGACCAATGGTGGCAACCGCGATCGCATCTGTCACCGATTAAGCGAGTTGCACAGTTTCTAGAGACGGTTTTGCTCCAGCGTTTTCATCAGCCAGTCGTAATCTTTATTGACGAAATCGACAGTTTGCTGAGTTTGAGCTTCCCGACAGACGATTTCTTCGCACTGTTACGAAGTTGCTATGAGAAGCGATCGCAACAGTCCGACTATCAGCGATTATCATTTGTACTACTTGGCGTTGCAACCCCCTCAGATCTAATTCAAGATCGGCGACGGACTCCCCTCAATATTGGTCACGTCATTCAGCTTACTGGCTTTCAACTTAGCGAGGTTGAGCCTTTAATTGTAGGATTAGTCCCGGTTGCCCCTGATCCCAACACCTTAATGAAAACGATTTTGGATTGGACGGGCGGACAACCCTTTCTTACCCAGAAGGTCTGCCAGCTTGTGGTTCAGTCTGAAAATCGTAGCTCTGTTGAGGATCTGATCCGCGATCGCATTGTGCAGAATTGGGAATCACAAGATGAACCTCGGCATTTGAGAACAATTCGCGATCGTATTTTGATCAACGAGCAAACGGCAACTCGATTGCTCGAACTATACCAACAGATTCTCCAATCTCCACAAGGCATCCCTGGCAATCAAAGTTGGGAACATCAGCAATTGCGACTCTCAGGCTTAGCCGTTGAGCAGCAGGGGCAGCTACGAGTCTACAATCGCATCTATGCCACCGTCTTTGATCTCGACTGGATCGAGCGCGAACAGGCGAACTTGTGCCCCTATCAGCTTGAACTCAAAGCCTGGTTAGAGACAAGCGACAGTTCGCGTCTTCTGCGCGGTAAGACGTTGCAGGATGCACTGCAATGGTCACAGGATCGAAGGCTAAGTATTCAAGAAACTCAGTTTCTCCAGGCAAGTCAGCAGGAAGAATCTGCCGCCCTTAGTCGAGCAAACGACATTTTAAGAAAAGCAAGAAAAAAGGCACAGCGATCGATTCAAATGGGAATTGCTTTCTTAATTGCAACGATTGTGATTGCGATCGCACTCTTCTATAGCTGGCAACTCACTCATCAGGTCGCTCAGTTCGAGACGGTTAGCGTTCATGCCCTCAGACAATCTGAATTTGCTCCTCTAAGTACCCTAAAGCTAGCAATTGACAATGCTAGAAAGTTTCAGACCTTTCTCCATGCACCCTGGTCGCCCTATCAATGGACAACACAATTCAGCGACTACCCAACGACTAGCCCCGTACTAGCACTCCAAACGAGCATTGATAGCATCCAAGAACTAAATGAAATTGTGACCGATCAGCAAAGTATTAATACCGTTGTGTTTCTGGAGCGACGAAACCTCATCGCAACGGCTGGAGCGAATGGAACAGTAAAGCTATGGGATCGAAATCTCAGTGGGAATTTAGTAAAAGAATATGACATTCCAACCCAAGGCAACCAGAGCCGGAGCGTCAACAGTCTGCGCTTTAGCTCCGATGAGAATCAGTTTTTAACAGGCAGTGGAGACGGCTATGTGCGGTTATTTCAGTTAGAACACTCGTCAGGATCATCCCACCTGCTTTTCGAGACCCTTGCTCATGCAGGGGGAGTGTATAACGTTCGCTTTAGTCCAGATCAGACATTCGTTGCAACAACAGGCGAAAAAGATGGCAAGTTAAAACTTTGGACGTTGCGGAATAACCAACTTAGTTTAGCTTGGGAAGCGATCGCTCATGAAGGCGGAGTGATGAGTCTCCGTTTTAGTCCCCGTGGCGATCGCATGGGTACGGCAGGAAAAGATGGAACTGCGAAACTTTGGACTTTAGCAGGTGATTCGATCACACTTGCCTACCCTGACCAAAAAGGGGCAATGAACACTATTGCCTTCTGCGATGATCAGCACGGGGGCAAGTGTGATAGCTCGATCGCGACCGCAGGCGATGATGGAATTGTGCGGCTTTGGGATCAAAATGGTCAACCGCTCAAACGGCTTGCAGCACATGTCGGCTCAGTGCGAACCATTCAATTTAGTCCAGATGGTCGGCTTTTAGCAACTGCCGCTAGCCAAGACCCAACCTCTGCAACTGGAAGTTCAGTCAGAATTTGGCGGCTTCATGACGATCGCATGATTGCTGAATTCAAAGGACATCAAGGCGCGGTCGAAAGTATGCGCTTCGGGAAAGGCAAGCAACCTGAACAGCTACAGCTTACTACTTCTGGACGGGACGATAGTACATTGAGGCTGTGGCAAATCCCTGATTCCTTGATCGTTCAACGCCATCAGGGAACCATGAATAGTGTTCGCTTTAGTTCAGATGGTCAATCGCTGATTACGGCTGGAGACGACGGAACAGTGCGATTATGGGAGCGCAGCGGTACTCGCGTTGATCCGTTGCAAATCTTTGATGTCTACAAAAACAAAGTAAAGTTCATCACGAACCGCTTGTATCCTGACCCAACCCGTAATCTGATTGCGGTTGCAGGTGACGATGGATGGATTCGTTTTTTAGAACAGTCAGCAGATGCTAGCTTAAAGGAAGTTTCACAATTCAATGCAGGACAAGGGCGAATTGAAAGCATAGATTTTAACTACCGGAGTGAAATGAATGCGCCAAATCAATCCCTACTAGCAACCGTGGGCAATGATAAAACGATTAAGCTATGGCAAATTGATGTTCAGCAGAAACGAATGCTGCGGCTCGTTAAATCGTACAGTCGCCCTGTTCAAAGTTGGTCAGTGCGCTTCAGTGGGGATGGGAAAAAGTTAGCTGTGGGGGGCGATCGCGGTCAAGTGGCGCTAATTGATCTCGATACCAAAGAATTAAAGTTGATAACAGTAGATGAACAGACCTTGAGGCGAGTTCTAGTTGCGTTTAGCCCCGATCATCAAACACTAGCTACAGTCAGTTCGGATGGCATCATTCGCCGATGGTCGCGATCTGGAGATCCAATTGGCGAACTATTAAGAACAGATCAAGCGGGAACCAATAATATTAGCTTTACGAGAGATGGAGCCTCGATCGTCACGGTTGGTGCAGGAGGAGCAGTCCGTCTGTGGGATCTTAAAGGTCGCCAACTTGCAGATCTGCGGGTTCCCTGGGGACTCGTGAGAAGCGTGAACTTTAGCCAAGATGGACAATGGCTCGCAAGTTCAAGCGATGATGGCATTCCAAGGATTTGGTCGCTGTCCCAAAGGCTGGATCAACTGCTCGATCGTGGTTGTGATTGGTTAAAGCGAGAATATCTAAAGTCTCATACCTCGGATACGGAAGCACTCTGTCGCTAAAGTGCCAAACCCACTTCTTCTAGATAGTCCTAAATGAAGTTCTTCAAGCTAAATTGATCGCATTGGGGAGAAAAGCAAAAATAGAAAAAACCGATTAATGAATATAAAGAAAGCAACAGTCTAGCGACAAAGAGCGAGATTTCATAGTAGGAGTTTCCTCAATGTCGTATTATTGCAATCCTAAAGATCTAGCTCGAAAGCTTGCACTTGATCCAACTTACGGCGCTTCGGTCAGAGCAGTGAGTCAAGTCAATGCGCTTTATGATGAGTATCGATCGCTGTGCTACGGATTCCGCACCCTGATCTGGCGCTACACTCGCCGCCGTGTATTCTGGCAGCTTCTTCGGAATGGTGATCTTGCCGATTATGAAATTCCAGGAACACGGGGACGAAAAGATCCGTATACTGGAAAGTTCCTTTACCCCGACTATGATCAGCAACGTTTGTGGGAAGAAATCTTTGCACCTGCTTGGGAAGGGTTTGCAGAGGTGTTCGAGGAACAGTATCTCACCCAACTCGAAACCCGCGAAAGCCTCTTAGAGGAACAAGCGAGTAATGCTCCGAAGACTTTGAGAAAGCGAATTCAGAAGCTTCTTAAAGACGCGATCGCACGTCACGACAAAGAAGTATCGCTCGGTGCTGCTTGTGTAATCGATCGCGCCAAAACGAGCTATCGAGTTGGCTCAGGACAGCCCCCGACTACGCACAAGCTCACCGACACTGAACGATGCAATCTAATGCGAACCTACCTGTTGGCGATCAATCAAGAGCAACTTGAGCAGTACCAAGAACGCGCTGCCAATCAAGTGCCTCTCGATCACGCAGACACGCTGAATGGACGTGGACAGCTTTCAAACGTACCCGACTACCGACCGAAAGTAAAGTCCACGTTTGATCCAGAAGTAGTGCGGCAGAAGTTGCAAGCTCAAATGAATCAACAAGCGGATCAACTATTGATGGCGAATGGTTCTCCAGAGCTAGTGACTGCTGCGATCGAGTAGTTATCACTCGCAAAGTTCTCAATCTCTTCAGACTGGCTTCGGTCAGTCTTTTTCTTTTTTGTTCCTTAGTTCTACCAATCATGACAGACCTATTTACCTGGATTCAGACGCACGATGTTAGCAGTACAACTCAGCGATCGCTGCAATTTGCTACTCGCATTCCATACGATCGCTTACTGAGCCAGCTTTCACTCACTCGCTCTCAGCGCCAAAAAGTCAAAGATAGTCTCAAAGCCATTCGATTACTCAAGCAATTGCAAGCAGCGAATCGAATTCCTACAATCAATGAGCAAAGTCAGCTATGTCTTCATTTGGGGTCTGGATTGAGTGCCGATCTCTTCGTTGATCCACCGAAATCAGAATGGGCAAAGCTGGCGGCTGAACTGAAAGCGCTATTGACTCCTGAAGAGTTTGCTCAAATGCGGGGGACAATGACTACGGCTTACTACACGCCGCCTGCGATCGTTCAGTGCATCTATGAAGGTCTAGCTCGACTCGGTTGCAACGGTGGGGAATGGCTAGAGCCAACCGTTGGCACAGGATTATTTATCGGACTCACACCCGCTGATTGGTCATGCCATTGGACTGGCGTGGAGATTGATTCGATCAGTGGCAGCATTTGTCAGATGCTCTATCCAGAAGCAACCGTATATCTTCATGCCTTGGAACGGACTCGATTAGCTGTTAATCATTTTGATGGATGTATTGGAAATGTGCCTTATTCAGAAGTCACGCCCTATGATCCACAGTTCGTAAATTGGTCACTGGACGGACTGCATAACTATTGTTTGGCGCGATCGATTCAAGCCGTTCGTCCGGGTGGAATCATCGCGATCCTAACCTCGGTTGGAACATTGCAATCAAAGCGTAGTCAGGCGTTTCGCGAACGAATCAGCAACTTAGTTCGACTGCTAGGAGCTTTCAAACTCCCGATGACTGCTTTTCGGAGTTTCAGTCATACCGATGCACCCGCAGATTTGCTGTTTTTCCAAACGCTTGCGTCGGGAGAAACTGGCAATGCCGAAGAATGGGTTGATTTAGTCGAAAATCCTATTCTGAATCCAGAAACGCAGGAGCCGCTATTGCTCAATCGCTACTTTCAAACTCATCCGCATCACCTATTAGGTGAACTAGCGATCGACAGACTCTATGCCAGTCCTCGACTCTCACTCCAGCCGATTCATTCTAATTTGCCGGAGGTACTCAGTCACGCTCTGCTCGATCTGCCAGAGAATGTTTATCGATCGCGTCCTGTTCAAGTTTCGGTTAGCTCAGACGCACGAGATTGCTTACCCATTCCGCCAGATCTGCAATCGTCAGTCAAACCGTTCGCTTATATTTGGTATCGAGATCAGCCTTATCAATGTCGAGATGGGCAGCTTCATCGAATTGAAGCAAAAGGAATGAAGCGGCGACGGTTGTGGTGGCTGATTCAAATCCGGGATGCGGTGCGCCGCGTGCTGGACATTCAATGGGAGTCAGATGACGATCTTGAACTAAAGCAAGCTCAACTGATTCTCAATCAACGGTATGACGAATTCATTACGCAATACGGCTGGCTTCATTCTCAGGGCAATGAGCTTGCTTTTGGAAATGATCCAGAATATCCATTGCTATTGGCGCTAGAAGTTTGGAACCCAGATCGTCCAGAAGAAACCGAGAAAGCAGATTTATTCTTTAAGCGCACCTTAGTTCGAGTGCCTACGATCGATGAAGTAAAAACAGCAACAGAAGCTCTGGTTCATTCGCTTGCAGATCGCGGAACTATCGATTTAGCATACATGAGCGAGTTGTATTGCAAATCAGAGGCAGATATCGTTGCAGAACTTCAGAGATCGGGAACGACACCATTAATTTTCCGTGATCCGCATGTCGATCAATGGGTTACAGCAGAAGAGTACCTGAGTGGCAATGTTCGACTGAAATTGGAGCAGGCTGATAGTGCAGCACAGCAATCTCCCGCTTACTTGGTCAATGTTGAAGCTCTGAAGCAGGTGCAGCCAAAGCCTCTAAAAGCAGGGCAAATTTATGCTCGTCTTGGCTCTCCGTGGATTCCAGCCGATGCGATCGAAGACTTCATTCGCGAAACCCTTGGCATTCAAGGATCAAAATTACTGCGCGTCACACATTCGATTCACAGTGCACATTGGAAAGTCGAATATCGCGGCGCTGACAGTACCTTAATTTCTTCACAATATGGAACGAGCCGTGTTTCTGCCATTCGACTGATTGAGCTTGCTTTGAATCAGAAATTGCCTGCGGTGTATGACACGATCGACAAAGACACACGAGTCAAAAATCGGGACGAAACTCGTCGGGCATTGCTCAAACAAGAACGACTGAAAGAACTATTCAAGCGTTGGATTTGGCAAGACTGGAAGCGAGCCACACGACTCGTTGAAATCTATAATCGCGACTTCAATTGTCTGCGTCGTCGGCAGTATGATGGCACTCATCTCAAGGGTAAATTGCAGGGTGTTTCGGCAACTTGGCTTGATCGACTTTACAACCCGAAACGAGCTTACCAACTGAATGCAATTTGGCGAATTATTAGTAGCGGCAATACCCTGATCCAGTATCCAACGGGGTCTGGGAAAACAGCGATCGCAATCGTGGCTGCTCAAGAAATGCGCCATCATCACCAATGCACGAAACCTGCTCTTGTCGTCAAAGATCACCTCGTTCTCCAACAAGCAGCAGAAGCCGCACAAATCTATCCAGGATTGCGAATTCTAACGATTTCGACTCGTGATCTCGATTCGGCTAAGAAACGGCAGGAACTCGTTTCTCGTGCGGCAACTGGGGAATGGGATTTCATTGTGATGTCGCAAACGGCATTTAAGATGCTGAGGCTGCGCTCCGAAACGATTGATTCAATTATTGCGAATGAAACCGACCGTGTTCGCAGTGAAGATTACAAACGCAAGCGTAGCGGAAAACGGGCAGCGAAACAGCTAGAGAAAAAGATCGATCGCACTGAAGAGAGAATTCGAGAACACATTGATTCAGTTCAACGCGACAACACAGTTTACTGGGAAGATTTGGGCATTGATTTACTACTGGTTGATGAAAGCCAAGATTATTTGGGATTAGCAACTGAAACCCAAATGCAAGGAGTATTAGGAATTTCGCCTTCTAACTCCGATCGCGCTTTAGATCTCTACTACAAGACCCAGTATTTAGCTCAACTACACGGACGCGATAAAGGTCTAGTTCTTCTAACCGCAACCCCGATCCAGAACACACTGGGACAAAGTTGGGTGAACTTGGTTTATCTCTGCCCGCAAGTTCTTCAAGCAAGAGGGATTCGCCACTTTGACTCATTTATCTCCACGTTTGCTGAACCAAAAGTTTCTGCTGAAATCACGGCAGCAACAACACTTGAGATCAAGACGCGCTTATCCAGTTGGTCAAACCTGCCAGAGTTTCGAGAACTTTGGCTATTAGTCGCAGACATTGTGGTTGAATCTCAACTCGATATTGAAAAGCCGAAGCCGAATTACCAAACGGCTGAAATTCCAGCAACTGCATCTCAATTAAAGTTTTTCGATTACATTGCAGCACGAGCAAAAAAACTTCAGGGGCGGCGCTCCAAAACAGATAACTATCCATTGATCACGACTCACGTCAAACAAGGTGTCATTGATCTGCGGTGTTTACCAAGCTCGGTGTTACGCCAATTTCTAGATGATACTGAAATTGCAGCCTTGGCAAACGAACACAGCAAGTTGGAGCAATTCATTGAAGATACCTATCAAACCTGGGTCGAAACACAGACAGAGCGATGTACTCAATTGCTGTTTGTCGATATTGGTCACGGGTTTATTCATCCGTATCTCAAGCGTCGTTTAATTGATCGTGGAATTCCAGAACATGAACTTGCCTTTGCTCAAGACGCAAACAGCGACGAGCAGAAAGCTCAACTCTTCCGTCGAGTCCGTCAAGGTGATGTGAGAATTCTCTGCGGCAGCACTCCAACGATTGGAGCCGGAACACAAATTCCTGATCGTCTCAAAGTTCTGCGGCATCTAGATTGCCCACTTCGCCCCACTGATCGCTGGCAGCGAGACGGGCGCATTCTCCGACCTGGAAATATGCATACAGAGGTCGAAATCATCTCCTATGTCACGACAGGCAAACCTTACCAGAACGAAGAGAACAAGCAGATCCAAGGACTCTCACCTGATTCGTATCTGTACGAAGTCAATGTTCGCAAAGCTCGGTTCATTGAGGAGGGACTATATCAGACGGATGACTCTATCAGGACGATCGAGGATATCGATGAAACAACTCTCGACTTTAGCTTGCTTATGGCAACTGCAACCGGAGATCGACGATTGTTAGAAAAAGTAGAGTTGGACAATCAAATTCAAAAATTATTGATTGAAGAGCAAGATTGGCAAGGAACACAAATTGCGATCGCTCAACAACTCGATCAACTGCCTTACCAAATCGAGAGCGTCCAACAGGCTCTTAATGCCTATGAGCGCGATGCACAAACTCTGATTCCAACGCAAGGAGATGCCTTTCAACTGATGCTCAACCATTCCCAAATTCCCTACAGCAAGCGGCTCGAAGCTGCTCAAGCCTTACAAGACATTGCAGCCGATTTAATTCGGAGTAGACGTGCTACTAAACAAGCGATCGGCACTTTTGCTGGATTTGGACTGTGGATCGAGCATGAACCCGCTTTTCAGACTACTATCTTACGCTTACAAGGAGAACGAAGCTATGAAACCGAAGTTCGAGAAACCGCCAAAGGAACTCTGAGCGCATTAGAACATTGTCCTGATCAAATTGCAAAATCCATTCAGAACTGCCGTCAGAGCTTAGAAATACTCACCGCAGAACTTGAGCAAATTCGTCCTCTCTTTGGGCAACCGTTTGAGAAAGCTGATGTTCTCAAAGCCTCACTCGAACGGCAGGAGCAACTCAATGAAGCTTTGGGATTGATGACCGAAGCACAAATGGATGCAGTTGCTCTGGCAGCATAGTTCAACATTACCTCCATGTCCTATTTTGGCGATCGCTATAGTCCTAACCCTGGCATCAATGACACGATTGTATGGCTTCTCGATCACGGTTATCCACCGCTCCCGATCGCGCCCTACCAAGATCCATACCAATATCCAAAGCTACCCATCATTCCAAACACTGAACCATTACCTCGGTTCACTGGAAAAAATCCTTCATACCTCAATTTCAATGGACATCCATGCCTCATCAAACATCAGGACTTTCAGCATCGCCTACCAAGTTTCAGAAAAGTCAAGCAGTGGTTTTGCGATCCGAGAACTGGAATTGCAACAATGGGAGGATGGAATAACACAGTTTGGCTTGATTTTGATGTGCATCGATTCCAGTCGATCGATGACTGTTGGACAATTTTGCAAGCTTATCTAGAGTTTGCACCTTGTCTCAAATCGACCTTCATCGAAATCAGCCAAAGTCAGGGTTGGCATCTTGGAGTACGCTGCGATCCATTGCCCAATTTTTCTAACTTTGCTTTTCAACCAAAAAGCTTCCAAGTAGGTGAGCTAATTGGTGAAGGGAAAATCATTGTATTAGCACCAACTCAAGGAAAAACTGGGCAATACCAATCAATTCAGTGTGTCATGCCGATCGAAATCGAATCACTCGATAGCATTAGCATCTTTGCTCGAACTCAAGCAACTCAACCTACGATCGCACTGCCAAATGTCTCTATATCAACGACTGATCAGCCAATCGCGATCGAACACCTAATTTGTCGGCGAGTGAGATTTCTACTCCAACAATTGAACGAAATTCCAGTAGGACAAAGAAGCGATGTTCTCTGCACGATCTCACGGGAAGCGTTCGGCTGGGAGAACTGGTTGCAAAACTATCCTTATCGTTTAGCTCAATCGGCTGACACTTTCTGTCAAAGCATTGGGCAGCAATTAGGGCTAGATACAGCGCGGATTCAACGCATTTTGAATAGCCAGTCTCACAGTGTTTCAATTCGGTATTCAATGCCTGCCATTTATCGCTATCTCGGTAAGGCAGGTTGCGATCGACAGGTTCAACAAGCGGTTCGTCTTTCACACTACTTCAAGGAAAACTCTCATGACTCAAACCACAAAGCGCAAATCAACTAAATCAACGACGGCTAAAACTAAGCCAGCCGAAGTAGAAACGCCCGTTGTTGAAACTCAACCAGCGCCCCTTGAAGGGCGACTAGCAACGGTGCAACAAGCAACGCTTTCAGAACTTACTCAATTGGTTGTTAAAGCTGTCCCTTCCCAAGGGACCAATCCAGAACTCAAATATCTGGTCATCGAAGCTTGTGTAGACACTCAGCAGCTTTTCCTACAAGGATTTGATCTGAAGATTGGAATGCGCGTTTGTCTGCCTGCAAATGTTTCACAATCTGGTAAATTGCTAGTTCCGCCGTTACAGTTTTCTAACTTGATTGAGAAAATGCCGAAAACTGCGATCACACTGGAAGCTGCACCTGGAACTACTCAGCTTCGATTACTCAGCGCGATCGCGCAAAGCGAAATTCCTGCAAAACCTGCGACTCATTATCCAAAACTGCCTGAGCCTGATGGAACTATCGAGCTTTACGAACTGAATGCGAGAGAATTCCAACGAGCGATTCGAGCGATCGCAATGTGTGCTTCAAAAGATGAAAGTCAAGCTCCGCATCATGGGGTTCAAATTCAACTCTGGAAGCAATCTGAGCAAACTTGCTTCAGCTTGTGTGCGGCAGATGGTCACGTTTTAGGACTGTATCAAACGACAACACCAGAGCAAGAAGTACCAGACTTTGATTGCATTGTTCGAGCCGATGCATTAACAAAGCTCTCAGAACTCTTAGATCTCAATGTCAGCGATACGGTCGCGATCGAACTGGAAAAATCTGAGCAAGCCACAAATTCAATCATTCGCTTTCGATATGGCGAAAATAGCGCCTATCACTGCATGACCGTTCGAGTGCTAGAAGGAAATTTTTCAAACTATCGCAATATTTTGAGCAATCTGAGACAGCAGGTGCAAACCACAGTCACGATTGATCAAAGCCAACTCATTAGCTGTTTAGACCGTCATTTAGTCATGGTCACAAGCATCAATACACGAGTTGTTAAATTTACGGCAACCTCAACCGGACTCGATACAGAAAGCAAATCTGCCAACGGTGGTCACTGCGAATCGATCTCTGGACAAATCAATGGCAGTTCTTTGACCACGCACCTGAATGCAGCGAACCTCCAACGAACGATTCAAAAACTCAATCACACTGAAGCCAAACTTCAAATCATTGGTGAAAAGTCGCCCCTTCTGATCTCTGCTCCTGAGAGTACTGCTGACCAACTCAGTCTGACTTTCCTACTGATGCCCGTCGAAATCTAGCAACTTTCCTATGACTCCTAACTTCGGCTCGATTCAAGACTACTTGAATCAAATGAGTCAACATCCTTTACTGACACGAAGCGAAGAGCAAGTATACGGCACGCAAATTCAACAGATGATGGCAATCCTGACTCGAAAGCAAGCTCTAGCTCAATCGCTCGATCGAGAACCAACGCTAGAAGAATTGTCCCAAGGACTAGAAATCTCTGCTGCTGAAATTCAAGCAATCCTGCGAAAGGGCGATCGCGCTAAATCAAAAATGATTCAGCACAACTTACGCCTGGTCGTATCCGTCATCAAAAAGCAGCGAATTTGCTACACCACAGAAGATTTTCTAGACTTGATGCAAGCAGGGCGCATTGGACTCGATCGCGCGGCTGAGAAGTTTAATCCAAATCTGGGCTACAAATTCTCAACCTATGCAGTCTGGTGGGTGCGGCAATTTATTGCGCGTGAGGTGATGGATCATGGGCGTTCAGTTCGCATTCCGGTTCATCTACATGAAAGGTGGCATCGGATGCACAAAGTTCATCGACAGCTAACAATTCGTCTTAGTCGTAGTCCAACGCGAGAAGAACTCGCTACTGAACTCGAAATGACGATCGAGCAATTAGCCAAGCTCCATGAAACATTTCAATCAATTGATTCTCTCGATCGTCCAATCAATTCCGACTCAGATGATCCCTTGATCAATTTCATTGATGAGCAAATCGATACATCAGCCTATGAAACACCAACAGAATCCGTCGATCGAACACTTCTGCGCGACGCAATTGAACAAGCGATCGCAGGTTTGTCCCAAAATCAGCAAACTGTAATACGGCTGCGACTTGGGTTGGACGGCGATCCGATGACGCTTGAACAGATTGGGCAAATTCTCAATTTAACCCGCGAACGCATTCGTCAAATTGAGGCAAAAGCCAAGAAAATTCTTCAACGTAATCCAAATCTTCAACAGTACCTTCCTCATCAATAGCTCTTTCGATGCTTATGACTTCTTCAACCGATTCTGTCTTACCAACTGAGCAAGATGCTAATGATTCAGATTCGAGTGAATCAACTACTTCAGTCGAGTCTGAAAATACACCCTCTTCGCCATCACTGCTATTTCTCACGCTTACACTTCTACCTGATGATCAAGATCCCAATGGACGACCCATTCTGATCGGAATTCACAGTCCTGATGAAGTTGCTCACTTGCTTCCAATGTTTCGGGAAAATCAGTTGGATCAACTGCGATCGCATCTGCCAAATTGGATTTCTGAGTACGAGCAAGTTCTGATTCAACGTCAAGTTGATCAAGCAAAAGCCGAAGCTGCCAAACCCAAACTATCCTCAAGCTCGAAACCTAAATCTGCTCCAATCAATCAACGTCCTGCCCACATCGAAACAAGCTCAAAGCCAACCGCAACAAAAGAAGTGAGAGGCACACAGCGCAGCCTATTTGACCTATCCTGAACTTTACTTGATTAAAACCATGTCAACTGAATCCACAGATACAACATATATTGCGGTTTCCTACGATGGCGATCGACCACCAATCCAAGTTCCGATTGCGATCGCGAACAACGACGACGCGCTCAAAAGTACACTCAGCGCCTATGGGATTGCCAGCGCCCGAACTGCTAAAGTTCAACGCAACGACGATGGTACGATTACTTTGATCAAGCAAGCCGGACAAAATGGAGCTTCACCTGCTTCAATCCGGCAAATTTTAGAAGAGGCTCCTGCTCATCAAAATCCAGCGATCGCACTTTACCTCCAACTGCGCTACCAGGACTGGCAAAACGCTCTAACACCTGAGTCTTTGATCATGATGCAAGAGCCAATTCGCCAAGCAATCCACGAAGGGGAGATCGAGCAGCGAAGCATTCAAAAGGCTCTAGCTCAATTGAACCGAAGAACACCGCTACCGATTTCTAGACCTTTTTCCTGTTTTTGAGCAATGGCTTATCCACCTACCACAGTGCAAACTGTTCTACCTGTGCTGCCGATTCCTGAATTCTGTGGGCGAGGACTAGATTGGCTAAGGGCAATGTTTGTTGATCCAAGCGTTGCTCTTAGTTATCTAGAAACCATCGAATTACATCTAAAACTGCGATCGCTCTACCAGCATTTCTTCCCGTTTGAATTTCGGCTGAGTACTGCAAGCCGCCATTGGGAGCCAGATCAGCACAGCGAGGAAGAACTGGAATTCTTCGACTTGATTCACGAGCGGCTTTTTTATCTCCCGATCGATGGGGATGAAAACTTATGTACTGGCATTCCGATTTACTCAATCGCGCCTGACTTCTGGTACGAAGAGTATGAGTGGGAAGAGCTTGATGTTTTGGAGCAGCTTTTATTAGGGCTGTCTGGGCAAGAAGAGTGGGGAATTCTAGAGCAAACCTTTCTCACTGTTCCGCTTCTCAATCCGGTTCCATCTAGCCGAATTGATTGGAATAAATTTAAGCTGAATTGTGAAGCGATGCCTGCTCCGTTAAATTACTTCCACCTTGCGATTCAAATGTTCGATCGCGAAACAGGTAATCCATTTATCGATAACCACAACTATGAATACATTGATCTTTGGGCTTGGACTGTAGAAGCGATCGAGGAATTGACTCATCACTACCACAAAGCAATTCTACTTCAGCAAAAGGCGCAAATCTTAGTCGATTGGCTCACCGATCATCCTCATCGACTGATTCAACTCATCGATCTATGGAATCGTTCAGCAAAAACCACTCCAGCAAGACCTAGTATCAAAATCATTCAATCATCCCAGCTAGGTCAAAACTGGGCAGTGCGTCGCAACTAAAGCTCAATATTTCACACTCATCATCATGACTGTTTCAGCAGATTTAATTCCCGAATTACTAGCTGATCCTCCTCGTCCGCTAATTAAGGCACAAGCAGAAATCATCTTTGCTGAGGATCAACTGCTCTATCATTATCGAGGTCAAAGAGGCGAACATCAATACAAAGTCATCAGTCCAGCAGCGATTAAGCTGGCATTTGATCATCAAGAAGATGATAGTGGTTGGCTTCCACCAACCACCGTTCGGCTTGGCAAAGTTGGCGATCAACAGTGGATCATTCAAGTTTATCCACCACAGCGATACACTCTTACTCTAATCACAGACAAGTCTTTTCGTCCAGTTGATCAAGAGCGTGTCACACTAACACTACCTCTGCCTGGATTCATTGTGCTTGCGATCGGTGCTCAAGTTTATCTTTGGGCAATCAAGCAAAAATTTGAGCCTACAATTGCACTCTTCCAGCCACCCTTACCGAATGCGTCAAGCAACGGGTTGCTCTGTTTTGGGCAGAACGAGAAGCCTCTAGCAAGTTCACAGACGATCGAGAGAATTTGGCAAACATGGTGGGAAGGACTATTCAACAGTCATCAAATAAATGGCAAATCAAAGCAATTTGACCATGATATTCGATGGCAGTTGTGGAAGGTTACAACCTCGAAAAAGCGCAGCTATCCATTAGGCGACTTGCATCCCTGTACTTGGAGGACTTGCGAAGAAGCTTGCCGCAGCATTCTGAATTCTTCTTACAATTTTTAGCTAACTATGACGCAACCTTTAATCGGCTATCACTTCATTCGACAAGATAGCCTCCCTCAGCAACAGGGCTGCATTCGAGATTATTTAATCGGAGCGAATGGAATTTTTGTTCGGGCGGAACGACCAGACTTTAGCGCGATCATTCCACTCCAGTCGCTCTCGTTTCCAGGATTAGCAGCCGTTACACCACGTCTTACATTGCGTCGTTCACGAGTTAATGCAAACTTAGTCAGTAAAATGATAGCGATCGCAAAAACTCCGCAACCTTTTGTTGAGACGCTGTTTTACTTTCAATGGAAAGAAGACTGGCAACTAATTCTACCTTCTCAATTGCAAACTCAAAGCTCAGTTCAACCCGTTCTCCCAGGAACATCAGACAATTGCTATCAAACCGCTACGATCGAGGTTCACAGTCATCCTCCAGGCGCTACTACATTCTCAGCCGAGGATACTGCGATCGCAACAGGCTTCCGAATTTTTGCCATTCTAACGAATCTAGATACCAGTCCCAGGCTCATTACTCGTGTGGGAATTGATGGCGTGTTTTGGTCAGTGCCATCTCATCTAGTTTTCGATGTTCCTTCACTGTAGAGACTGAATCATGCAAGTTATCAACACCGATTATCTAGAAGCTAAACCAATCTGGCTCGGTGAATTCGATCAAGTTTTATTTGTCTTAGTTGGTTGTGGTGGTAATGGATCATACATGTCAGAAACGATCGCTCGATTTTGCCGCTTACTGATTCAGCAAGGAAAACGCGCACAAGCTTGGTTCATTGATCCGCAAACGGTTGAGGTCAAAAATATTCCTAGACAACGGTTCAGCGATGCAGAAATTGGACTCAATAAAGCTCAAGTTCTAGCGGCTCGTTATTCGTTGCTTTGGGGTGTTGAAATTCATGCTTATCCAACTCTGTTCGATCCGGATTTACTTCCGGGCTATCACTCCTGGCTCACGTTCTTAGTTGGCTGTGTAGATGATGGTCCGGCTCGAAGTGCGATCGCTCACTGCCTCAACCAAAACTCATCCTCTCAATTGCCGAAACGCTGGTGGCTGGATTTAGGCAACCATCAAGAATCAGGACAAGTTCTACTCGGCAGCGCTCCAACACAAAATCATCTGAGTTGGGCGTTTCAAACGCCTTCCCACTGTCTTACGCTGCCATCCCCGGCTCTCGTCCATCCTGAAATCCTGCTCCCTAGACCGGATCAGTTAGCAAATGCCCCAGTGAGTTGTGCGGAGATCGCTCTGCTGAATGCTCAATCGCAAACGGTGAATGGAATGTGTGCTGCGATCGCGGCTGACTACCTCAATCGACTTCTCTTCGGGCAATTAAAGAAGTGGGCAACCTATTTTGATTTAGAAGCCGGAAGCACTCAGACGCGCTACACCTCACAACAAGCAGTGATGCAGTTTGCAGAAACATAGGTGAACCAATGCCAAGTTACTACTTTTACGGCAACGACGAGTTTGCGATCGAGCAAGCCGTTGATGCGCTCAAACAATCCCTTCAAGTTAGCGCTCTTAACTATTGTATCGTTCGCGGTGCAAAAGAAGATGAGTTAAGTCGGGCGTTGGAAGCTGCTTTGACTGCACCCTTTGAATCAGGCGATCGCTTCATTTGGCTAAAAAATTTCCCTACCATTGCCTCGAATCATTCCCTTTATTCTTTGCTGAAAACAGTTCTAGCCGCACCATTAAGAGCAACACACCTCGTCTTGAGCAATCCCGACGCTCCAACTCAGTTACTCAAACGATGCACCCAGATCCGCAAATTCGATCGCCTCCCACCCTGGAAAGTCGATGAGCTTCATCAATGGGTTCAAACCACAGCAACTCAATTCGGTCTAAGGCTTCGCTCAGATACGATTCAAGTTCTCCAGCAAGCAATCGGGAACGATCCTCACGCTTTGCATCATGCGCTCGAAAAGCTCGTTCTCTACAGCGATGGAGACAGCACCCAACTCACTCCGGCTGTCGTTGGAACCTTAATCACTTCAACGACAGCAACCGCCCTGGATCTCAGCCAAGCTCTGATTGAAGGCAACCAAGAGAAAGCCTTACGGTTAGTCACACAACTCATGAGCTTGAATGAACCTGTGCTAAAAATCATTCGCACATTAGCAAACCGCTTTCGACTTTGGCTATGTGTGCGATCGCTGATCGAAGCAGGAATCCAAGACAATGCTGAGATCGCTCGGATCGCCGAGATTCGGAATCCAAACCAAATTTACTTCCTTCGCCAATTGTTGAGGAATACAACCAGCGATCGCTTATGTCATCACCTCAATTTAATCTTGCAGACTGAGTTTGAAATCAAATCGAGTTCTAGCAATTCATCAGACTTGCTGCATTGGCTAATACTCAAAATCTACAACAATGCATAACTCCTCAAATACTATTAGAGACAAATTTAGAACTTTTTCACTAAAGCACTAACCCGCGAGTACAATAGCATTCAGCAAGTCGCTATATGAATCGCAAGGATAGTTTAATCATGGCAGTTTCAATTTTGACAGACAATACCAGAGCCAGCCTTGAGCAAGAACGATCGCGCTTGATCAGTGAGCGGGACCAAATCATTCAAGCGGCTGTTACAGAGGCAACTGCTGATCTTGATCGAACATTAGAGCAAATTAATCATCTATTGGGCAATGATGCGTCTGCTACTCCCGCAACTAACACAGAGACAACCGCCAAAGTAGCACCGAAACAAGCTGCGCGATCGACAAGTAAAGCAGATCCCAAAGTGAAGAAAGCGGCATCCAAAGTAAAGCCTACTGAACCTGAACCTAAAGTAACAAAGCCTACAACTGCTGCTCAACCTTTGTCGATGAAGAAAAGCTTCAACTCGATGACACCAACGCAGGCGGTTCAACAAATTGTGAAAGAAGCAGGTCAACCCGTCACGACAGATGAAGTAATTCAAGCGCTTTATCTGTCCGTTCAGGAAACAGATCTAACAACCGCTCGTAAAAGTGTTGGACTGATTCTAGGCAGAGGAACTTATCAAGGCATTTATGAGAAGGTGCAGGAAAATCCATCTCGTTATCAACTCAAAGCGTAGGGATTGAAGCTCTCCTACCTCATGAATGGTATACTCCATAACCTATTTCACCCGATTGGAGAGATGAAGTAGACTGGGAGGCATCCGACTCGGATGAGGGAGCAAATGATGACGTTTAAGATCAGTGACGGGAGCTTTGCTGTTGCCCACGGCACTCGCTTTCGTGAACTCTTAGAAATCGAAGAAGAAGTAAATTGTGACATCGGCGCTGGCTATGATGGCATTCACTTACGCGAATTTTTCACAGACCCTAAAGATTTCCAGCAAGTTCGTCAGTTCCAAGCGATCGTTCTAGCGGAATTCCAAGCTCTCCTAGAGGAATTGAATTTAGGGATTGGGAAAAACGCTGCTTTTGCCTGTGGGCGAAACCTAGTCATTGAACGGTTGATGAATCCGACTGCGGAGATTCAGGAAAAACTCTGGACGGTTTTGCAGGAAAAGAAAGTCGGTGCAGAAGCTTCTCAATCAGAAGAAATTAGAACGGAAATCAATGCAATTCTCAAGAACGCTCTGACTCAAGAAGACTGGACAAAAATTGCTGCTGCTGCTGCTGAATCGGTTCGCGATCAGGTGCTTGAGTATCGAGAAAGGGTGGCTAATGTTTCTTAGAAATTGTGTTTCTGAATATCTGTAGAGTAAGTTTCAACGATACGCTGAGAGCGTTAACTGGTTATGCCTCCTAGAAAACCTGCTCATCCAACGATTTATCAATTTAAAGTGACCCTTCGAGATATTAAACCTCCGATTTGGCGGCGGATTCAGGTGAGGAGTGAAACCACGTTGTGGAAATTGCATGACATTCTTCAGGTGACAATGGGTTGGTTTGATGGGCATCTTCATGTATTTGAGATCCAGGGGAGGCGGTATGGTCGTCCTAATCCTGAATTCGATTGGGATGCGGAAGATGCGTCGAAAGTAAAGTTAAGTCAAGTTGTCACTAGAGAGAAATTTAAGTTTCACTACATCTACGATATGGGTGATGGCTGGGAGCATGAAATTTTACTTGAGAAATTACTTCCTGCTGATCCAGAGACTCATTATCCTACATGCATTAAGGGGAAGCGAGCTTGTCCGCCAGAGGATTGCGGTGGGGCTTGGGGATATGCTGAACTTTTGGCGGTGATTCAAACACCGACACATCCAGAACATGAGTCGATGCTGGAATGGGTAGGCGGAGAATTTGACCCAGAAGAGTTTGATATCGATGGGATCAATGAGGCGCTAGAGCAGATTGGTTCGTAGCAAGAGTATCTACAAACTGTGCTGAAAATCACTCGGACACTGGTGAATCGTTTTCGACATTAGCTTTTGCGATCGCTCCTTTTGCCTTGCAAGGATATGAGCTTGACAAAACTCTTCTTTATTGTAGAGTATTTGTACTATAAAGAAAAATCGTCATGGCTTCACTTACAGCAGCACAGCAACGCTTAGTGAATTGGCTGGCGGGGCATTTTCGCCGTTTGGGGTATAGCCCAGTCATCCGAGACATCGCGGCAGGGTTAGGCTATACCTCTAATGCTCCAGTGCAGTCCCTGGTCAAGATTCTGGTACAGAAAGGAGTTCTGATTCAAGATGAACGCGCCGCTCGCACAATTCGGTTCACCGAAGAATGGCTACGGGAAAATGGGGAACAGTACGGGCTGATTACGCTTGGCTTCCAACTTCCAATCTTGGGAGCGATCGCGGCTCACAGCTTGGCAGAACTCTCTTCAGACGCACCCGTGGGATGGCTGGCTTTGACAGGAGATAGACCCGCAGGCAGCGAGGATTGGTTCGTACTAAGAGTTTGGGGAGATAGTATGGTGGGTGCGCTAATTGATCATAATGATCTGATTATCATGCGTCCTGCCTCCAACCCAGCCAGTATAAGAAATGGGGCGATTGTTGCAGCCAGAGTAGACACCCAAACTACCCTAAAGCATTTCTACCGCCAGGGAAGTAAAGTCATTCTGCAACCTGCCAATGCTGCTTATCCCTCCACATCTGTTGATGCTGATACTGTCGAGATTCAAGGGATCTATGTTGGACTTGTGCGAAAATTATGGGAGCAAAGTGAGCAATGAGTTTCAGCACTTGTAATGTTGATATCGATCTTCTTGACGAGGAGATGGAGAACGATCTCGAAGAGTTGGACTACTTGAACTATGACGATTGGATAAGCGAGTATTACTCTGAATGGGCTGATTTTTACCAGCAGGTGTCCGATGAAGAAGACGCACGACGGCACGATCGGATGCTGAGGAACTATGAGTTTCAGGCACGAGGCGGCTTTTTACCAGGAGATACAGTGATGGTAGAAGTCGAGCCAGGGTACTGGTCACGCAGTACTGTACTACTAGCAGGCACATCGACATTAGTTGTGAGTGTAGAGCAATCAACCACTGTTCAAGTCGTGGCTCAACTAAATGCTTGGTGGCTCGATTAGGGTCGTTGTAGCATCATTAATTTGAATAAAAACTTATCACAATTAATCGAACATCTGTACTAAATAGCGGTATACTTTATCTAGTTGATCCATGCTAGACAGCACAAAGCTTATAGAGAATAAAATTAAAGCAAAAAATTAATTCTGCATAGCAGTAGTGCGATGTGTTTCAGGATTTAGTCATGCTAATTCTCGACCAACCTTCGCGCATTCAAACTATTGCAGAGTCACAGACCGTTTCGACTTCAAGAACGCCCAAAGCACCAACTGGATTCACGATTCGTACGATCGAGCGAGATTTACGTTTGTTTTCCGAGGAGCGCATGTATTACGCGGAAATCAAAATCTGTGGCGGTGACTCGCGGGTGGCAGCGATCGATGTCGAAGATTTCGCGCCTCCCCAAGAAGTCTTGGCAGCCTGGAGAGCTTTAGGACGGAAAGTTCAGCCGCCGCAGATCAAAGTCTTTCAAGAACTAAAGCAAGCGATCGATGAACTGACCGAAGAACGCCGCAAAATCTATACCGAATGCACGATCGATCTTCTGCCATATCGGGCAATTCCGGGTTCTCGTTTTGGGCATTTTATCGATTGCTATGAGGTGCTTCAAGCCTTGAGTATCGAAAAGCTCAATCAGGTTCTATCAGCGTATCGAGCTTCAAAAGAGCGATGGTTGCGTGACGAGATTCAACCTATGATCGCAGCCGGACAGTTCTCGGATGAACTCACTCAGCGCCGACTTGAAGTATACGAACGACGTTATCCCAAAATTGAGAAAATTCAGCAGCGATTTGGCATTCAACTCAAAGGACCATTCCGCCTCGAAAGCTTTCAAGAAGCACTTCAGCGAGATGCAGAACTTCGACGATTAGAGCTTGAACGATCCCAGACACAGTTGATGCTGACACAAGCACAAGCTGAACAAGAAAAAACTGAAGCTGAAATCAGAGTGACACAAGCACAAGCTAATGCTGAGTTGAATGCATTGCAACAAGCTTATCAATACCAACAACAGCAGATTAGAACTGCGATTGACCAAAAGATCGTAGACCTGCGTGAACAAATTCTCAAACTATTAGTTCACAACCTGCGAAAGCTGTTGAACAAAGATTACTGTCCAGGAAAACTGCCTAAAGGTTTGAAACAACAGTTTCAGAGTTTGGCGGAAAGTGCTGTGGTGCTATCTCAGCATGATCAATCACTCGCGGAGGTACTCACCCATTTGAATCAGGTAAATTCGACTGCATCTAGCCAGCAATCTGAGCATGAAGTTCTGCGATCGCAAGCCTCATCTCTACTAGCTGATCTGGAAAAACAGCTTCAGATTCCTGACCTGGAGCGGCTTGAAGCTGATGACATTGATCGATCCGATTGGGTAATTTTCGAGTAACAACTGTACTGGAGGAACTATGAGTCACTTTGCAACGATTACAACACATCTCAGCGATCGAGAAGCCCTAATCGAAGGGCTGAAAAAGTTACTAGCCGAGAAGGACATCATTGCAGAGGTCGAAGTTCACGATCAGCCTGTCAAGCTCATCAGTGACTACGATCGACGCAACCAAGCCGAAGCCGAAATTATCATTCGTCGTCAACACCTTCATACTGCTCATCGTAAATCTCAGCTAGATGTTGGCTTTCGATGGGATGCAGGTCGAAACTGCTTTGTATTGATTGCAGATGCGTGGGATTTTAACCAGAATGCACTCGGTTTGGCTTTTCCTCGAACTCAGCAGCAGAGCCGAACGCTTCAGCCCGTTGAACATTTCAATCAGGAAGTGCAGTTCTATCACGATGAAGCAGTGATTCAACGCGACTATCCGGTACATCTCTGGAACCGTGAAGATGTAGTTCTCGATGATGGCTCGATCGAGACAACCCTCACACAGATTGTCTCAATCTCAAATGAAACTGTCAGTGCAGCTTGGTAAGCAATGGAGGTAACAATGTCTCAGATCAAAATTGTTCGCAAACGGGGGCAGGTAATGAAAGTGGAAGTCGTTGGGCATCAAGGCGAAAGCTGTACTCAACTGACAAAAGCACTCACACAACTGGGTGCGACCGAAGTTGAACTGAAGCCCGAATATCACGAACAGCCTGTTCAAATTCAAACTGATATCTCTCTCGGAGGTCTGTAATTTATGGCATTCGATGTCGCGCAACTGAAGCTCTATTTCAACGCCAAAATGTCTACGATCGCGATCGATACCCGAACTGCATCGGAACCAGATTTGATTCTGCGATCGCTGGTTACGGAATACGCAGCCCCAAAGAGCTTACAAGTTCTCCATTGGGATGCTTCACTGGGTGTAACTGGCTTAGAAATGCTGATCCCGCAGTACAAGGGCAAGCAGCTAACCGGAGTTTCAGCTACATCCAGCGTGAAAATCGCGACGAATCTGCACATGGTAGAATCCGTGTTGCGCTACATCGAATCTGCTTGCCAAACTCAGGGGAAGGATGAAACTGCTCAACAAGCTCGTCCAACTTTATTCATTTTGCGAGACATCTATCGCTATGTTGCTGCTAAAGATTCTAATCCAGCGTTTGTGAGACTAGCGGTGCGCGTGTTCAATTTGCTGAAGCGATCGCAGAACTCGTTGATTATTCTGCATGACGGTCTACGCACACCGCCAATCTTCCAGGATTTAGTTGTCGATATGCAAAACCCTCTGCCGACTGCAACCGAAGCGGAAGCAATCTTTGAGCATCGGTTGAAAGCTCTCCAGAGAAGTGCCAAGGCACAGGATTACACCTTTGAGGTCGCGTTATCCGTTGACGATCGCAAGCGACTGATCCGCGCTCTACTGGGGATGACACCCGAAGGTATGGATGACGCAATTCAACTGGTTGCGATCAAGCGCAGACGATTAGATGTGCAATCAATCGACGACATTCTCGAAATCAAAAAGCAGCAGTTCGCAGCACGAGGCATTCAGTACGCTAAGGCTCCGGATGTCCCAGTCAAAGGAATGCCAATGCTGCAAAGTTGGGCAACCACACAAGCTGCATTGCTAGAACCAGAGGCACAGGAAGCTTGGAACTTGCCATTTCCGAGAGGTGTTCTACTCGTTGGGTATGGCGGAACCGGAAAAACATTGGGGATTAAGTGCCTTGCGAAAGAATGGGGACTGCCGATTCTGAGTCTTGATACCAGCAAGTTAGTTCAGAAGGAACTAGGTGCATCTGAGGAAAACCTACGACAGACGATCGCAGCAGCCGAGGCAATGGCTCCATCGATTCTGTTCATTGACGAGATGGACAAGATGTTTGATGGCGGTAGCGGCAGCGAGTCGGACGGTGGCACAACGAAGCGGATGTTTGGTTATTTCCTGCAATGGTTTCAAGAACACACCTCTGCCGTTTTCGTTGCGGCAACGGCGAATCGTCCTTGGTGTTTCAAACCTGAACTGCTGCGACGATTTTCTGAGGTTTATCATGTGCCGCTTCCGAACCTAGCAGCCCGACGGGAAATTTTTCAAGCACAGATGGAACGCTACAAACTCCTTAATCCAGGAGCCAATCTCGACGATCCGGCTGTCCAAGCATTGATCGAACCGTTAGCCCGACATACCGAACGATACACAGGTAGCGAAATTCATGACATCGTGTTTGCCTGCGCCGCTCAAGCTTACGCCCAACGCCGACCGGGACAAGTCACTCTCGAAGATTTACACATACAAATCGAGCGCAAGCCGCCGCGATCGCAAGGTGACGCGGAAGAAATTGGGGCACTTGATCGTTGGGCGAAAAATGGACAAGCGTTATGCGTCGCGCCAGAAATCGATGAACAAGTTGAAAGCGATCGAGCGATCGTGTGGGAAGAAAACTAGGAGGTTACCGTGTGTATTTGTGTGAATTGTCAATTTGTCGATCGCTGCACCACCTATCACCAAGTCGAAGCAAATCACCGAGAGTTACACCGAACTCAGACCCCTGATTTTCAGCCACGCCGACCTCAAATTAAAGTCTATCGGCAAACGCAACAGATGGGATTCGACGTCGTGAACTGCGGCAGCTTTCAAGAAAAAATTTCAAACGTTTGAGGAAATTCGTCATGGCTTCCGATCAATCTCCAGATCTCTCTAGTGCGATCGCTTCCGTTCACCTGATCTGCGTGGACGGTCGCGGCAATCACAACAAATTTTGGCAGGGCTACGTCCTCCCGGATGGAACACTGTACGCCAAATACGGACGAGTCAATTATCGAGGGCAAACCCACGCTTACTCGTGCGGGAGTGTGGCAAAGGCACAAACTAAGCTACAGCAGCTATTACGAGAAAAACGGGCGAAGGGATATACGGAGGTAGAACTCGATTGCGCCACAAATCAAACGCTGAATTTTGCCGTATTAGGCGATCAAGCATCGGAAATTGAAGCGCAAATTCGTCAAATTGAAGCCGATGCTGCGATCGTTCATAAACATACCAGCATTCGTTTCGATCCCAAAAAGGGACAGTACCGCACCGAACTGGGCATCATCACACTTCAAACACTCGACTGCGCCCAAACCGCGCTGAACCAAGTTATAAACGCTCAAGGGTCACGAGATCGAAGTTTGTTAATTCCAGCGATCGAAGCTTACCTGCGGTTGATTCCATTGCCCATCGGTATGTCGTTGAACCCAGAGGCGTTATTGGGAAATTACGCACAAATCCAACATCAGCGAATGGCTCTCCAAACTTTGAAACGGGGAATCGATCGCATTGCTCAAATCCGCACTCAAATTCAACAAGTCATTCAAAGCGATCAGTACATGGTTCAAGCTGAACGATCGTTCTGGATCACCTGGGGCGAAGAGATTTCTCAAGTGCAAACAGAACTCGATGACACACGCTCAGATTGCGTCTCTTGGGAATGAGTCAAAACCCTAAGCAATTCTAGGAATTGTGGTTGGTAGGTCACTAAAAGGAACTTTAACCGCTTCTGCAAATGCCTGCCACTGATGGATCGACAGCGATGGAGTGACCTGATCTTTCTCCCATTTACGAACCGTAGACGATGAAATCCCAATCATGACTGCCAACTGTTCCTGTGACAATCCAGCGTCTTCTCTCATCTGTCTGATCCAGTGTCCGGTTGTTATCATGACCCACTCAAATCTGTAAAACTCCACCAAGATTGCTCATGCTGGGTTCTGAGACCATCTCATGATTATCCATCGTTTTCTCATTTTCTGCCAAATACTCTCTTAGAGAAAATTCTTGAAGATGGGATTTGGCACTTCTTCACAAATCTACAGGCGCTTCCGGCATGATCCACCTTGGGCTGATCAGATCTACTGTCACAATGTAGCGATGGATCAGAACGGGTTGTTTGACCTGTATTTAGGCACGATATACTGACCCGCGATAACCACACATTAGACTAACACGCTGAAATCTTCCGTTGAGATGAAGTCTTATTAAAGTCCCAAATGAGACTAATTAGAGATCGATCAAGGGGGAATTGATGGAAATTGTAGAGCGTTACATCACATCCAAAACAGGACAGAGCGAGAATTGCGAGGATGCCATTTACAGTAATGATCATTTTGCGTGTGTTGTGGATGGTGCAACTAGCAAATCGAGTTGGAGCTTTCCTTTAGGAAGAACTGCGGGTTGGTGGGCAGCCTCAATCTTAATTTCTGTCGTTGAAAATTTAGCCGTAGAAACAACACTTGAGCAATTTATCGAGGTTGCAACTCAGGAAATTGCTGAGTTCTACAAGCAGCATCAACTAACTGAACGAGTTTCCCAATTTCCCAAAGATCGCTTAACGGCTTCGATCGCAATCTTTAGCCGATTTCATTATCAAGTCTGGATGATTGGCGATTGTCAATGTTTAGTAGCTAACGAAAAACATACAAATCCTAAGCGTATCGATCGACTGCTTTCAGAAGTGCGAGCTTTCTATCTGTTCTCTGAATTGCTATCAGGAAAAACGATCGGTGATTTGACTGAGCAAGATACTGGGAGAAGCTTTATCTTGCCTCTACTAGAAAGGCAAGCATTGTTTCAAAATGCTGATATTCCATACGGTTACAGTGTTTTAGATGGGTTTCCTGTTGCGCTAAAAGGCGTTAAACAAATCCAAGTTAGTAAGGATGTGACGCATCTAGTTCTAGCTTCGGATGGCTATCCTGATCTAGCTTCGTCGCTTCAAGAATCTGAAGAGAGATTACAAGAAGCAATCGCAAGAGATCCGCTTTGCATGACTTTGAATAAATCTACAAAGGGAGTTGGTTGCAGTAATCCGTTTTTTGACGATAGAGCCTATCTGAAAATCAGGTTGTGATCCCTTGAGTAAGGGGAACTGTTACTTCTTGGTCGATCGCTGATCTATATTTTTCAACTTTAGCGATCCGACTTCGGCTGCAATGGCAAAATTTGATTTGCTTCCAGAATGACCACCTTTCCGTCTTTCCAAACCGCGATCGATTCTCCTAACCGACGATGCCGCTCAATTGCTTGCGCGATCGCAGCCCTCACCCCTTCCAGAATTTTCTCCTGGTTCGTATTGAAATCGTTTTCAGTCATCTGTCACTCCGTTGATTTGACTCCATGTATTCTGATCGTAGATGATGAGAGGCTCATTGAGCGGTTTCCTTGCAATCAGTCGAGACTCTTGGGCAGAGTTATCTAGAATGAGGCAGCCATCACATAGAGGCAAATACAACTCGATTAAATTTCGCCGCCCTCGCTCATATCGCCTCCGAATCACCTCTTCTGGAATTGAATGCCCTCCACTCGCAACTCGTCTGGCAACTCGCGCCACTGCTAATTCCACACTCGGAAGCCAGAAATATAGCAGCGCGATCGTATAGTCTCTGGCTTTGCATGACCTCAAAAATGGGGCAAACGTTCGAGCCGCTAGCGTTGTTTCAAAAGCAAAATCAGAACCCGCTTCAGCTAGCTCATTTAATCGCTCTAGCATTAAGCGCCCTGCTTGAATTGCCATCGAGTCAGGATTCAGTGGTGATAAGCCTGATGCAATTGCGTCTGCATTCACAAACTCAATCACTCCTAAAGTCGGCAAGATGCTAAGTGCTGAGGTCGTTTTCCCAGAACCATTTGCTCCACCGATGACATACACCACGGGCATAGATTAGCACTCCCAACGATTAACTCTCAGCTTACTCTTGAAGCAGGCTGCTAAGTCTACTTCAGATCCATGTCTTGATCTAACTCTTCAACCTCCGCAGCAACGGTTTCAAGTTGGTACTGCAAGTCCTCGATCGAAGGCAACTTCTCTTTGAATTCTTCAGGCAGTGTCGCGGTGGTGCGATAAGTCGAAACGCTGATCGGCTGAGACATTCCTTTCAGTGAATACTCAACGATCGACTTCTTCTTCGATCGACAGAGAATGATCCCGATCGTTGGATTGTCGTGAGGTCGGCGCAACTTGTCATCAATGACGTTGACATAGAAGTTAATTTGTCCTGAATATTCTGGCTTGAAATCGGTTGTTTTCAATTCAATCACGACAAAACAACTCAACCCCAAATGGTAAAAGAGCATGTCTACAAAAAACTCATCCCCATCTACCTCAAGACGATATTGGCTACCGACAAAGGCAAACCCAACACCAAGCTCAAGCAGGAATTTTTGCATCCGTTCGAGTAGGGCACGCTCTAAGTCCCGTTCCAAGGCTTTTTCATGCAGTTCAAGAAAATCGAGGTTATATTCTGACTTCAGCAGACTTTGAGCGAGATCAGATTGTGGAGCAGGCAATACTTCCTGAAAGTTGGTAATCGCGCTTCCTTGGCGGCTGTAGAGATCGGTACTAATTTGGTGAATCAGAACATTGCGGCTCCAACTATTCTCGATCGTTTTTTGAATGTACCAGCTCCGCTGTTCTGGGTCTTTCACCTTGTCCAGAATGACGCAGTTATGCTTCCACGGAATTTGTCCACCAAGCTGGTGGACAATCTGCTCATCCGGGTAAGCCTCAGCAAATGCCCTCATATAGGTCAGATTAGTTCGTGAAAACCCGCTCATGTTAGGAAACTCTAGACGCAGATCCTGCGCCAATCGTTCGATCACTTTTGTTCCCCACCCTTCTTGCTGCTGCCGTTGCAGGATCTCTCGTCCGATCTGCCAGTAAAGCAATACTAATTCTTGGTTAACTGCCAGCGCCGCTTTCACCTGAGTCGCCCGAATTCGCTCCTTCAGATTGCGGAAAAATTCATCGTAATTATCAGGGAAAAGCGAAGTTTGCTTGGACATATCGACTGTTTTGTGCTGCTGGATTAAATCAAGCGAAACGGCTTAACTCGCGGAGTTTCCGAAGCATATCAGAACCCACGCTCTAACCGTCTACAATTTTGCCTCCACCGCAAATGGCAAGGCAAGCTGCTGAAATACACCGTTGTCTTTGGATTCGCCTAAATTTGAAATCGAAATTCCTAACAGTCTTACCTTGCGATCGTGCAGTTCTGCGATCGGGAGTAGCGCCTGCGCCAATTCCAAAATCCTCTCTGTTGCTGTGATCGGCATTAGTTCGGTGCGACTGCGTGTGATCTGCTCATAGCTCGCAAACTTCACCTTGAGCGTTACGGTCCGTCCACTGGTCCGTTTGCTCCTCAATCGATTTCCCACAGTCTGAGCGATCAATTCAAGCGCCTGCCTCATAGCCTCAATTTCGTCCAAATCTTTCTCAAAGGTGGTTTCTGCACCGACCGATTTAAGCACACGATTGGGCTGCACAGGTCGATCATCCTCGGCTCTCGCAATCCGAAAATAAAAACGTCCTATCTTGCCGAACTGTTGCACCAAGTCCGTTTCCGACCATTGCTTCAGTTCTGCGCCTGTTTTGATCCCAAGTTGGTGCATTTTGGCAGCCGTGACCTGCCCGATGCCGTGAAATTTTTCAATTGGGAGCTGTTCAACAAAGGCGATCGCGTCATTCGGCGCAATTAAGTACGACCCATTTGGCTTGTTCATTCCCGATGCCATTTTCGCCAAAAACTTGTTGATTGAAATCCCTGCGGAAGCCGTTAACCCAATCTCCTGGTAAATCTGCTGCCGAATCTCATTGGCGATCCAAGTCGCAGAGGGAATGCCTAGCTTATTCTCGGTCACGTCTAGATAGGCTTCATCTAGCGCCAACGGCTCAACGAGGTCTGTGTAGCGATGAAAGATGGCTCGAATCTGCTGAGAAACCTGCCGATACACGTCGAATCGCGGTGACACAAAAACGACGTGGGGGCAGCGGTGGAGTGCAGTTCGAGCGGGCATTGCGGAATGAATGCCAAACTTTCTGGCTTCGTAGCTGGCAGCCGCGACAGCACCGCGTTTATCGGGAGAGCCGCCCACAACGATCGGCTTGCCTCGGTAAGCTGGGTTATCCCGTTGCTCAACCGCCGCAAAAAACGCATCCATGTCTACATGAATAATTTTCCGCAGTTCACCCATGACTAGAATAGTACGAAATAACTATTAACTTATCATCTCCGGTTGAATTTAATTCAGCTTTTTCGCGTACACTCCGTGGAGCAAAGCTGTCGCG
Organism: Leptolyngbya sp. AN10; assembly: GCF_050565645.1. NCBI lineage: Bacteria > Bacillati > Cyanobacteriota > Cyanophyceae > Leptolyngbyales > Leptolyngbyaceae > Leptolyngbya > Leptolyngbya sp. AN10. The sequence goes on from NZ_JBNXVP010000008.1 coordinate 38,489, forward strand.
TCTCAAGGGGCGAGACAGTTAAGTGTTCTGAGACATTTGATTTTCAAACACCTGAATTCCAGGTTGTTCCAGGACAAATCCTACATCCGTCAATTCGCCCATCCGTCCCGTTATGACTGCTGTCCAGTTGTGATACTGTGCGGTCGCTTCGACGAAATTCTTCCAAATCCGGGGACGCACCGTGACAGTCACGGACACGCTTCGCGTGAGCCAAAGGCAACGATGCGCCCACATCGATCGCGAATTCCTGCCAACCGTTCTCTACTTCAACCGGAACGGGCAATTCTGTAATTTTGAGCGTAATCGGATCAAGTGTGCCGCGAGTCAGAACCATGAGTGAATGCCATACGATTCGCCGTTCATTCTAATCTTGAGTTGTGCGAGCGGCGTAGGCAGCTAATCGATCAACTAACCCTGGTGCGATGAGCTTTGCCCAAGGAATGGCTTTGCCTTTTACGGTCATGATGTGATCTCGCTTGCGGTGTTCCATTGCGCTCACAATTTGTCGCACACAGTCCTCGATCGACATCGTGCCCTGATCCTCATTTCGCGGACTTTGCCCTAAAGCTTGTCCGTTTCCGCCTAAAGCTCGATCGCGAATATCAGTCGCGACAAACCCTGGAGAAACCACCAGAACATCGACCCCACTCCCCTGTAATTCAATCCGTAGTGTGTCAAAGAAGCCTTGGATTGCGTGTTTACTCGCGACATACCCAGTGCGGGTCGGAACCGCTGTTTTGCCACACAGCGAGGAGATAGCAACCAAAAGCCCTCGGCGGCGTTTGAGATAAGGTAGTGCGTAATGAGTGCAGTAAACAGCACCGAGATAATTCACCTGCATCACTTGTTCAAACACAGAGAGATCGGTTACTTGGTCAAATCGGCTCAACATTGTGATGCCAGCATTATTAACCAGGCAATCGATCTGCCCGAAGGTTGCGATCGCAAGCGCGATCGCATTCTCGATTAACTGCTTACAAGCTTCAGGCTGCGTCACATCGGTAGGAACAGCGTTGCCTTCGGCTCACGCGAAGCGTGTCCGCTCTTCCACTTTGCTTTGCACACAACGCCGCCGTTTCTTCCAGAGCAGCTTGACTCCGGGCTGCTAGGACTAGATTTGCGCCTTGTTGAGCCAGGGCAATTGCGAGTCTTTTGCCAATCCCCGCCGATGCACCCGTCAGAATGATTGTCTTGTTCTCAAACGTCATGGTTTGCGTCCTAGAATCGTGCGATGGCGAGGATCACTCGCAACGGTTACGAGTTGTTCAAAGCCAACCGACTGCATCGCGGCTTCAACATCAAAGGTGTAGTAATCATCCGACCAAGGCTCTGTGCTTTTCATCAGAGTGAATAGTACGGGTGGAAGATTCTGAATGACTGGGGACTGGGGATTGTTATCAACGATCGCCAGATGACCACCCGGACGGAGTAGCCGGAACGCTTCTTGGAAGATGGCGATCGCAGCTTGACGCGGCAATTCATGAATCACAAACTGAAGCGTGACCAGATCAAAGGAGCGATCCGGTAGCCCTGTCGCTTCGGCGTTGGCATGAGTCCATTGACTAATTTCGCCGTTCGTATCTCGGTGACAGGCGACTGTCAACATATAGGGCGACAGATCTAGCCCAATGGTACGAACCGGACGATTATGCTGGCTTTGGTAGAACCGATGTAATGCCAACGTGGAGATCCCGATCGAGCAACCAACATCGAGAATGTCTTGCACAGGCTGATGGATGTGTTCGGCAAGCACCTGGTGAAAACTCCCGCGCAGTCGCTCTTGTGCCGCCTGCCAAGTTAAGGGTTCATCTTTCCAGACTCGCAGTGCCATCGCATGAGTCGCTGATTCTGCTTCAAAGGCAGCTTCCCAGCATAAATTTCCGCGATCGTAGGCATGGAAGGGCACTTGGTAATAATCGGGATAGCGAATCGATTCGTTTGTCACCTGAGATGCCTGCTGCTCAATGCCAGCGGCAACGAATTCCTCAACTCGTTTGCGCCAAGGGATGCCATTCTTCTCCGCCGTTTTGATTAAAACTTGTCGCGCTTGTTGTTTCATCACCGCGTAAATGGGTGGTGTGTGAATCAGAACATTGACACAACGGGAAAGAAAATCATCGCCTGCCCAAGCGGGTTTGCTCTGGAGAGTCATCGCAGTACCACCGTAATATCCATTCTTATTTAACCGCAAATGTTTGCGCCGCAATGACTTCCTGTTGCACTCAGTTTCACCGCTTTTCAGCATCTTGCATCAACCATCGCTCTCGTTAAACTAAAGACAGTGTTTTATCTGCCTCCCGTGACTTTATCGAATGGTTGTTGATACTCCTCGATCGCTCAATGGTCCCCCTAAAACTTCAGTTTGGCAGCGTCGTCTATGGGGACTGCGATTTTTGTTTCGTCCGCTCGAAACGGTTGAAGCGCGTCGTCAAGCTTACGGCGATGATTATCGTGTCTCTCAGCCTGGTGCTACCCCGGCAATGGTCTACTTCAGCAGCCCCGAAGCACTTGAAGGGGTTTTCACAGCAAAACCAGAGCAATTGAGTGCTGGACGTGGCAATCAACTGCTTCAACTGCTACTAGGAGAGCATGGCATTGTCCTGCTTGAAGGCGGAGCGCATCAGCGCCAGCGTCAACTGCTGATGCCTCCGTTTCATGGCGAACGCGAAGCGCGCTGCAAGCAACGAATGCGCTCCTACGGTGATGTAATTCGAGCCGTTACCCGCCAAGTTACGAATGATTGGGAAATTGGTACTACGTTCCGAGTGCGTCAGATCGTGCAATCGATTTCCCTCCAGGTCATTTTGAAAGCGGTGTTTGGACTGGAGGATGGGTCGCGGTATGAGGAGATGCGGCAGCGACTGACTCAAATGCTCGATCGCTTTGGTTCTCCGATCGGGGCGATGCTGTTGTTTTATCCATTCTTACGGCAAGATTGGGGAGCTTGGAGTCCTTGGGGACGATTTATCCGCCTACGGCAGCAAGTGGATGATTTGCTCTACGCAGAAATAGCGGCTCGTCGCGATCACCCTGATCCCAATCGAACCGACATCTTGGCGCTTTTGCTGGCGGCACGAGATAGCGACGGGCAATCGTTGAGCGACATCGAACTGCGAGACGAATTGATTACGCTCCTGTTTGCTGGGCACGAAACGACTGCCTCCGCCTTGACTTGGGCATTGTATTGGATTGCTGCACTACCACAGGTGCGAACTAAACTTCTAGCAGAATTTGCCACCCTCGATCGCAATCCAGATCCGACTACGATCGCACGACTACCCTACATCACAGCGGTTTGTCAGGAAACGCTCAGACTCTATCCGATCGCGATGAGTGCATTTCCACGGATTGTCAAACAATCGATCGAGATTGCGGGTTACGCGCTCGAACCTGGCACAGTGATCATGCCTTCTATCTATCTCGCGCATCATCGCGAAGCAGTCTATCCGAACCCGAAGCAATTCCACCCGGATCGGTTTCTGGAGCGGCAGTTTTCACCGTATGAGTATTTGCCATTTGGTGGGGGAGATCGCCGATGTATTGGAGCTGCCTTCGCTTTGTTTGAGATGAAGCTGGCGCTGTTTGAGTTGTTGTCTAACTGGGAGTTGACGCTTGTGAATGCCAGACCGATTCAGCCTGTTCGTCGAGGTGTAACGATCGCACCTTCTGAATCCTTCAAATTGCAAGTTACGGGAAAACGATGACCAGCCCGAATGTGACGGACGGAATGCCAAACAATGATCACGAATGCAGAATGCTTCAAATGCAAGATGGAGAGAAAATCCAACCCATATGAACTGACCCCTTATTTGATTAGCGGACTAGGTTTATCGACCCAGCAGAGATAAACTAGATCGCGTGCGCGAGTGATGCTGACGTACAATAAATGCTGTTCTTGCTCCAGTACTTCCTTTCGGGCTTGTGGGTCAACAGCGTTTTTTAGACTTTGAGGAAGAGGGATGACGTTTTCGGAGACATGAACCACGAAAACAACCTTAAACTCAAGTCCTTTTGCTCGATGCATACTGCCAGTACTAATAGCTGTGGGCAGATCTTCTTGATCATCAAGACGAAAGGCTGCGATATTTTCTTGTTGCAAGCATTTCTCGATCGGTTTGAGTAGATTCTTAGTTCGGCTGAAAATCGCAATCTCGTTAGGTTTTACTCCACTTTGAAGCAGTGTTTTAATTTCAGATACGACAAAGCTGCTTTGCTGTTGTTCGTCAAGGCAAGCTTTGAGAGTTGGTTCAGGTCCATTGAGAAGGCTCACTGTCCCTCGTCTAGATTGAGTATTGCCGTCGAGATCGTCGCTTTCTGCATGGGTCATGCGGTCTGCAAAGCGACGAATCTGCTCAGTGGTGCGATAATTGATTTTCAAAATGTGCGATCGCCCCTGCACGTTAATTCCAAGTGATTTTAGCGTGAAGCGTCCTTGGTAGATGCGCTGTCCACCATCGCCGACTAGCATTAAACCGTTGGGTCGATCGCCAGCTAGGGCGGCAAGAAACATTAGCTCTTGCGGTTTAAGATCTTGAACTTCATCGACGATGACAGCATCGACAGGTCTTTCTACTTGACCAGATACGATCAGTTCTCTAGCTTGTCGGTAAAAGGTCGCCCAGTCTAGTTTTTGCTGAATCCGCAGTTGGTTTTGCACGGCTTCAAAAACTTGCCAAACTTGCTTGCGTCCTTTGAGCGTTAGTGCTTGTCCTCTCCCAATTCGATTGGCAGTGCGATACTCGTCCCACGACGCAATCCCTTGAAACTGAATCACTGTCTTCCACTCCAGCCACAATAGGGCTGGCTCCATTGGGCAGGTGGAATCCCAGTTTTGATCAATTAAAGCTTGAATTTCTTCATCTGATGCGATCGTGCTATACCGTTTCGCCTGTTTTAGAATCTGTCCGGCTTGACTAGCAACGGTGGTTACTGTGATTTGCTCAAGCTCGTCTGATTCACAGAACAGTTTGAGATTGCGCTCCAAGTTGTCGCAGAGTGTTTTCACAAAGCTGGTCAGTAGCACTCGATGCCCCTGCTGTGCTAGGTAGCGGGCGCGGTGCATGGCAACAACTGATTTGCCAGTGCCTGCTGTTCCTGTGACCTTTACTGGACCTTTGAATGAGCCTGTTGCTAGCTTTCGTTGAGAAGGGTGCAAGAAGCCAATCCAGCTTGCCATTGGCGCTTCGAGCAGCTTGGCAAGCTCACTGCCGCTTTTTACGGTGATGAATCGGCGCTGAGTATCCTCATTTTCGCTGATTGGTTGATTGGGTGAAACACTGGGAGGAGTCACCAGTTCACCTGTTGCAAGCCGAAAGAGACGCTCTCCGACTTCTTCAGGCAGTTTATCGAGAATCGTGAGTAGATCATTGTCTTTGACTAATTTACGCATGACAGGCAACCAGTTCGGGGGCAAGCCTAGACTCAACAAGTAATCATCATTGTGGGAATCGAATAGTCCACACTGTTCTTGCGGCTTTTCGGGTAGAAGGGCTTCCACGGATTCTGTAAACTCGACAATCTGTAGAGCGCCTGTACGAGCATTAAGCTCAACTTTGTGAGTGCCTGCCCAAGCATAGGCATCGTCATGCTGTCCTGCATACATCAGTGCCCAAGTGTCGCCCTCTTTGTAAATAATGGCGCGGAGTCCAACTGTGATACGGGCTGACCATAGATTCCTGTCCTTAATGCGTGTCACTCGTTCTAAGCTAATGCCTGGATTAGCAGGATTGGCATGAAACTTCGCCATGAAGTCGGTGACGCGCTTGGTGTCAGAGGCGTTAAGGCTCTCTAGAGACTTGAAGAACGATTTACAGAGCATTACGGTCATGGCATCATGTCCCCAAGTGCTTGCAGAATGTTGGAGAGTGCATTCGGATGAGTTGGATTGATTGAGAGCGATCGCACATTGTCTTGATCAAGTACTTGCTGGACAGTACTACAGTTTGCATCGTTTTCATTCAGTAGAATGACCTTTGCTTGACCTTGTTTTACTTCTGCAATTGAAAGACCAACAACAGCACCATTGTGCGAAACGTCTCCCCCAGCATCAACCTCTATGTTCTCTGTTGTCGCTAAAGTTTGAATCAGCGATCGCCATTCCGGTTCAAACAAATCTAAGAGTTCGCTTAAATTCTTGGTAGGAGCGACGAACCAAACCGGATCATCTCTTAAAGCAGTAGCACGAGTTTTTCCAAGCAGAAATCGACCTAGACGGTAGAAGTGCTGAATCATAGCGGCTCGATCGTCGAGGTTGCCTACGGGGATTTCAATCACTTCATAGCCTTGGTTGCGGAGCGTTTCCCGGATGGCGCGATCGCGCTTTTGCGTCTCTGGATTTCCGTGCAGATGACCGCTCATACCATCTAAATAGATGCAGATTCCTTCTGTAACTTCATTCGGATCATCAAAGTAAAAGTCAGGGGTGGTGGTGTTTAGAGGTTTGCCCAGATCAATCGATTCTTGAGCAATAGGATCGGGGAATCCTGCTCGTTTTAGTAAATCCGATAGACGAGATTCCTGTCCGTTAACAGGTTGAGAACTTGCGATCGCTTCGACGTTCGGTAGCTTGGGCGCAATATCGTGACTAAACTTTAAGTCAAAGCCCCACGTTTGGAGCTTCAGTGCTGCAACTTGTCGATTCAAATGGCGATGATAATGAGCATTGCGAAACGTTAGGAGACAATCAACGCAAGCTGTTTGGCACTTGGAAGGGCATTGTATTGCAACGCCTAGAGCCGCAGAAACAACATCGCTCCAGCGTTCACAAATTTGATCTAGTAACCCTGACCCTCCAGGCATTGGGTCATACAGAAACACGTCAACGGTGTTTTGAGCCGGACGAGCGATCGTGAGGATTTGCAAATCCTCTGGTTCCATATCGATAACGGTCGCAGCACCTCGACGTATCGTTTCTGCAATGCTGTAGGCTTCCTCGCGACTGTGGCAATCTTGAATCGACAAAGCATCTGCGATCACATCGCTGAAAAACCCAACGGGTCTAACTTGTTTGCCGCAGCGGTGAAGATGATCTTCACTAAATTGATCGCGATCGCGCACAGATGCAAATGGAGAACGGCTTTGCCCGCAGACTAAGCAAACGGTATAGCCCGTCTCTCCTGATTTGACTAAACTGGCAGCCCCGACATTGACGAGGCGAAAATGAACGCCTCGCCGGAGCTGCACAGTTTGAGAACCCCAAGTATAGGCAAGTCCTCCACCGTGCCGATTTTGCTCATAGCCAAAGGTTGAAACTGGAAGCTGGAATCGGAAGTCTTCTTCATCAGAGATGTTGGACTGGTTGGGCAGATCGACATCGCAAATGGGAACTGCGGGAAGTGTCATTGCACCGAGTCCAACACTATTAGTAGCAGTACCAATCTCATGAACCGCTTCGTTTGCAATGTCTACCTGGAAAAGCGTGGGTTCAACGGGTTCTAGATGAAAGACTCGCGGGATGAAACGTTGTCCGTTCGCGTAGATTAAGTTGCCGGGGACATATTCGCGTAAAGCAACACCCGCAGGACGGGGGAGATCGAAGTCGGGTCGCCAGCTATTACTTTGTGACATTCGGGCTGTACCAACCACTGCGCCTGTTTCGAGTCCATATCCCGGTAAGAATCCCTCAGCCGCTAATACGCCATAGGTGTTGGTGTCGTCGAAGCCTTCTGTTTCTCGGCGGCGACGGGATTGGATGCCTTTGTACTTTTTGACTAAGCGATCGCATCTCTGCCACAGGGCATCTTCTTCTGCGTCAAGCGTTCCTTTACTCACACGGAGGGTGTTGAGCCGTTGAATTTGACCGATCGCCCACTGCAACCGCTTCCAGATGCGATCGATGACTTCTGTGAGGGCTGCTCCAGTTTGAGCAATATATTTCTCTAGCAGCGCATCATTGAGATCTGACCAGTCTGCAAATACAGTTTCAAGATGCACGAGAATAGCAGGCTGGTGCTTTTCGATTAGTTCACTGAGTGCATTGACTTCAAGCGGCTTCGTGCGGATCATAGCACTTACAAACAGATAATCTTTAATCTGAGTGGGAAAGCACTGTTGCAGCACATCTTGGATTTCTTGGCGATCGCCCTGAGTTAGCTTTGAGGTTGTTCTAGAGAGTTGATAAAGGACAGTTAGAACAGCAGCATGGACGTGCTTCTCGATCATCAGTAAGTTGTTGAGATTGAAGCGAGGCGGATGGATTGTGCCTTGTAGTAAGCGCAATGGATCGCTGAAGTAAGCGCGATCGTGACTGGCAGAACGGGCATACGATACATTCACTGCCATACGATGCCGTCTTCCGGCTCGTCCTGCCCGTTGCCAGTAGTTCGCTGGCAGTGGGGGAATATTTCGCATCAGGACGGCATCGAGAGAGCCAATATCGACACCCATCTCTAGGGTTGGAGTGCAAACGAGGGTATTGAGAAAGTCGCTCTTTTCGGACTTGAAGCCGCGCTCTAGTCGTTCTCGCTCGTCACCGGGAACTTGTGCTGAATGCTCGTGTGGGCGCAGCATGTCAAATTGCTCGTCCAGTACCTTGAGGTCGTAGTCGTCGGGATTTTCTTCTTCAAAGGCGATCGTTCCACTGCATCGCCACGCCATACAGACATTGTTGGGGGTTGAGCGAAGATGGACTCGACGACAAACATTGCACCGATAGATACCGCTGTGTCGATCAAGTTTGAGTTTGTCCGCATCGATTTGATAAACTCCGCTAGCTCCAGCGATCGCTTTTTGCCCTTTGCTCATCAAGATAACAGGAGCAAGAATTTTCAATTCTTCGGTGAGAAGCTGCCAAAGTTGATCGAAGAATTCTTCGATCAGTTCGAGCGGGACTCCCCAACGGCGGGCAGCTTGTCGAGCAACGGTATCGCCCTGAAGACTCAGCCATTGCTGAACTCGTGCAGGTTTATCGTCTCCAGTCCGTGTGAGTTTTAAGCCTTTTGGAATGCCTGAAAGCAGTGGTAGATAACCGCGTTGAACTTCAAAATCGCCATCTTGCCAGAAGCGAGAAAAGATTCTGCCTTCGCGATCGAGCAAAATGCTATTTCTTCTTGTGATGTCTAGTAGTGCTGCAATTCCACTAATTAAGTTTTTGGCATTGACATTGAGAATCGATGACCAACGGCTAATGAACTCTAAATCTTCTGAAAGTCCAGCGTATTGAATTTGCATTCGTCCCCAGGGTTCTAAGCCAATCTGCTGTTTAACCCCGGTTGTAATTTCGCGAAGTACCTGAATGCGGAGGAATCGTTTGCGCTCATCATTGTGCTTCACGCCTTCTGCTTCTTTGCGGTGAACGCGCCACACTTCCGGAACGAGGGCGCGGCTGAGGTCGTCATCGCGATCGAGCAGATCATCTAAGTGAGCGGTCAAATCTCCGATTGAGACTGCACCCTGCTGCAAGCGATCATACATCAGCGATCGCAGCCGATAGCGGCGAGCATGGTCTTGCATCCAGCCTGCTTGAAAGGCAGCATCCTGGCGATTGTCAGCAAACACTAAAAGCCGTTTTCGTTCAGCGTAGTGCAGCATGTTCTGAGCGAGAACATGCACATCGGAAACCGCGATCGCACGAATAGGGCGGGCAGGTTCTCGATAGCCACCAGGTCGATTGCGTCCCAATGATTGGCAAGAAATACAAGCGGTGATCAGTCCCTTTGATTCTGGCTTCTGCTTGATGGCGAGGAGGGTGACTAGCTCTCCAGAGCGTCCGCACCCATCACAATGATTTTGCTCAGTTGAGTGTAAAGTTCCGCAGTAGCGACAGAAGTAAAGTTGAGCCGTGTTGCGAGGCTGATCATCATCGTCATCGCCAGTGATTGTGCGATCGCATAGTAAGACGCGATCTCCTCCAAGTTCTTTACTTAAGGGTCGCCAAATTGTGTTTTTGCCCTTGGCTTCTCCTTTAGCAGGTTTCTTTGCTGTGAATTCAAAGTCTTGAACGCTATGTTCAAAGTAATGCTGACCACAAGTTGTACAAGTGAGAACGCGCAAAGGGTATAGCTCACTCGCGGCGGTTTCAGCAGCGTCTTCTGCGGATAGCCATAGTTTGGGGCGAGTTTGCCCGATGGGGAATGTAACGACTGCTCCATCTACACCCCGGACGAAGGTATGAATGACGGGGCGGAGTAACGGGCGACCTTGCTTCCGGGAAGCGGCTCCTAGCGCTAACCAGATGAGTAATTCTTCTTCAGAAATGGCGCGTTTCGTTTGTTGTTTGAGATAGGAAAGTAGGTCGCTCAGATGACGTGGGGCGTGAAGTGCGATCGCCATCTGAAAAACGAGTTCATTGGCGGCTAGCTGATTGTAGAGGTCTTCTTGCCAGTGATTGAGATCTAGCGTTTGCCCAGTAATGGTTTGATAGATTCCAGCAATTGCTCCTGCATTGTTGAGATCTTCCACGGCTCGAAGGACATAGCCTAAGTGCGTTGCCGGATCGCCGTGCAAGGGTTTTGGGAGCTTGCGTTTCGTTGCCCAAACATCCGCTTCGTATTTCTCACCGACTAATTCAACGGTGTCACGATCGATGCCAAAGAACTTAGAAGCAAAATCTCGTCCAGCTTCTTTTCCTTTTTCGGGATCTGCGATCGTTGCGGAGGTGGCGATGCAAACGGTTTCGGAAGCGTTTTTATGGCAGAAGGCACGGAGCCGACGAATTAAGCAAGCGGTTTCGGCTCCGATCGCGCCTGTGAAGGTGTGGGCTTCATCGAAGACGAGGAAATCGAGTCGGGCATTGTCGAAGAGTTCGATGTCCTGCTGACGGGTGAGCAGGAGTTCTAGTTGTTTGATGTTGGTGAGGAGGATACGGGGAGGGCGCGATCGCATTTCCTCGCGGGAGGCGCGTTCTTCGGGGGGATAGACGGCTTGATTCTGCTTCTTGCGTTCGAGATCTTTGAGTTTGGCTTCGTAGTCTGCTTTGGAGGCTCCTGCTTTGAGTCGAATTCCACTGACATCGGCAGCTTTTTCGGGGGTTTTTCCCACATACATCCCGAAAGAAATGCCTGATCCGGCTAACAGTTCTCGTAAGCGTCCAAGTTGGTCTTCGGCAAGGGCATTCATCGGGTAGACGATTACGGCAGTTACGCCTTCGGGTGCGCCCTGGCTGCGAAGATTGAGGCAATGACTGATAATCGGGTATAGAAAGCATTCGGTTTTACCGGAGCCTGTGCCCGTTGAGACTAGCGTGGCTTGTCCTTGGTGAATCGATCGGATGGCTTGCTCTTGGTGTCCGTAAACTGTTGGATGGGGGACTAGATTTTGCATGTGAGGGTGGAAAATGCCCTCTTTGATTAAATCTGTGACGGTTGCGCCCTGCTGGAAGATGCGGCTAAGGCTGATGTAGGGTCCTTTCAGAAGCGGAGTGGAGCGGGTTTTCTCTAGATTGAGAAGCGTCCGCATCTGATCGTAAAAATTTGTATCAGCAAAGGGGTAAGTCGTGAGTTGGTAGCGGAGGAAGTCGCTAACGACTTTTTCGGTGTAGACGATCGGATTCAGCATGGGGGCGATGTTGGGCAGACATGCCTAAGCAATGAGTGGGCGCGGGGCTATGAGAAAAATTCTCACTCATCATGTTAACTCTGATACTTCAATCTGCGGAGAGACTTTTGTAACGGAGATTGATATAGTTATTTTGTTCTACTGCTGGTGATGGTCGTGCGGCGAGATGCAATTTTCTATCAGCTATTTGTGCGATACCCACAATTGATTTTTGAATTGGTGGATTTGCCGATCGCGGAACGTCAGGGCTATCGGTTTGATTCGGTCGAGGTGAAGGAGCCGACGTTTCGGATTGATGGGGTGTTTCTGCCACCGGAGTCGTCGCGAGTGGTCGTATTTGCTGAAGTTCAGTTTCAGAAAGATCAATCGCTGTATCATCGGCTGTTTTCGGAGGCGCATCTGTACCTTCATCGGAATCGGAAACGGTATGACGATTGGTATGCGGTCGTGATCCTGGCTTCTCGTAGCGTGGAGCCAGACGGGTTAGCTATTCATCGATCGCTGCTGAATCATGATCAGGTGTACCGGATTTATTTGGATGAGTTGGGCGATTCGACTCAGCAATCGGTCGGGATTAGTTTGATGCTGTTGACGATCGCTTCAGAAGATGAGGCGGCAGAGCAGGCACGACGCTTAATTGATCGTGCGAATCAAGAGCCGATTGAGAATTTGCCAGCCAGCGCCATAATAGAGTTGGTTACGACGATCGCGGTTTATAAGTTCTCTCAATTGAGTCGAGATGAGGTAGAAGCTATGTTGGGATTGAGATTAGAAGAAACCAGAATTTACCGAGAAGCGAAGGCAGAGGGAAAATTGGAAATGATACTGAAGCTTTTGGAATTTGGAGACAGCATAGAAAAAGTGGCTGAGGTTTCAGGGTTACCGCCTGAAGAAATTCAGAAAATTGCACAGCAACGCTCTAAATGATAAGCCATTTTTATGATTCTGCTGAGTGAGAAGCGGTGAAAGCGATGTTAGCAGCGAGATTGCAGGATACGAGAATTTATCAGGAGGCGTTTCAAGAAGGATATCGAGAAGGGTACCAGATTGGTAAGCGCGAGGCTCAAGAAGAGATTGCATTGAGACTTTTAGAGCGGAGGGACAGTTTAGAGGAAACGGCTGCGATCGTCGATCTCCCAATCGAAGAAATTCAACAAATCGCGCAGCAGTTCTCTGATTCGCCTCAAGTTTGAAGAACTACGATCGATAACTTCTGAGCGCGATCGCATATTTTTCCCTAACCTAGAATAGTTTGTAAAATTTGCTGCAAGATTTGCTGGTCTGATTGGCTCAACTGCCCTAACGTTCTAAGGACTAATTTGGGTTCGATCGTGGTGAGGATTGGTTTGATGACTGAAGGTTTGAGTAAGCCTGCACTCTGCCAATCAGCGATCGCGGCTTCTCCAATTTTGTTAGTTGGCTTGGTCTGGCTGGTGATTGCCATCAGAATTAAATCGGGATGCTGCTGATGATAAAGGGCAGAGCTAACAATCACAGCGGGACGTTTTTTCGTTGTGGTTTGGTCAGTGAACGGAAAAGGAACTAGCACAACTGTTCCAAAATCATAGGTTGTCATAGACAGCATCTTCTGGGTTGTCCCATACCGCTTGGAAGCTAGGTTGGGCGAGTTGGGTGGCGGCTTGGGTGAGTTGTTGATCGCTGAGATCTGACGACGAATTCTGGTCTTTCTGGTAAAGGAATTCGACAAAATCGAAGACTTCTGCGATGCGTTCTGGGGAGAGCGATCGCAGTCGTTCGAGAATGGCTTGTTGTTGGGTTAGGCTGTCCATTGGCGTTACTTTCGTTTGCGCTTTTTAGGTTCTTCCACGATGTTACCAAACAGGTCGGTTTGGAGTGGATTGCCAAATAAATCGGTGGGTTGCTGAAAGTTTGGAGCGGTGGGGGGAATGGCGGTATGAGTTGATGCGATCGCGCTTTCGGGTGTGCCTAAGAGTCGTTTGAGCAATGCCGCGTGTTTTTCGCATTCTGCCCAAGAGTCTTCGATCGTGCCTTCGAGTTGCCAGGGGAGGAAGCGATCGCCCAAAACTTCAGCGACGGGTTGGGGCATTCGAGCGCGATCGTCTGTGCCTAAGCCGTAGTCGGAGAGGCGCAGGGTTTCGGGAAGCATCCAGCCTTCGCCGTTGTTGAGAGATAGGAAAGCTTCGAGTCCCATTGTTTGAAGGTCGTGAAAGGCGATTTGAGTTAAAACAGTGTGCCGCAGTTCAGGCGATTTATCTTTATCGACGCGCCAGAAACCTTTGAGATTTAATTTACGTGATTCATTCTTGTCCGTGACTGTTGAGGCTGGTAGATCACAGTCCCTTAAGATCCAGCGAAGTTCGTCTTTAGTTAGACCATAGAGGTGAGTCACAACAGCATCAAGGATACAACGCAGGCGAAGACGCTCGTAAGAAGTAACTGCCCAAAGCCGCTTCCAAGCCTGATTGAATTGCGGGCTAATATTTGATGCTTCTGTTCTTAGCTTTAACCAACTATCTGAAAATAGTGGTGATACTCCATTTAGTTGAAGAACTTTCAAAGCAAGAAACTCAAGGACTCTGGAACAAACGCCTTTTGGAATGGGCATTTCAGCCGCAATATGATAGTCAAGCTGAGTCCCTGCAACTCGAATTCTAGTAAGCCAATCGAAAACATAACTGTTGACATAGCTTGGCAGTACTAGGGCTGATATGAACCTCTCAGGAGAAAACACAGATGCTTTATCTCCACAGGGCATATTCATAACTAAAGACGAAATAGCTGTCCGAGTGTCAGAATTCCTGGCGATGCGACGAATTGTAGGCTTGATTCCATGAATGAATTTTTCACTATCATATGCAATCTTGAATGACATCAAAAATTGTGGTTCGATGATTTTGGAATCCCATGAAATTTCCTCCCAAACGGCTCTTACTCCAGTTCCGCTAATCCAGCGTTTCGGTGCAAAATCAAATTGCTGAATCATTACACCCTGATATAAGGGCAAGGCAACATCGTCCACGGCACTAACATCGACACAATGATTGCCATCTTTAGAAATAACTAAGTTGTGAGGGCGCTGAAGAATCGAACGGTCACCCTCGTAGGCTTTCCACTCACCTTTAAGCCAGTGCCCATACTCATCTGGTTGATACCCTCTTGCTTCCCAGGTCGATCGTGGCGGAAATAGCTTTGAGTCTCCGGTCATGTGAAACTCCGTTGCATACCGGATTCCCCAACCTTCAGCGGAGTCATCCCCTAGCAAAATGCTATTTGCATACATCTTCTCCAGAATCATCAAATCGTCGTCTGAACAAATTTCTAGAAAAGCTTTTGACTTCGGACTAAATTTCTCAATGCGTTCTTTCGGGTAAGGCAGAGCCTGAATTTCTGCCTCATTCTCCCAAGATTCGGGCGACCTCTGCATAAAAGCAACTAAGATCGCTTCAGTTTCGCGACCTTTCTGCACAATCAAGGAGCAAAACTTGAAGGAGCGGTGGATCTTGAAGATGCCTTTCTGATTCTCAAATCCGTAAAGCCAAATCCATTTGCAGTTAAAAATTAGCTTGCTGCGGAGAATGGCTGTTCCCTTATCACTGTAGATGCCTGAAGGTGTGATGATACCAATTCTTCCACTCTCGCGGAGAATCATGTGACCAACCTCCAAAAACATTTTGTATGTGTTTATGTCGGCTGAACCTTGATACTGGTAGGGATAATCATTATCTGTGTTTCTATTTTCCCTTGTCTCTCCTATACGTCCCTGGCGATCTTGTTGCCATAGCTCATGTAGGTACTGATTCTCTTTAGTCGATCGTGAAATTGTGAACTTGCTGCTACCTTTCCCACTGTCAAAACAGCCAAAAGGCGAAGCAGCAAATCGGCTCCAGTTAGAGAGTGCTTTAAATCTTGCACAGTAAGACAACCAATCTCTTTCAATCTCTGGATACTGCTCAAATAGTTCTTGTTGAACTTTGAGGGCTTCTTGCTTGCCATAAGTTCTGTATAGTGGGTCAATGTTAGAGAAAAACTCTTGAGATTTTGGGTTTTGAATTTCCCAAGGTGGATTACCGACAACAGCATCAAATCCGCCATTAGCAAAAACTTCATTAAACTCAATTTCCCAATGGAAAAATTTGTACTCTTCAGCTAATTTCTCAATTATTGAAATACTATCTGGAGATGGATCGAAGAAGCTGAGAGGTGTAGGTGCAAGATTCACTAACTCTCCAGACCAAAACCAGATGGCACACCAAGTATCAAACGCAAGCTTGAGCCGAACTTGCTCTGGATCTTCTTGAATATTGCGATCGTAACGACGTTGCTGCTCCTCTGGAAGAAATGTTAGTTGTTGAAGCTCTTTTCGCTCCTTTAATGCTTTTGAGTAAAGCCGATGAGCAGTTTTAGGCGCTGTTACTCCTACAAAAGGAATTGGTAGTTGTTGATCTGGTTTCAAGCCCTCAAGAAAAGTTTTAAGCTCTGGCTTAAGGATTTCAGCCTTAAAGTCTTTTATTGCTTGCGTCCACTTATCGCCTGACTGTAAACGCTGCCCTTTTTGCTTCCCTTTTGCAGCAATATATTCGCGGAAATGATGCACAAAGTTGTTATATCCCGCATCTCCTCCATCTCTCTCCCACGCCATTACTGGATAATCTGCAAATTGATCAACCCAACATCCAACTAACGCATTACCACATTTCAATTTATGGTCAAGAAACGTTAATGATAATGTTCGATCCATCGTTTCAATCCACAGTGAAATCTTAGCAAGTTCAACAGCAAGAGCATCAATATCTACACCATAGATGCAAGCACTAACAATATGAAGTTTAAGATGTGCTTTCAATCGCTCCTCAAAGTCAGGATGATCTAATGGAACAGGTAAAGTAATGTCGGACATTAAGTTAGTTCCAACACCATCTGCTAAGCGACAGAGAGTATGATCACTATGAGATTCAAGGCAGCCATGAAAATGTAGGCTTTCATACAACTTCTCTGTGATGTATCGCAATGCAGAAATTAGAAAAGAGCCTGATCCCATCGCAGGGTCGCAGACTCGCAATTCAAGAATTTGCTGAGGCTTAATAATGTTCTTATGTTCATCCTCACAGAGCGGTTCGAGGGTTCGTCGAACGGTAGGACGACTAATACTTTTAGGGGTATAGAACGTGCCCAGTCCTTTACGAGTACCGCCCCAACGCACTAAAAACCATTCTCCAGGCAGAATAATCCGCGCTAACAATGCTTGTGCAGCCGCATTGACTGATTTTTCATACTGTATTGTTGCATCAGCCTTTTTACTCCGAGGCTTTGCAACTAACTTTCCAGCAACTACCGCACGAATCGCCCATTGTAAAGCGCGATCGCGAACCTGCTGAATGCGATCGTCACTCTCAATTTCCGTCTCTTGAATTGTTTCCTCTTCCGTTTCTTCTTCTATTTCCTCTTCTGATTCTTCTGATGTTCCATCATCACTATCACTTGCTTTCTGTTTTAGCTTTTCGACTAGCGATGCCATAGCAGAATCCGACATATTTTCCAATCGCTCTAACGGCAATGCAGGCTGATCACCCAAATTGAGAAACACGATTGGATTGTCGATCGCCTGCCGCAGTTCAAAATCGAGCAATCCTTCGTACAAAATTCCAATGTACTCGCTGGAAAGATCTGAGAAGTCCACCGGAGCTTCTACCCAAGTCGTACTCCGTCCTTGCCGCACCTTTACCCGCGATCGACACAATAGCTCCAAAATTCGATAAACCGTCGCGTCCGAAACCGTATGCGTCGATTGCTCAAACGCAGACAGCGATCGCAGCACCGGATCTTTCGCGTCGATCGCTCCAGGCGCAAACAACCCGCCGCCGTATTTCGGAACCGGAAGCGCCTCATGCGCCGACCCCTGATACACCAACCGAAACAACGCCAGCAACCGTGACCAAGCACTAAACCCATTCCGCAACCGATCCATTGCCCGTCCACCCGAAGCGCGATCGAGTTGTTCCCGTAACCCCTGAATCCCATAGGAGTTGTGATAAATCGGATTATTTCGAGGCAACAAGTCCCGCGCTTCCGCAAACAAAATCACCACACAGCGCATAATCATCCGTGTCGCTGCAATATAAATATGGCGATTCGTCACCGCTTGCGTTCCTGTCTTGGGCAACTCCGAGATCGCATCCGACGACTCTCGAATCAATAGCTCGATCGCTTGGCGAACCCGCTCCCCCAAAAATTCCGACAATTCCGCCTGACTCTGCCGCGATGCCTGAATTGCCGCCACCAAAGGCGCATTCTGCTCGATCGTCGGTTGCGCGATCGATTGCCGTCCCAACAGCGATCGCAGCGCCAAAACTTGCGAACTCAATTCCCCTTCTTCAAACCAGAGCGCAATTTCCCACTCGCACCAGGCATCATAATCCGTCCCCGCATGAATCAGCCGCCACTGATGCCCATTCGTCAAAAGCGCCACGGACTTCTTCGACTTCCGCAACCATTCGATTACTCGTGCGACAGATCGTTTACCGCGCCCAATTCCTAATTTCTGTACCGCATCAACAAAGACGGGCAACTCTCCGCCATTTGGCTCTAGCCAAACTCGGCGCGGTTTTAACGTCTCTCCGGTTAGTGATCGCTGCGTCCACTTGCCATTTAAGGAAGCACCTTTATGCCAAAACTCCGGCTCCAATCCCAAGACTTGTTCTAGCACTGTATCCAGCAGAGAGCCGATTTGCGCCTCGTCCCCTGCTTGCATCCGGGTGACATCTCGACGTAAGCGATCGACAACGTAAAACGGCAGGTCTAGAATTCCGTGAACCTGAAAAAACTCTGAGAGTTTAGAAGGTGCAATTAGTAACCCTCCGTGCTTGAGCGATGCCCACCATCCATCAAGATCAACTGTTTGACGCGAGATTGTTGAAATTGCAATGTTCATTTAAGCACCTCAGCAAGCCGATCAATATTATGCCTGCTAGGGTGTAGTGTGTATTGATTGCTGCCTTAACTTACGTATTTATACTACTCGCATTACGCTTTCCTGCTTAACTGGTGAATTGCAGTTGATCGCAATCGTTTTCACTAGCCAAAGTAGTGAAGATCTTTCGCTGCGAGATTCAAAAGTAGCCTTAAGCCTTGGGTAAGCGAAACTCGATCGTCACCGGGAAGACCTGTGCGATCCCTCTAAGTTGATATCGCTGTGGCAAAATCCGCTCTAACACTCGTGATTGCTCTTGTCTCAGTTGATCGAACAATCCTTGATAATGATTGCGCCGCCGTCTCAACTCATCCTCCAAGTCTCGTAGTTTCTCTTCTTGTTGCCGAACATATTCCGGAAATAATGCGCCCTGTTGCATTTCGCTCAACAAGGTATCCCGCTCTTTTTCCAGCTTTTGCAACGTCGTCTCCTTCATGGCACGATCGACTTCCAGCAATCGAGTCCGAAATCGCTCTTGCTCGTCTCGCTGCGCCACTTGTCCTGCTTTTTTCAGTTGTGCCTTCAGTTCCGCCGTGAGGTCTTTGGTCAGCGTCTTCAACTGTTCTCGCACATCAAGTTCTAGATTCTCCCAAAGGGTTTTCGCTCTCTCTACCGTTTCGGTCGCAACCAGCGCCGAATTTGCAGGATTTTGTTTGGCTGGAACGTGGGGCAGCATTTCGCCCAACTCGCCATTCACGATCGCATAGCGCACCGTTCTCACCCAGTGATGAAACGATTCTCGCAATTCATTCACCGCCATCTCTTCCACGGTCAGCAGCAAAATGCCGTCCCATCCTTTCGGCACTTCTCCATACCGTACAATCCAACGGCTCGGCGGGTTCTCCAAGCCACCCGGAAATCGTGCCCGCGCAAACAGCGACAATGCCTGATGGTAGAGTGGATGCCCCAAATGAACTAGCGTCGTATCTTTCGCTGCTCGGAACACAGGGCGGTGATTGCGATACTGAATAAAATGCTGAGGGTCAAACACGATCGCAGGCAACGCTCCTCGTGTTCCATCGGGTGTCTCTAATCTCAAATAGTCATCCACCAACGCCTCCCATTTCGGCGGAATCGGAGCCTTCAACCGCACCCGTCCATCGGAATCGATCGCTTCAAATCGAGGCAGTCCCAATCCGCCGATGCTCAATGCAATCTCCAGCGTATCCCGCAAGGTTTCTGGGCTGAGATCCACTTCATCCGCAAGCGTTTGCAAGGCTTCCGCTTCAACTTTGCCAGCGTCGCCCTCTTCAGTTGGGATCGCCGCCCGTCCGCGATGCTTTTCAACCGCGAGATCTAATCCATCGATGACGCGATCGCTCTCTTCAAAATCCACAAATCGTCGCTGAAATGCGGCATCAAAGACTTCACCCATCGATCCCAATTCTTCGCGAATCGTGTTGACCTTCTGCACCACATGCGCCAGAAATTTCAAATCGGCATCATCTTCGCTGGTGAAGTGAAACACAATCACATCGCGGGCTTGCCCATGTCGATCGAGTCTGCCGTTGCGTTGATCGAGCCGTGCCGGGTTCCACGGAATGTCAAAATGCAAGATCAGATGGCACGTTTCCTGTAAGTTTAGCCCTTCCGATGCTGCATCCGTCGCAATCAGAATCCGTAATCCGCTATCTGGATCGTTAAATGCCTGCTTAATTTCTTCTCGTTCCGGGTCAGTCATTCCCCCGAACAACACTCGAATTACCCCGGATTCCGGATAGAGTTCGTAGAGCCTTTGGTGCAAATAATCCAGCGTCGTTTTGTATTCAGTGAAGATGACCAATCGCTCATCTAAACGCCATTCTGTCCCGTTGCGAAGATTCTGCTTAATGGTGTTGACCAACCGCTCCCAGCGTTCGTCCTGAGCCGGAAATTCCAAACCTGCTCCATCAGTCAGTAGCCCTAACTGGCTCAAAGCTTGATCGATCGCTGCAACTTCTTCGGTCAAATGCGGCGCTAATTGCTTTAACCAAGCTCCAACCGTTCTAGCGGCATGTTGCAGTCGTCCTTCGACTTCCTGATCGTCATCTAAATCGGCTGCGATCGCTCGTTTTGCCGCATTCACTTCCGAAACATCGGCTGTATCGGATTGTGCAATCCCTTCTTTGAAGCGATACCAGGATTGTGCAAAGGTGTAGGGGCACGAGAGTAAGCGTTTATTCAGAACTTCAACCGCAAATGACCCCGCTAGTTGAAATGTTTTCTTTTCTGCTGCAACCAGTTGTTTCACTTTGGCGCGAAAAACTTGAAAGGCTTGCGAGAGGTCTTTTTCGGTGCGACGAAAGTAAAGCGGAATCGGTTGAGGATAGCGATCGCAGAATCGAGGAATTTTGCCGGATTTCTGATCCAGTTCATTAATCTCGCGTTTCAGTCGCCGAATCACAACTTGAGCAATTCGATCTTTCATCGCGGTACTAAATTCACTCGTTTGGGTGAATCTAACCGGATCAAGCTGTTCCAGCAAACCTGAAAAACAGCGTGTATGACCGTTGTGGGGTGTTGCAGTCAAAAACAATTTGTGTTCAAACCAAGGAGAGATCGATCGCAGCATCGCTGCCAAATCGCTATCCTCGCCAAAGTTCGACGGCATCAGGTTATGAGCTTCATCGACGATCAGCAAATCCCACGGCAGTTGAGCCGACCCCTCCGGTTGTACGCAAGCTGCTCGAAATTGCTCCAAAACATCCGCTTGTTTCAGGTAATGGTATGACGTGATAATCCGGGGGTAAGTGCGCCAGGGATTCGCATCCAAGCCCAGCCGCTTCTGTAGGCTATGAGTTTCGTGGCGATCGACCACATCAAAATTGAGTGAAAACTTTGATCGCATTTCTTGCTGCCATTGCTTCCGCAATGCGGCTGGACAAAGAATCAGCACTCTCCGAATTCGTCGTCTAAGCAGAAGTTCTGTCAAAATTAACCCTGCTTCAACCGTTTTCCCTAAACCAACATCATCGGCTAGCAATAGTGAGATTCGCGGCATTTGAAGGGCTTTCAGCAGTGGAACAAGCTGGAAATCTTCCACCTGCACTGCTCCAAAGAACGGCGAAGCAACCGGCGCTTTCATTCCACTTTTCGATCGATCCAAGGGCAAAAAGGGTGAAAGTGCTGTCCAGCGGGTTGCCCGCACTAACGCCTCAAACTCCGCTGCAAGCATGGGCGACTCTGCTTCAATCTGAGGCAGTGCAGTCGGTTCCAAAACTGACGCATTCAATTCCCGCTCCCAAATTAGCGTATCTTCGGGAACACCATCTGCGTCCGTATACTCCAATGTCACTAGATGAAGTTGTCCATCTACCCCAGCATCGAAGGCTTCTACCGATGAAATCAGCGCCCGCCGATTTCTCACGGTCGCCAACATTCCAATCCGAGGCTTTATCGAGGCAGGAGATTGAGCAACTAGGTCAGAGTGCATATCAAGCTCTTTTTGCAGCCTCTCAATTTTGTCATACGGTGATAAAAATAACTCCTCTAATAACCGAATTGTTTAACGTAATTCAGCAGGTCGTTGACAGCGAGCTAGTCGCGCAGCAGACTGATGCGTAGGCGATGCTTGATGCTGAAGGTACTGAATTGCTTTTTGCATACGTTGGTAATCTTCAGGCGACAGAACGACTGCGGGATTCCGAAACTCGTTCTGTAATACATCTACAGCCCTTCCCTGACTATCGTGGTAAATCGACTTTGCTTGGGGAGATGAGCTAATTTCTAGTCCTTCACTTTTCTGTCGAAGTCGAATTGATTCAACGTATGCCATGCCTGCTCGATCGTGTTGAAGTTTTTGAGGATCATGAAGATGGGTTTGAGCGCGAATCTGGTAAGCCTGATACCACTGGAACAGTTCGCCTCGACTAGGACAGTATCCCGCATTTGCAGGAGCGACAGCGCTTTGACTAGATTCTGTCGCGATCGCAGTTGCAATGTTTGCTGGTGAAGTTGCCTTTAAGTAGCCGCTGGACGAGGCAATCGAATTCCACTCCAAAGTGTAGCCGTGCGATCGCAAATACTGCTGCACGAGTTGATCCGTCCCCGCCGCATTGCCAACCACAAATTGAGCTTGAGCCGCGATCGCTTCATCTAAAAGTGGTCGGTAGTGAGTTTCAAAGGTTTGTTGAATTGCTGCTTGAGAAACACCGCGCCACGGACCACTCCCACTGACCATGATGACATCGGTTGAAGCATAGCATCCTGTGTTTGCGCGATCGCCCCAAGCGAGTTCATAGTTTCGAGTACTGGAGGGCGTATGGTCAGGCGCAGCAGATCGACCAATGAACTGAGTTGCCGCTTCCGCCATTGCAATATCTTTTTGCATATGTCGAGCCGTTGCTGCATTCAGTGCAGGTAGATCAGCTAAAGGGTTCGATTGCAGTGTCGGCTGAGACGCTGTTTGAATGCCTTCAATAAACGATTGGGGAAGCCGCACGTTTTCCGGAATTACTTTTCCTGCCCACAACGCAGCAATTTCGCTGTCACGATAGCCACTCAGTCCACAACCAATGCGGGTGACTAAAAATTCTTGGTTTGGATGCGATCGTGCATAATCGATCAACTGGCAAATCTGCGCTCCAATTTCTGGCAGAGGGATCGACCGCGTTCCTGCCTGGAGATCCTTTGTAATGATCGCATAGGTTTGCCCTTGAATGCCTTGAGAATTGCCATATTCGGCTCCAAATCTCATCGCCGTCTTTGCAGCTCCTGCACCGTGAATACCTTGCCGATTGGAACCAAAGACAAAAACTTGATGTGACTCAAGAAATGTAATCCGATTAGGCGCAGCTCGTAAAGCTGCATCGGATTGGGGAGATGAATTCTCAACTGCTTGAAAATCAATTCCAGCCGATGAAACAGTGAACGTTTGAATCGCTGTGATTCTTGCTAGAAGGGATTGTCCTGGCTGTCCAGTGATCGCCACAATATCACCAACGTTTGCTCTAATCTGTCCATGATTCCGCAACGTACTGGTGCGTAAATCGGCTGCGATCGCATCAAAGGTGTTATCGAATTCGCTGTTTGGAGCTAGGCTATTCGCAACTCCGGTAATTCGAGTCATCATTGTGCCATCGAAATACATCGGTAAACGATGCTTGACTGAACCATTGGGCTGCTCAATCCGTTCATACTGAATATAGTCATAGCTACGTCCAGGTTTGAGATACTGGCTTAATGCTTCTGCTGACCAGACATACTCTGTTCTCAGAATTTGAGCATACAGATTCTCTGGAGTGTTTGAAGCTGCTGACATTGCTGACTGACCCTCTGGTTGTGTTTGTGGGAGTCGTAGACTTTCTGAAACAATTTGAATGGCGGCAGTGCGAGCGATATCTGAAGTGAGGGATGCCACGATCGTAGAATCTCGTTTCAGCACAGGCGTTGCTTGTCGAAATGCTGCCTCAACTGCCTGACAACCTTTTGCAGTGCTGATAATCCCTAAGTCTTGTAATTGTCCCGCTGAATCCCGCATCGTCAGAACTAAGTCAGCCCACTGGCTTCCTTCACGATCGCGGCGTTTCATCCCCAGTTCAACCGCTTCGTTGCTCCAAGTGTGACCTTCAAAGTAATGCGTTTGAATTTGATTGACTTTAACTGTTGCCCCGCCTGGAAGCGTTACCTTCGCAACGGCTGGAACTTCGGGTAGGATTCGAGCTTCGCCCTGAGTTCCGATCGGTAACTGATAGCTATCGGTTGAGAAGGGACCAAGTGTTTTTCCTTCGACTTGTAGAACGGATCGCCCTGCGATCGCACTTTCTGAATTGGTTTCGGTGACAACTGCGATCGCGAACGGTGAGTCTGAGAACGATCGTTCGCGATGTTGGTTCGTCGGATGCTGCAATCCAACCACAGTCATTGTCTGCTGATGCAGTATCTGAAGCTGCTGACATAACTCTGGGTAAAATGCTTGAATAACTAAATGCTGTCCACCGTGATGCCAGAGCGCGGCTGCGATCGCAGCACGTTCGTGAGTCTCTAATGATTCAGCCTGCTTTGCGACTCTCTGTATTGCTTCAGTAATCTCTGCTTTCGCTTGAGCAACGGTCATTCGAGGTTCAAACACGCATCGCTCAATCCGATCAATTGGAATAGTAATTGTTTTTCCAGCCTGAATTTGTTGTAGCCAGGTTTGATTTGACTGGGTAGACTCCGGGCTAATCAACCCAACAATTTGAGATGAGTTGAGCAAAGAAACAGCGTAGGGGAATTGTGCTTTTGTTTGCCAGTCCTGATTTAGCCTGACCCGGAATGCTAGCACAATGTCTTGACGCGCTGCTTGCCAGATAGGAGAGTCTCCTTGAGGATCGCAGCGAGTGAGATTGACCACTCGAAGCTGACGACCACTGATCGATTGAATCGTGAGACTTGGACCAACTTCTGACTTTGCTTGCTCTTGTGCGACCGCTGCCCGTTGGATTGCACTGTTGTATCCCTCAACCCACGATCGTGCTATTGATGCTTGAGTCTGATTAAATCCACCTTGCTCCTGGTTCGGAAATAGAGGTAAAAAGCTATCACGGCTTCGAGGTATTAACACCACTTCTCGATAGTGCTGATTGACCTGAGTGGCAATTTGCGCGACGGGATCGACAGTGCTAGTTGAGAGAATTCGAGCTGTCTCAGTCGTTTCTCGTCCCTTCAACGGCTGATAAAGGTCTTCATCCTTGCGATGGTTCAGCAATGTGTTTTCCTTGTATTTACCGATCGCAGCGGCAAATTTTTGCAGTCTCCATTCAACCTCTCTCGCACTCTTTGGAGAGTCCACGGCACGTTGCAAGTTCATCGCGATAATTGCTTTGACATCCCACAGTAGAGCTTGAGCTTGCTGAAGAACTAGCTCGGCGGCTTGCGCTCTTTCATGCTCTGGAAGTTGAAGGATTCGCTGCCCTTCGTCTACGATCTGTTGAATGCGATTGCCGAAGTGTAAATCCCCGGTTGACAGTACTGCGGCGTAATCCTGCGGTTGAGGTATTCCTGCACGTTCCAGGATTTTGGCGTAACGTGAGCAAATTTGCTGAAGATAAACAGAGCGGTGTTCTGGTGCAAGATAGGCAATATCCCAATACAGCGAGTCGATCTTCATTCCCAGATTCGCCACGATGCCCGTCGGATTGTTTGCTGCATGAATGGCACATTCTTCGATCGTGCCTTGTCGCTCAATCTTCGGCTCTTTATTGACGGCGACTGGTCGCACTTCTGGACGATTTTTATCCAGTACTTCTGCAACAAAAATCGGTGATTCAGCAGGAGTAAAAATAGCTGAATCCTCAATTGCTGTAAGAAAAAGTGACTGTGCTGTTTCATAAGCGATACGAGGATCGAGAACATCTCGGAGTTGCTCTTGTAAGCTGTAAACGGTTGTGCCGGGAGATACTGCTGTGTAGCCTGGAACAATCGCATTACGATCGCCATCAAAATCTGTAATCAAAATATTTGCAGCAGACCAAGGACTGAGATATACGACTCCCTGCTGTCGAAAAGCTTCTGAATCTGTTTCCCTGATCTGTTCAATGTTATTGATAAACGTGCCGATGCCTGCAACGTTTCCTAATGGCGATCGATATAGTGCTACTAAAGCGCCATGTGGAAGTTCTCGAAAACAACATTCCCAGGGTTTGAGGTTGGCATGAGGTTGAGCGATCGCAGAAGGCGAATACACCCCAATAGTGACAGCATCCATCCACTCATGATGTAGAACTTTAGCGATCGCATCAATCACTTTGGGATGTCCCTGCATCTGCTGAAACGGATCAGCTTGAAGAATTTCGGAGATGGAATCTACATAGTCTGCTTCGACTACTTCTAGGTCGTCTGCTTCTGAATCATCTTTATCCGGTTCAATTTGCTGTTGCTGTCGTCGTTCTGCCACGCTCAAATAGTAGGCAGTCGCGGATTGTGAATTGACTTGAATCTGAGCCACCGCGATCGCTTTTTCCACCAGTTCTGGTAAAACTTCCTGTTGAGTTGACTCCGGCGTGACTAATGCAGGCTGTAGTCCTCGTTTCTGCTGAGTGGTTGCAGCATAGCTTTTATTGGCAAAAAAGAAATGAGAGACAGTTTGTACCCCTACAATTTGCGGTTTCTTCCCGTCTAGTTGCTGGGTTGCTTTAAACGATGAAAGAGACAGAATCGCATCGACCTGCAAGCGATCGCACCAAGCACTCACGCGGCAGGTTCCTTTGATCACTCCTGGAATATTGGGCGATCCTGCTCGAAATTGAAAAGGCGATCGCTCTGGATCTTTAGGCTGTTTTTGTCTCGATGAATAATCAACCGCATGAGCTAGATTAGATGATACCAAGTTATAACAGTCGCCTAGTTTCTGATGAATCTCAACTAAGTCGCTTTCGCTGAAATGGTTGACTAACGCTTTACGAAGGTGGGGAAGCTGAACGATCGCATCTTGAACAGTTGCAGCATCATCTAGAACCAGAATTCTAGCTTGGGGCTGAATTGTGGAGGCATTCGCGTTAGAAAGGAATAAGCTGCCGTATGCGATCGCATCACTCGGTCGAGCAACTTGATGCCGAACTAATGCTGCCGTTTGCGTGTCAGTGAAATACGCCCACTTGCCATTCGCCAGCACCAGTTCAAGACCTAACGATCGAAAAGCATCTAAGTCCGCTGCCGTAACACCCTCATAAATTTGTGCGGTAGCATAACGGGCTTCCCAATTACCACCCCGCTGCCGCTCAATCTCAATAAGGTGTTCTAGTAGCGTGTGGTTGATTTCTTTCGCCGTTGCTTCAATTGGGCGAAGTAACTTAGCATCGTATTGAGTAAAACTCAGAACCATCGCAACCTCGGAACAGAAAAATCTAGAGGCGTTTGATGCTTATCTCACGACAGGGTCGCAACGCACTGCCTCAAGAGGATGTGTCAAAAATCGTTAGCAATAATCTCAATTAATTCTCCACGAGCAATGAGCGCAGGAATTTCTGCTGCTTGAGCGATTAAAAATGATAGCGATTCGTCAGAAATAATCGGCTCATCGAATGGAAGGTCATCGACCTCTATTTCTCCGCTGGCTAGGAGATCGTCAACGCTTTCACTGAATAGTAACTGGTCTACAATCTCGTCGCGCTCACCAGAGATAGGTGTGGCATCTCTGGGAAAGTTTTCTCCAGTAGTACTTGCTGAGTTATGAGACATAGTAAGGAACTGTATTAGAAACCTGAGAAGCCTAGATTATGGTACTGCATTTCTGAGTTTTTGTTTTCGTAGATAGATGAAATGCTACGGCAATGCTAAGAATCTTAATGCTTCTGAATTACTTTAGGTTTGAAGCAAAAAGGTAAGTTGCGGTTGTGAATTGAGATGGCGCGGTAGCCCGTGAAAAATGCTGAGTTGGTCAGAAAAATGACTGTAATCTATCTACCTCTTCCCTGCTCCCAGATGAACCTTTTACGATTGAATTTTCTAGAGCGTTTATCGTTCCAGTATGAACCTGACTTGAGATTGTTTCAAGCTCAGATTGCCCCGTTGCTTCAAGACGCGATCGATCAAATGGGCTTGCAGTTTGAAACTGTGGATGCACTCCTCAGAATCAGAGAGAGCGAAATTGAGATTTATACGGACGATCGTGAAGCTCCAGTTCGGTTTGTCATCCAAGAAGCCCCAGATCAACACGAACAGCTTCAGTGGACAGTCTTCCCGGCATGATCAATTAGCAGGTTTGCTCTTACGAGTGAATCTGCTAATTTTTCAAAGTTTGGAAATTTTGATCAACGCTGTGCTGAGAGCAATGGGCGGTTTCGTACTTACCTAACTGCGTGGATTTGTGTCGATGCCCGGAATTTTAGTCTAAGGAGATGAACGATGCCGCGTAAATTTGGTGAAATTGCGTTCACACTAGCATATTCCGATTCGCTACTCGGAGGTAGAAGTGCAAGCGATCGTAGAGGGGCTGCACCACCACATTGCAGAGCTTGAATCTCAGTTGGCAGAGTAACGACCCTATCGGTCAAACACTCATCCCTTTCGCTTGACGATACTGTTTTGGAGTGGTCTGTAACAGACGCTGAAATACGCTGGTCATGTGGCTCTGATTGCCAAATCCAGCTTCTACTGCAACTTCAGCCAGCGATCGGGAACGATCGCCTAGAAGCTGTTGAGCGAGTTCCACGCGACAGTGCAAAACATACTGATAGGGCGATACTCCAGTCGTTGCTTTGAATGCACGGGCAAAGTGGTAAGGGCTGAATCCAACGATCGCTGCGATCGCGTCTAAGCTCAATGATTGCGAAAGATTAGCTCGAATGTAGTCGATCGTAGTTTTGAGTAATCTGGGTTCGAGCAATTCTGGTGGGCGTTTGAACTGGTGTGAGAGCGTTGAACGTTGGTAGATGATTTGCCCTAAGACTGCTGTAACGACTGATTCAAAGTAGAACGTATCTTCAGATTGTCCATTGTTAAAAAATTCTTGAATTGCGATCGCGCTATTCAACCCCCAATGTGTTTTTGGAATCTGTCCTGGCAGCAATTCCACTTCAGCACTCACACTGCGCGACAAGAACGAATCAGAATAGCCAAAGACAACAAAGCAAGATGCTTCCTCTACTGAGCGGTAAGTGCTGTTTTGAGGCACGATATCAAATCCTCCTGGTAAAGCCTCATACGGCTGCAAGTGATCGCTATCAAAAGCAGCCACACCACGAGTCACCCCGAAACTTGTAACCACCAGATTCAAGGGCGATCGCAAATTTACTTCTAAGTGTCCAGGAGGAATGATTGCCACCATGTACTCCGATGTGGTTAGCCAATGGCCCCACTTTGGCAAGGTTTCGAGCGGCGGTTGATCGAGTGAGATCTTGCGCTCTGGTGGATTGAATAAAAACTCTTGCAGAGGATTCATAGGTAGAAGCATTGAAGAACCTCAATTTTGATTGTCTCAGAAAACTCCGCAAGAATTGAAAAGACTGCGATCGCTCAGAACGACTACGATCGCGACAGACTTGTGACCGGACTGAACTATGCCTGCTCTCATCCCAATTTCCACCTTTTTCATCGGCTGTCATGGGCTATTAGCGCTCGGTTTATCGTATCGCGTTGCGATCGAGCGGACGCGACAGCGGATTTGGCATGGAGCCACTGCCGCTGAGGTTGCCGCACAACCGGACTACCTAAAAGATCCTAATGCCTGGGCAGCCTTTGTAGAAAAACTCACTCAACAGACTGTAGCGAGGAAAACAGCAGACGATGGGGTGTTGCAGCGAACGATCCGGGCGCAGGGCAACTTCATCGAGTATGTTCCTTTGGGTTTGTTGTTGCTGCTGGCGCTGGAATGGGAAAAAGCTCCAGCGGCATTCCTTTGGTTACTGGGAGCAATGCTGATTCTGGCTCGAATTGCCCATGCATGGGGCGTGATTCAAACCTATGGACCTTCACCGGGACGCGCCATAGGATTCTTTGGAACGTGGCTAGTTTATCTGATGGGTAGCATCGCGTGTTTGTACTACAGCCTGCTCAATAGATTGAATTAACCATGACGATTTTGAGAACGATCGACACGGATCTTTGGGTTGCTGAACAACCTCTGAAATACTTTGGACTAGAAGTTGGCACTCGGATGACTGTAATCCGTCTCAATCAGAACCAGTTACTGGTCATCTCGCCAATCGATCCTGATGGTGAACTGCTTGAACACCTGAATCAATTGGGACAGGTGAGTGTTATCATTGCCCCGAATTTGTATCATCATTTGTTTCTCAACCAGTTTAGGCAGAACTATCGGGAGGCAGAGCTTTGGGCACCAACCGACCTACAGCAAAAACGCCCGGATTTGCAAATCGATCGAGTGTTGAGCGATCACACAATCAATCTACTCGACGGAATTGAAGCAGAGCAAGTAATTGGGTTCAGCACACTGACCGCAGCCGGATACGCACCGTTGAGCGAGTGGGCTTTCTTTCACGTTCGCAGTCGGACTTTGATCATCACTGATCTCGCCTTTTATATCGATCGCACGAGTTCCCGACCTGTGCAACTTGCTTTCAAACTGCTCGGTGGATATCAGCAGCTTCGTCCATCTTGGTTGGAGAAGCTTGCAACACAGGATAAAGAGCAAGTTCAGCACTCCATTCGACGAATTTTAGCTTGGGATTTTGAGCGAGTGATTCTAGCTCGCGGTAGTATTGTCGAACAGGAAGGGAAGCGGCAATTTCAGCAGGGGTATGAATGGTTTTTGGGCAAATCGCTCTCGAAACCGTGAAGTCAGTTAACCCAAGAACCAATCGGGTAGCAAGTCGGCACAAATTGCTCACGGGTCTCAATTGCTTGAAATCCCCGATCAACCCCTAGTGCGTACTGACCATTCAAATTCCCTTCAATCCACTCCTGGGTCTCAGAATAGCCCAGTTTTTCTGCTTGCTCGACTGCCCTGACCCAGCTTGTCAGACACATCGGATCACTGCTCTGGATCGCGAATAGACCTTGCCAAACTGAGAGCGGGACTTGAATCGGTGAGGTCGCGATCGCTAGACGCTGTTTGGCATTGCTCGGTCCTGTAATGCAATTATCAATCACAACAATTTCTCCTCGATCTGCGCCTGTTTCACCTTGCCAGGTTACTATTCCGTTCAATTGGTAATTCCAGCGATCGAGAAAGTGATCAATCAAGTACTGTAACCACTCGACATACCGATAAAACTTCTCTCTGCCATCCCATTGAAGCCCGCCTCCATCCGGTGTAGGAATCCATTGACACCAAAGGCTCGGTTGAGTCGTTGGCGGGCGGTTATCGTCGAGAATTGAAGTCTCCGCCGCTGGGTCTGCGGCAGCAATAAAATACTCTCCTTCTGTTCCCAGCGACAAATCTACTGCTTCACGACCGGGATCAGGAAGAGATCGTAAAATTGCCACGTTTCGTTTGACGCGACGAGTCTTTGAAAACTTCAAAAGATACAAGGCGTGGCTGTCTAAAAGCCTGGGTGAGATATCGAAAGCGCCCTCGAATTGAGTGGTGTAACCCATTGAATTTGTTGCGATTACGAATTCTATCCCTCATTCTAAGCTGCCGGAAGCAATTAAGGTCTCGAAAATGCGCCTAGCGGCAAATTCGTAGGAAAAATCAGAATCTCAAATTCAATCAACAACCGCCTAGCGGCAAAACTGTGAGTTTAGATTCTGACTCATTGATCCATTGATTCATACAGGAGATTAACAATGGCTGGCAAGAAAAGTACCAATAATGCAGCAACGCTTGAAAGAGACACAATGCAAACTGCTCCCGCGATCGACACCGTTGCAACTCCAGTAGCAGAAATGCCTGCTGCTCAAGCACCGACTGTCGATCCTTCGGAGCTTCGCGGAGCGAATCGTACTGCTGAATCTCAATTCATGGAAGCATTCTTCGGAGTCATTCGTGACGAATTTCAGAGGACATTTGGCAGACCGTTGTACAGCAGCGACATCCACTATCATGCCACTCGCTACAATCTTGGACTCAGCCTGCGAGCGCCTGCTTACCGAGTAGCTGCGTATCAACTGGAAGGACATCTTTCGGCTGAGGCTCCTGAGTTCAAGCAGCAACGCGATCTGATCACAATGCAGTTGTTGCAGGCTTCTGGCTACGATCCGAACGTCAAAGCGATCAACATCACGTCTGCTCAAATCAAGGCTTGGTCAGGTAACTTCCGCGCTCAAAACGGTGCGGTATTAGATGTGCTATCAAGCCGATCTGCTTCATCCGCGCCAGATAAAGGCTGGTAGCGCTGCAACAAGATTGCCTCATCTGAGGTGATCTTTTTTGTTTTTGCGAAGGAGGAAATGAAATGCTCGAAACGCCGAACGATAATCTGCCATCCGAGCAGAAAGACCAAGATTACGATCGTCAATACGAAAGCTACCTGGACGAGCGACTAGGACGCTATGGCTACTAGCTGTATCGCTCTGAATTAAATAAAAAGTTTTGCTAAGGAGGTAGTTTGATTTGCCTCCTTATTTCTTGCTGACTTAATTCATGCCTCGTTAGCACGAGAACAATGATGGTTTCTGATAATTGCGATGGCTACCCTTTACATTCAATACCGCATCAGCGCTTGGCAAGCGGTGAATCAAATGATTGCCGATGCAGAACAAACGACACAGACACAGCTTGATGAAGCAGGTCGCCGTGTGGCAAAAGGTGTCGTGATCAATTGGCTCATCGAAAAGACTTGCTTGCCTGTGGACTTGATTCCCGAAACGGTTCCAATGCAGGACAGCCTTCAGGCACTTCAAGCCGTTTCCCAGCTTTGTCACACCTATTTCGCGAGTGGCTCAACTGAATTTGGAGATGTTGTATGACGAATTTTCTCAAACCTCTAGCTCATCCTATGCCCGAAGTTGCTCAATTTGATTGTGCAACGATCGATAAGCTCGTTCACGCTACAGTTTGCCGCTATCATCCTGCTCCTGAAGTGGCTTGTGCTTGGTACGCGCTACTTGGGACACTGACATTAAGGCACTTATATCCCAAATCTCAGTACAGCTTCTATGCTGGAACGTTCGAGATTTGTACTAGCCCTGACCCAGTAGAAGAAGGCGTTTGGTATGCGCTGTGCTTTGATGCTCATCAACCTCTCATTCCTGATCTGGAGTTTCATTGCTGGATTGCTTGCCCCGATCCAGCCCATCGCACTTACGCTGAAGTGATTGATTTTAGTGCCCGTCATCTAGAAACTCGTGCGCGGGAATTTGGTGTTCCTTGGAATCGTGACCCGATCCCCAACTTTATTTGGACAGACTTAGTTGGATTGGAACAGTTGAAAGTTCGGCAACTTCGTCCGATCGTAGAGCTAACTGATCGTATTAGCCGATCGCTCATGCAGGATTTATTGTTCCGTCAAACATGGCAGGCGTTGAAAGCTTTGCTGGAAGAACGAG
Source organism: Leptolyngbya sp. AN10 (assembly GCF_050565645.1). Taxonomy (NCBI): domain Bacteria; kingdom Bacillati; phylum Cyanobacteriota; class Cyanophyceae; order Leptolyngbyales; family Leptolyngbyaceae; genus Leptolyngbya; species Leptolyngbya sp. AN10. The sequence continues at coordinate 71,781 of NZ_JBNXVP010000008.1, forward strand.
CGTTGTCAAGCTCGTTAGCACGAGAGCGATAAAGATTCTACCTTCATGGAGAAAAGCGAATGGCACTTGAGATTTTATCGATTCGCGATCGCGATCTACTCAAACAGATTTGGCATGAGTTCGAGCAGTATAACTCTGGAATTGGCTACGTTTCCTGTGGTGTTGCAATGAATGAGCATCACTATACTATCACGACCTTCCCAGATGGTTCGATGCAATCAATTATTGAAGATGCACAAGACTCAGGAGGACTCGAAGAAGATGTGGATGCACCTGGGCAGCAGCATCGCCCTGTTCCCGCTACGGGCGGAACACTTCTGATGAGAATTGACTGGGATGCGCCTGAGCCGATTTGCTATTGCGATCGATCGAAACTAGCTGAATTATGGAATGCTTTGTTGTCCTTGAAAGGACAGCCACCTGTCTTGATTCAATGGATTGATGAACCCGATCTCTAGAGAACCTTGAGCGTGTTTGACTCTGCAACGAGTTCCCTTGCAGAGTCAGCCTTTTACAGCGATCGCTCATTTTCTCTTCCGGTTTTTTCGACGAGATTCAATCTGCTGTTTCTGTTTCGATTTACGATTCGATTTCGATGGTTGAATCTTGCTTGCTCCAAACCCACTTGGAGCAGATGGCGTTTGATCAAAAGAGTCTAAATACCGTAAAATTCTTGGATCAACGGCTTTTCGTGGCACTTCCTCACGCGACTTCAATCCAAGCTGTACTTGAATCTCATCCCAATCCCCGTGCATCATCTCATCGACCTTTCCCTCCATAAAAGCTTGCTCCATTAGAGGTACTGCTTCCATGACTTGCAGCTCTGCTAAGGCTCCAATGAGAAACGCATTAAAGTCAGCCCCATTCTCAGCAAAATGGGATAGTTCTTCAAGGAGAATCGTGACGCATTGTTGATAGACAACATCCTTGCCTTCTGCCTGAGATCGTTTTGCGATTGCTTCTAATCCATCTAAGGCAATCACTCGCGCCCAGGATAATCGAGTTCGGTCTTGAATGACTGCTGCTAAATCAGGAATAATTGATGCTCCAATCATTGCAAAGACGCTCGGCAACTCCATTGCCATCCAATCCCACCAGCCCTCCTCGTCCACGTACTCATTTGCGTGTTTCAGCAAGGGTTCAGCAGCCTCAGCCACTTGTAGCTGCCCCAATGCCCGCCACGCATGAATGGGTGCCCAACCCTCCAGTGCTTCTGAATCTAACTCATAAAGATCGTGATCCGTTGCCATCTTGATAAGGCTAAAACGATCGCTCTCGCTCAGCCCCAAACTCTGATAATCCATCCAAGATTCCACCCCGTGGCTTGAACATTCGCCTTGATTCAACAGTTGAGCCACAGGTTCGGAATAGTCAGAAATTGCCATTGCTAAATCTAGAGGTGAAGGAACTTTGCGATCGTATCTCTAATTGTGCGATCGCAACTCTTGCACAAGTGCCTAAGTAGGAAACCTGTTCTAACATGAAGTTGCATTTACCGATGGTCAGGAATCTACTTTAGCGCTGAAGCTAATCGATCGATGCCTTGAACGATCGCGGCTTCATCAAGTTCGCTATATCCCAAAATAAACTCTCCCTTGCCCCCATCTACTAGATAATGAGGAGCAGCAGGCATCAATCCCACATCCGCAGCTTTGGCTCGTTGCAAGATTTCAGCATCGCTGATGGGCAGGAAGAAACGAACCATGACATGAATTCCAGCTTTCTCGCCCAGAATCCTAATTTGTTCCCCAAAATGCTTTTGTAGCGCTCTGACAAGTACTTGACGAGCGCGATCGTAGTAGGCTCTCATTTTGCGAATATGACTCTCTAAATGCCCTTCTGTGATGAAGTCAGTGAGAACCTGCTGTTCAAGGGTAGGAAGTTGTCGATCGCTTAACCATTTCGCATGAGCAATTAGAGGAACTAATTGTGGTGGAAGTACAAGATATCCAATCCGTAATGATGGAAAGAGTACTTTTGAGAATGTGCCGATGTACAGTACTGAGTCACTCTGATCTAAACCTTGCAGAGATGGAATAGGGCGATCGCCATATCGATATTCACTGTCATAGTCGTCTTCTAGAATCATAGTTCCATTTTTGCTTGCCCATTTCAATAGTTCTAATCGTCGCGTCAAAGAAAGCGTTGCTCCGGTTGGGAACTGATGGGATGGAGTAACATACACCAAGCGTAGAGAATCTGTTGCTGAATGTTCTAATTTCTCAATGATTAAACCGGATTCATCGACTGGGATTGGCAGTAAGTTCGCACCGTGGCTCAGGAAAACTTTGCGGGCACTGAGATAGCCAGGGTCTTCGAGCGCGATCGTATCCCCAGGTTCAAGCAATACTCGTAAAATCAGATCTAAAGCTTGCTGCGTTCCATTCGTAATGACAATCTGTTTCGGATTACATTGAACTGCACGGGCGCGTGAGAGATATTGAGCGATCTCTACTCTTAGTGGATAGTAACCCTGTGGGTCAAGCGCATAATCGAGCCACTCAGAATCTGATCGACAACGCCGAGCGAGAAGTTTACGCCAGAGTGCGATCGGGAACTGTTTCAGAGCAGGACGACCGTAGCGAAAGCTAATTTCAACTTCTGGTTCCGGTTGTAATGCAAAGGGAGTTTCAGCAAGGTAGTGAGCATAACGAGATAGCCGGATCGGTGGGCTTGTAGCCTCGGAGTGGGTAGCAATTTTCTCAGTGTGTAGCAACTCATCTGGCAGTTGGCGACAGATGAACGTTCCCGATCCATGATGCGTCTCAAGATAGCCTTCGCTCAACAGTTGCTCATAGCTTTGAGTCACAGTTGTGCGCGAGATACCGAGCGATCGAGACAGCGATCGGGTTGAGGGCACTCGTTCACCTGGCAACAATCGACCGCAGAGAATTGCACCTCGCAGTTCTGTATACACCTGCTGGTGCAACGGAATTTTAGAGTCATGATCCACGTTGAGGGTGAGTTCCATCAGACTTCTCAGGGCGAAGTGGACTTATATTAAAACACAAAATTGGCTCTTGTGAGAGTCCACTAAGGGGATTAGGCTAACAGAACGTGAAGTGAGGCACTCGGATGCACTTAGTTATGTTTGACATTGATGGCACACTCACACAATCGAATGCGATCGATGATGCGGCATTTCTCCAAGCATTGACCGATGCGTTTGGCATTGTCATCGATCCGCCCGATTGGTCTACGTTCAGGCACGTAACTGATGCTTGGATTTTGGATGAGATTTATCGATCGCACTTTGGTTACTCTCCTACTGAGCGCGATATTGAAGCATTTCGGCATCACTTGATTGCTCGACTCGCAACGGCGCGGAATAAAGCAGGTGGAATTCAAGCGATTCCTGGTGCAATTGAAGCGATCGCTGCTTTGAGAAATCATCCAGAATTTGCGATCGCATACGCAGGTGGAGCGTGGACAGATTCAGCCCTGCTCAAACTTCAATCGGCTGGGTTGCCGCATCACAAGATTCCTGCTGCCTTTGCAGATGATGCGGTATCGAGAGAGGAGATATGCCACATTGCTTTACGTCGTGCCCAACAGTACTACCAGCAGTCCTTTTCGATCGCGGTTTACCTGGGAGACGGGGTTTGGGACGCTCGCACGTCGCGCAATTTGGGCTATCCGTTTATTGGCGTTGCCCATGAAAGCGATCCAACTCCGCTGATTGCTGAAGGTGCTAAAGCCGTTCTGCCAGATTTTCAAGATCTGGAGCGATTGATCGAACTTCTCAAAGAAGTGACTTCCTGCTAGTAGTGAACACGCGAAATGAATAAACCAATTGAAATCAGAAAAGCCCAATGTGAGGAAGATGGACTGATTGCTGATCACTTCTATCAGATGTGGCTAGATAACGAAGTTACACCGGATAGCTTTGCATCCGATTGGCGAGATCAGATACTTCAATTTATCGATGTTGCACGGCGGTCTTTAGACTATCAGGCATTTGTTGCAGTGGCAGGTGATCAAGTGATTGGCTCAGTTGGATGTCAACGATTTGCAGGGCTTTATCCGATCGTATTCAAGCCTTCTTATCGCTGCGATGGTTACATTTGGGGAGTTTATGTCGGACCTCCTTATCGGCATCAAGGCATCGGCAGGCAACTGACTAAACAATCAATTCTGTATCTGCGATCGATTGGATGCACTCATGCGGTCCTGAATGCCTCACCCTCTGGCAAGGCGTTGTATGAACACATCGGATTTATCACCAGCAATTTGATGCGCCTTTCACTATTGGAGTTGGACAAATGCTCTCTTTAGAATTGAAAAACTCGAATTTGGATGCTTACCTAGAAGCGTCGAACGTGCTTGATTTTGAGCAGCCTGCAATTTCTGAAACCGCGAAGCAATTGATTCAGTCTGAAACGACAGAGATTGCTAGGGCAAAACGCATTTATGAGTTTGTGCGCGATCGAGTTCCTCATACCTTTGATATTGGCGGTGACATTGTAACTTGTAGTGCCTCTGGAGTTTTGCAACATCGCCAAGGAATCTGTTTCGCGAAATCTCACTTACTTGCTGCGATGCTTCGCTCGATCAACATTCCTGCTGGACTATGCTATCAGAGATTGATCTGCGAACAAGAACAGAGTTCTAAATTCGCGCTACACGGTTTGAATGCCATTTATCTTGGCAGCATCGATCGTTGGATTCGAGTCGATGCTAGAGGGAACAAACCGGGAGTACAAGCTGAATTTTGCTTAGAAAAGGAGAGGTTAGCCTTTCCGATTCGAGCAGCGTTGCATGAGACAGAATGCCCGATCGTTTACAGCCAGCCGAATCCCAATGTTATTGCAGCCTTGAGAAACAGCACCACAGTCACAGAACTCATTCAAAACCTTCCAGAGCAACTATGAACAACACAGAATCACCCTTTGAAATTACTGCTCGAACTCAGATTAAACGACTGCCGCAACGGGGAGAGTACGATCGTGAAATGATCTATCAGATTTTAGATGAGGGACTGATCTGCCACGTTGGATTTGCAGTCGAAGGACAGCCTTTTGTCATTCCCACAGCTTACGGTCGAATCGATGACCGTCTCTACATTCACGGTTCTCCTGCCAGTCGGATGCTCAGAACATTGCAAAAAGGCATTGAAGTCTGTGTGACTGTGACGCTGCTCGATGGACTCGTTCTAGCACGTTCTGCCTTTCATCACTCGATGAACTATCGCTCGGTCGTCATTTTTGGCACTGCAACTCTAGTTGAGGCTTCCGAAGAAAAATTGACTGCATTAGAAGCATTCACAGAACACATTATGCACAATCGCTGGTCTGAAGTGCGCCCTCCCACAACTCAAGAGTTGAACGGAACCTTAGTCTTATCCTTGCCGATTGGGGAAGCTTCTGCGAAAGTACGATCGGGACCGCCAAAAGATGATGAAGCGGATTATGCTTTACCTGTGTGGGCGGGAGAATTGCCGTTGCGAGTCGTTGCTGGAGATGCGATCGCAGACCCACGGTTGTCTCCGGAGACTGAGATTCCAAGCTATATTCAAAACTACGGTAGAGGTCAAAGCAGTTGATACCAAGACTGAGTGAAAAGGCACAATGAATACACATTCAAGACCTCAGCGAGAATTGACAGGTTTCGTCTATGGATTTTTAGGGGTATTAGTGTTCAGTCTGACATTGCCAGCCACACGAATTGCAGTGTCCGGATTCGATCCTGTGTTTGTCGGGTTGGGTCGAGCGATCGTGGCAGCAGCACTATCCGCCATTTTGCTAATCGCCACTCGTCAACCGATTCCTCCACTAAGATTTCTGCCCAGATTTTGTATTGTCATTGCAGGAGTCGTGATTGGTTTTCCATTGCTGTCTGCGATCGCGATGCGGGATGCCCCTGCTTCCTATGGAGCCGTCATCACTGGGCTACTCCCGCTCTCAACGGCTCTTTGTGGCGTGTGGCGAGCAGGAGAACGCCCATCTTTACTCTTCTGGGTCTTTGCAGGCTTGGGGAGCGCCTTAGTCGTTAGCTTTGCCTTACTCTCAGGAAACGGCACGACTCGGTTGGCAGATTTAGCGTTACTGGGAGCGGTAGCAGCGGCGGGATTAGGGTACGCAGAAGGCGCAGTGTTATCGCGCACTTTTGGCGCTTGGCAAGTCATTTGTTGGTCTTTACTGCTATCAGCACCGATCCTTTTCCCGATCGTGCTGCAACATACCCCGTCTAATTTTTCATTGATTTCACCCAGCGCTGTACTCGGTTTCTTATACGTCAGCCTCTTTAGTATGTTCCTCGGTTTTTTCGCATGGTATCGAGGATTGTCGCTGGGGGGAGTGGCACGGGTGGGACAAGTCCAGCTTCTTCAACCGTTTCTGACCATCCTGGCATCATCCGTATTTCTGGGTGAGCATCTAACCATGACAACATTGATCTTCGCTCTAGCAGTAATTTTTTGTGTAACCCTAGGGAAGCGAACTCAAATTCGTGCTTGATCAAAATAGTCTTCGATCGACTGAATCAGGTACATCCTGAAACGCACAACACGAATTCAACTTGCAGGAAGTTGAGCCTGCGAACACGTTTCGTGTAGCGAAGCGAACGCTCTCCGATTGCTCAAGGTGAATTAGGCTCATCATCAGTCAGGCTAGACCTGCCTTCAGCCTCCAAGTACTCAAAGTTTGGATAGTCGAGAATCGGAGCTTGCAGAGTCGCGGTGGAGTCGAGTGCGTTTTTGATCGAACCCATTGTCGCCGCCATAAATACATTCTGAGCATTAAGGGCTGCGGTTAACTCAAATATACTGCGAGTGTTCCAGTAGTTGCCTTGATCATCGACCTCGCAGCGAACGCCTAATTTCTGAGATTCATCAAGCAGTTTGACAAGGGCTAAATGGCATCGAATAAAATGCTCTCTGCCCCCGTACTCAGAATTGCTTGCGTACTGCGTTTTGCAAAACCCTGTCCAAATCCAATCGTTCACAGCTTGGATTTTGTTATGCGTTGCGAATCCAAAGGCAGCCGTTTCACAACCTTGTCCGGGTAAAGTATCAAATGCCAGCAGGTAGGTCGAATCTTTCCAGGACATCCCATTCATGGCGATGACTGTTGGCTTGAGTCCACGCAATTTCAGAAAGATGTGAGGGTCTTCGCGATCGTCCATGTCAAAATGACACGCTTCTCCCTGCAATTCGACGAATTCATCAACCTGAGTAAAGGCAAGATCGAGTGCCTTCTGACGTAGCGCCAAGACGATTTCACGAGCTTGGTCAACGCCTGCCGTGAGGCTCAAATTGTAGGAAATATTAAGTCCCATTGTTTGCTGAGAGTTGCTTTCCCCTCAGCTTATCCGATTCGGAGCCGAATGCTGTTTAGTGTGACTGTTTTTCAATTTCTTGTAGCAGTGCTTCATCCGAGTAATCCTTCTGCCAATCGCCGGATAACTTGAGCCGAACCGACTGCGCTCCGCCGCCCGGTGTACAAACGACCCAGTAAGCATCTTCTTGCCCTTTCACCTGAGCGGCTTCTGAGTGTTGGGATTCGTTGTCAGAGAGTCCAGTGAATGCCTCAACACAAGACCAAGTAGTACCGTCTCGATCGCTAACTGTTCGCTCCATTACAATGTTCCTTTCTTTCGTTCACTGAGTTGCAATTGTGGCAAATCGTCGAGCAGAAAGCATCAGTCGATGAGCAGAGACAAATTCCAGAAATTACCCTGCCTCACGGCGGCGAAACCAGTTCAGTCTTCCTTCAATCCGGGCTTGTCGCGATCGATCAGGATGTTGGCGATGCAAGATGATCGTCCACACCAATGCCACCAAGGTTCGAGCCTCAATACAGAGTGCTAATGCTTCGGGATTATACGATCGACCATAGCCGTCCAACGCCATCTCCACTTTGTCTCGATCTGTGCCAAACACATAGGGAGCGGCGACGAGAGAAGCTAAATCCCACTCGATCGGTCCGATCATCACATCTTCCCAATCTGTCCACAACACGCTGCGTGTGGTGTTAAGAACATTGCCAGAATGCGGATCACCGTGGATCGGCTGCATCGGGAACTGTCGCAGGCGTGGTTCTAATCGTTCACTGATCCGCAGCAGCATTTCGGCATCCTCTGTCGTAAACTCAGATTCAGCAATTAAGCGATCAAGAAGTTGCTGCGCTTCTAAGATCAAAGCCAGCACGGGTAACTCTCCAGAAAATTCTTTGAGAACTTCATGGCAGTGGCGGAGAGCCTGCCCTGCTTCATGCGGATCGAATGGTTCATCTAGGATCTGCACAAATTGCCAAAAGCTCAAGACTAAACCTAAATGATGGTGCGGTCCCGCTTCCAATTCTGAACTCAGCGGAATAATCGGCGCACTTGCAGCGGTGAGATATTTCGAGATCGCGACTTCACGAGCAAACCAAGCATCGCCTGTACGAATCGTGCCAGTAGTCGTTGAAACTCGTGCCACAACCGAAATCGGCGCAAGATGAATGATGACATTGCTGAAGTTTTGCAAAACAATTGCTTGTTCAAACTTCAATCCCTGCCGGGTTGCAACCTCGCAAGCGGCGCGTAAAGCAAGTTGTAAGCGTGTATCTGTCAATTCCATCATTATTTCTCGATCGTTACTCAATGAACAGGCACTTCATCACAAATGCTAATCCATCGCTTGAGCAATTGCCCTGAACGCCAGAAATTGAAGTGCCGAGCCACGTTTTATACGATGCCAGAAGCCTGGAAAGCGAGTACCATTTACTTTGTTATCTGAAATTGAGCAATGCAAGCACCCGATCAACCAGAGCGATCGCACTATCGTTTAGCGAAACATCTGTTCAGCAGTACCTTCCCTGATGAGCAATTCGCTCCTCAATTGGCGGAAGCGTGGTGTGGAGAGTTTGCTACGGAGAAAATCGCGCAAATGACGACGACGATATTGACGACAAAATCTTGCTGATTATTGTCCCTTCGATCACAGCAAAACAGTTAGAGAACTGGGGCGCAGCGCCTTCACCGCGAGGGATTTCTGGAATGTATCAGTCGCCGCCCGCCTTCTGCACTACGATTATCGTCACAGGCGAATTGCCACAGATTCCCTCTACGCTTTGGATCAGATTACTCGGTCGGGGAAAAACTCAGCGATCGGCAATTCGAGAATTGATGCAGTTAGAGGCTAACCATCCGCTTCGAGCGATCGCACTGCAACAACTCCAACAAGCTGCCATCAATCCTGTAACAAATCGGGAGCTTGGATGGGTAGAAACAAACCAATTGCTCACTTCGTAATCTGGTAGATGTTGCTCTTGCAAATCAAACCGATACAAGGATTTCCACTTGTGACCGAGCTTCGCTTGCAGCGTGTGAGTTTGATCAGTTGCAATTAACCGAAATGGCTCATGCGGCGTTTGCTGCTCAAGATCGGGTGTGAGCAACAGTGGAGCCGTTTGTGTCAGTCCACCAAACCCAACATCTGCCAAATATGCCGCGTTGTCAATTTCGACTTGTAGCAGCATATGAGTACGAGGTGAGATTGTGCCTTCTGGCAGGTTCCATACTACCCGCGCCGCCAAGTTCTTGACCCGAAAGCCAAGGGCAACTAATACCGATCGCAACAGTAAATTCTGCTCAAAACAATAACCGCCACGTCGATCGTAAATTAGCTTTTTCTCTAATGAATTGAGATCTAGGAGAACGGGTTGCTTGAGTAAGGGAGTGAGGTTCTCGAAGGGAATTGCGATCGCATGGTGTAGATGAATTGCCTGCAATGTTTCAAGCGTAGGAGCAATATTGCCTTCATAGGTAATTCGCTGGAGGTAGGCATCTAGGTTAACGGTTGCCGAGGAGGAGTCCAACTTGATATTCCATGACTGACACTCTTTCATGATGCCACGACAAAAGCGACCCGGTTTTCTCTGCCTTCAGCTACTCTTAAATTAGTTGTTGCCTGAGTTTAGGCGATAAGATCTGTAATCCTCCCACAACTTCTTCCGGTGTTGCCGTGCCACTTTGAACGCGCTCCATGATCGCCATGACTTCGAGTGCCAGTGCGGTTGGAATGCCCGTCGATTCCAGTCGTCTTAATTCCAAGACATCAATGCCAGATTCCAGCCATGCCAAATATTCTTCAATACTTACCCCGAAATCTTCAATATCTGGCATGGCTCTGTTTCCAACCTGAGTCGCTTAATCAAAATTGTTCAAGCCCATTGTGGCACGGTTAGGTTTGGTGTTGAGGTAAGCGTCAATCGCCGAGTTTTCGGTTTTTCCCGAAGGAAGTTCTATCTGGAATTTTACGAATATGCTCCGTATAGCGAAGCTAACGCAATCCTTCATTCCCTCAAAGCCAACGAAACCGCTACCTCCGATTCTGAGATTTGATAATTTTTGAACGGGGAGTTTTTTTACCATGCATTAATTGCGGCGAAGCTTGTTTAGCTACATCTACTGCGTAACGTTTGACCGAATCTTGGGCGCATTTCAGGTTCTGCGGGAAATCTACGTTGCGATCGTACTGCTAATCTTATAAGTAACAATCAAGCTCTGAATTTCTATTGGGGACTTGTCAAATTGCGGAAGAACGTGTAAAGTGGCGTTTTTTACACTCAAGCTCCGTGGTTAGCACGCATGAGAATTGATCTAGGTAGATTGAACATTGAGAGATTGATCGTTCACGAAATTCCGGAGAAACAGTCTGACAGTTTGCCGTATCTATCCCTAAGCGAGGTTGAAAGTACTCTCACTCAAGCGCACAAGAATCTTTTTAGCCAAAAACTTTCAGGAAGCTTATCCGCATCAGCGTTTGACGTAGTACTGGATGCAACATCAGAGTCGCCCATCCCAAAACAAATCTTCAAAAATTTGGAAGATTCCGATGATAATTTTGTGGATATGTCTATTAAAATGGCGCAACGTCTTTATGACAGTCAGACAGGTATTAATCCATCTGGTCTGCTAACAGTTATTCAGGGAAGAGTCGGCAAAAAGAGAGTTGTTGCTGTTCTCAAGCTAGAAAAGGATGAAGGGGTTCGTGCCACACCGTTGCAACTTGAGGGTAAGAATACCTTCGATCTGGAGCAAATCCGCGATTTAATGATGACTGGCAAAACAAAAGTGTTTAAAGCTGGAATCTTTTGGCAAGCAGGCAACACATTTGACTCTATTCAAGGAATCATCTCGGACAAACAGCGTGGCTCCGTGGGAAATAACGCTGTTGCAACCTTCTTCTTGAAATCTTTCCTCGGATGTCGTTTGCAGGAAGCTCCAAAGCTCACCACAAAGAAATTTTTTGAGGCAAGCGAAAAGTTCATTAACAGTGAAGTAGATGATCCGGCGAAAAAGGCGAAATATGAAATTTCTCTTCTAGCGTTGATGAATAATCAGGAAGATACGATAAGACCGAAGCACTTCGTTGAGCAGAATCTTGAAGTGCGCGACCGCCAGCGCCTTATTAAATATCTTGATGAGTCTGACGTGCCTACAGACACTTTTCCAAAAGATGTAGAGTTAATTCAGAATAGTTTGAAGCAAGTTTGTATGAAATTTAGTAGTGGGATGGTAGTGCTAGCTCCACCACACGTCATTGAAGAAAGAGTCCGGCTTGAAGAGGCAGAGGACGGCTCGACTCATGTGGAATTTAGTGATCAACTTAGTGAATTGAGAGGCAAGGGTAAACATTCAAACAAACAAGCTCGTATAGCACCAGATTCGGAATCTCCAACGCTTCCCGGAAAATAGTACAATTATATTACCTTCCGATTGCGACAGGGGGCGCTAATGTCAGTAGTAAATGTTGATTCGCTTAGACAGAGGTATGAAAGTGAGCGCCCAGTTTATGAACAGATGGCGCATTTTGTGCAGGACGAATTGAAACGAAAACTTCTCCCACACGGTATTAGCTGCATATTCGAGGCACGCGCCAAAGAAGTCGAGAGTTTTCTACGAAAGGCATTACTCAAATCCTATACTTCACCGTTTGAGCAGATCAAAGACAAAGCGGGGGTACGAATCATCCTCACATACTTAGATGATGTGGAGCAAGTTAAAGAAGCTATTTCAAAAAGCTTTCTTGTTCAGAATGTTGAAGATAAAAGTATAGAGCTTGGCAAGAATCAACTAGGCTATCTTGGCATTCATTATGAAGTTTGCCTTACCGAATCTTTCAATGAAAACGCACAAAAAAGCTTTGAAGGCAAAGTGTGTGAAATTCAGCTTCACACACGCGCTCAGAATCTCTGGGCAAAAGTATCACATGAATTACTGTATAAATCATCTCATGATATTCCCGACGAAATTCAACGTAATATTTATCGTTTATTAGCTTTGGTAGAATTAATCGATAAAGAGATTAAAGATGCTCGATGTGCAATTCAGGAGGAGGCTGCCCAGCCTGATGTAAGAATGTTAGAGCAATTAGAAAAGCATTTTTACAGGTTTACAACTGCAAGCTTTAACAGAGAACTATCGCTCGAAGTTCTTGAAAGGTTGTTATTACTCTTTGAGGATGATGAGATTGAGAAGTTTAATGAGCTTATAGATGTTTTTGTTGAGAACAATAGAGAAAAACTTCAGAAAAAATTCAGCAATTACTATCACGATATCGGTCGCAATCCACTTCTTTTTCAGCCAGAAGTCTTTGTGATTTTTGAGAGGTTAGAAGAAGATCCATTTCGGCTAAAAGAACTGTGGGTAGAGAGTTTTCCTCTTTCAGTTTTAGAATCTTTAGCCAATATTTGGGGAACGACAGTTGAATTAGATTAAGAGAGTCTATTGCTTGCTTAAGAGGAAATCATACGTCTCCTTGAGACGCTTGTAGTCATTTATCGCAAGTTTTTTCCATGCAGAAAAAGTGATACCTGCACCAAAGCTAAATAGGGTAAAACAGAAAACAGTAATCATCCAGCGATTACTGTTAGGCAGGTTACTCAACCTTGTCCATATAAAAACTAAACTGCTGAGAGTGAGCATTACAAAATTGATGCTCCATGCGCGAGTAATTCGGAGGCGGCTTCTTCCGTATTCAAATAATGCAATTAGCCTATCTACTGCATATGTGTAAACGTGGTTTCTAGCAATATGATATTCGTCATTATTAGGAAATCCATGTGTATAGCGGAGGCGTTTATCCCATTTGCTAAACAGTCTATCTGCAAGGCGATCAACTACGATTCCTAACACATAAGTCACTGTAAGTAAGGGCAGCAATATTGCCGTTGCTGCCGCAGCTTTCTCCCACGGAAGCCAGTTATACCCAAAGAGACTGAATGTAAATAATAGTAGCCAGAAGAAAGCTCCTGCCCCAATGACGATTAATTCAACAAATAGATTAGTTGTGTTCACTAATTAGACCTTGATTCGGTAGAGCTTGTTGTGAAAGCGATCACTGATTTTACAACTGTCTTTGCAAGTCGATGCTTGCTAAAAAATTAAATCTTATCTCAAAATATTAAGAATTCGTAATGTATAGCATCATAGCGACATCTGAAGATGCCAGAGGAAGCTTAGAGATGTCAAATTTTGAGATTAGGCTTGTATGGCGAGAATAGGTCGGAAAACTTTCTCATGAGTGCAAATCTCACGTTCTCGAATGAGTTGGCTGTGATTAGCAAATTTGGCGAACACCTTGTTAATACAAGGCAGATCCTGGTTGAGTTCCATCGCTACCTGATTCAAGCCCAATAGTCCCGAACTCATGCTGATTATGATGCGAGTTCGCAAGCGACAGAAGCTACCACGCAAGTTGAACATGCGGAAATCTTGATTGCATTTGCTAAAAGCAATTTGTGATTTTCAATCCAGTATGAATCTTTCTCGAAGTGTCAGAGCTTGTTCCCTTATGACATTAAGAAATGGCAGCGATCGCTATCGAGCATACATTTCCTAAGTTTTTTAGATAGAAACCCCATCTGGAATTGTGGCAATTGGTTCTCTCAAAGCAGCGATCGCACTAACTGCGATTTCGGGATCTGATGCCAATCGATTGCTCTGAGGAAGCATCTTGCATTAAGCGTGGCTGTACCCGTTCAACTATATCTGCCGCGTAACGTTTGACCGAATCGACGGGTTGTCCTTGTTTGACCGAATATTGCACTTGTGGACTGACTGCTAACAGATCAAACACCTGCTGTTTTGTTAATCCTTGCTGGAAGGCTAATTGTGCGATCGATTGGTCGAGCGATCGCGCATCGGGTTTGCCTTGATAGGTTTGCTGTAACTCCTCAAAACTCAATCCAGGATTCCCGATCGCTTGCCGTGCGAGACTCAAGTAAGCCAATCGATAAATTTCTGGATTGAGCGGCGTGCTTTGATTCGTTCGTTGCTGGGGCAATTGCGGCTCGACCATGATCGCTGCTCCTTACGATGAGTTGCCGTTCAGCATAGTGCTGAATACGCTATCGTCATAATCAAAATACTCTGGAGAATTTAGGACAGGTAACGATGCTGTGGTCGTGTCGATCGTCGTTCGATCGGTGGAAGGAGAAATCGCCTCCAGATTGAAAGAGTTTTGCGATCGGTCGATCGTAATTCCCAAAGGTTTCAAATCGAAGCATTCCTGAATGAGCAGGATTTGGGCTTGCAGTTGGGCAACGCAATCGATCGCAGCGACTCTTAACTCGACTTCTGAAGTTGAGTGTGAGTTTTGATAGGCGAAAGGCAACCAGAAAGACCGAATGGCGCGATTGACTAGCTCTTTCGTTGACCCCAGCATCGAGCCATCTTGGAGATAGCGGTACAGCACATCTTGTCCTGAATCTTCTACGGTGCAGACTCGCAGGCAAATTGTTGGCTTGCGTTGTTTCGATTTCTTCGGTGTGGCAGTTGACATTTGTTCTCGCTATGAATTGGCTGCGCTTAAGGATTGCCGTTGCAAGTGTTGGAAGGTCGCGAAGGCATCCACCAGACGGAGATTGAGCGGTTCTTCTAATGCAAATTGCACCTGACCAAAGCGATCACTGATCCCACGCCGAATACCTTCTCCAAAACTCCAACGTGAAGGAGAAATTCCCAATCCTTTCAAAAATTCTGACAGTTCTGGCGCAATTAACTGAGACGCTCCACCACCGATCACGACTTCACAGGTCGAATCCACATAGCGGACGAAATGGTTGATCAAAAAACTCTCAAGCTGTCCCCAGTAGGTTGCTTGCCCAACCCGTAGTGCTTCGCTAACATCACGGGCTTGACTCTCCCCAGCCAGAACAACCGTTGGATTCTGACTGACGAAGGCAGAGAGCAATTTGCTGTAGTCCCGCGATAAAATTCCCTGCACGCTGGCTCCACTCGCGATCGCTTCTCGAAATCCAGGACCATTGCTGGTAGATTTGCCGGGTTGCGGTTGTCCATTCTGAAACACCAGAATCGAGGCATTGCGGTGTCCCAACATCAGGATGAGGAAAGTTCGCGAATCTGGAGCGACATTTTGCAAGCTTAGTTCACTACGCCGCCCTAGAAATAAACCAAATCCTTCCGGGTAAGGCTTGCATAAGGGAATGGAAACATTTAGCGATCGACCGCGAAAACTAAATTGGGCAGCAGCATCTTGGATTTTTTGACAAACCCGAAGTGCATCCACAAATTCGGTCATGGGCAGTAGCAATCCGATGTGAGCCGTGAACTGTGATGGTAAGTTGGCGCGTTCTTGGATTGCTCCCAGTACCGCAAGCGTTTTGAAAGCAGCACGCCTTTCTTTGCGCTCGTCGGCTCCGGTGTCACCGCCAAAATTCTCAGCCGCACTTCCAACGGCACGAATCTCATTTTCCAACTCAAGCCATGCTGCATCTTCTGGCTCTGCATTCGCATTGTGTAGCTTGAGCAGTTGAAGTTGTTCTTTCATCAAAGGACTGGTTAAGGCAGGCTGCATCAATAGATAGTCGATGCGCCCGTGTACGCTAAACACAACTTTGGTCAGTGAGTGACCATAATCTACTAACACTTGAAGCATAGGTTTCGATTTTGAATGATTAATGACGATCGAGGAGTTTTGTTTCCTCGTTGGGTGGGGATTTATTCAGCGAATGGTTGCTGATGCCTGATTAGCGATTCCTGCCGAGTTATGTGCAGTACGAATCACCTGGAGGTGGAACTGTGCAATCCGATCCGGTGAGAGAGGCGCTGTCTAGTTGCGTCTGCTCTAGAACTGCACTATGAAATATTCTGCCAAGCTTTCCATAGATGAAAAAGCATGAATACAAAAAGTAACGTAAGTGGCGAATTGCAGCGAATGATCAACGCAAAACGGGTGCGATCTCTGGTTAGTCAACTAAGTTAGTGCTGTGAATAGCAAATTACAGCAACTTGTCGCTACTTGTGATCGATCACAGCAATCCTCTTTAACTTTGCCCTTTCTAAATTTCTCTCCCTCTACTCACACCTAAAGCACAGAATTTTAGAAAAGCTCGCTAAAACCCTTGGCAGTTAAGGAACAGAGGCGTATATTGAGTATATCTTGAATTCCATATCAGTTAATCGTGGCAAGCTGCAAAAAAATCCATAGTAGTCTTTGCTTTGCCCTAGATATTGGATTTCATTCTCAGCAAATTTAGATGAAATTGATAGTTTTGTATGTTGAGTCTGGGTCAGGTTCATCCAGAAGGTAGCGTTCACTATTTTGCTCAAGATGATCATCAATCCGATGCACTGAGCGTAGAGACGAGTCAGTGGAGCGGACAAGGTGCGATCGCGCTAGGGCTATCAGGAATCGTGTGTGCTGATGAATTCGCACAAGTACTAGCAGGTCGATCGCCAACCGGAGAAGCTCTGCCTGGGCGCACAATTCATTCACACCACAAAGCAGGACTGGATTTAACGTTTAATGCCCCAAAGTCGATTAGTTTAGCTGCTTTAATGGGTCACGAGACAGATTTGATCGCGGCACATACTCAGGCTGTACAGCAAGTGCTGCAACTGGTAGAGCAACGCTATGCACAAACTCGATTGTGTGAGGCAGGGCAGCGGCAAATTGTGCCGACCGGAAATGCGCTAATTGCTCAATTTCTGCATACCACTTCGCGATCGCATGATCCGCATTTGCACACTCATTGCGTGGTTGCGAATCTGACGCAGCTTGCCGATCAAGCGTGGCGATCGCTCGACTTCACCGCAATTCACAACGATCGATTACTGCTTAGTGTGCTGTATGTCAATGCTCTAGCTGATTCAGTTCGGCAACTAGGATACGCGATCGCGCTTCGTCCTGATCCTTCGTTTGAATTAATCGGCTATAGCTCCAGTCAGTTGGAGCATTTCAGCAAGCGTCGGCAACAGATTCTTCAGCTTGTAGGACAGA
This sequence comes from Leptolyngbya sp. AN10, assembly GCF_050565645.1. Classification (NCBI taxonomy): domain Bacteria; kingdom Bacillati; phylum Cyanobacteriota; class Cyanophyceae; order Leptolyngbyales; family Leptolyngbyaceae; genus Leptolyngbya; species Leptolyngbya sp. AN10. The sequence goes on from NZ_JBNXVP010000008.1 coordinate 89,011, forward strand.
ATGCGACGACGGATGAGAAGCAATGGGCGTGTCTTGCAACTCGTCCGCGCAAGATCTTGAATGTTGATGCCACGACGCTCGACCAGTGGTGGCAGATTCAAAATGACCAGCTTCACCTTGATATTCAACATTCAAAGCCTGACCCGATTGCAATGCCAGAAGTGGCAATCGAAGAATCACTGATGAATGCGATCGCGGTATGTCATCTTCAATCTCCGGTATTTTCTCAAGCTGATTTGGAACGACGGATTTTCACTCATGTTCAGCCCTTTAGCTATCAAAGCTTTCTTCAAGCCCTCGATCACGCTCAACGGTCGGGGCAACTGATTGCGATCGGAGAGCATTATTGGACGACTCCGGCTGCCCTCGATCGCGCTCGTCATGCGAATGAACTGCAAACTTCAGATTCTCTTTCTAGTGCGGTTCGTGCGATCGCTCAAGGGAATCTTTTAACTGGATGTGCCCAGCTTCTAGAACAGAATCATCTGATTGAATCGCCCCAATCGTTTCAGCAAATAGCGATCGATTATTTGAAGTTAAATTCTGCGGATCGAGCTAAGACCGCAATCATCGTGCCTGACGCAGCAACTCAAATCGAGGTTCAGCAGATATTAGCTCAGGTTCGTGCGTTAGGAGCGCCAACATTCCATACGCTGCAACAATTACAGCTAAAGCCTCTGAGCTTCGCCCAAACTCTCCGAGTTCAATCATTTGACATTGGGGATGTTGTAGTTCCTCGCTACAGTTGTCCTGCGCTGGGTCTTGTCAAAGGAGCTTGCTATACCGTAACTGCCCAGAATTCCAAAACGATCGCAATGCAGGATTCAAGCGGCAAAGAGTATGAATTGAATCCACGTTGCTTTCGGAAATGGGTCTACACGCCTGTTTCTGTCCCGATCGATGTAGGAGATCGCTTTCGATGGACAACTTCCGATCGTCAGGAAACTTTCACGATTAATGCTCTCACTGAAACTACGGCGGTTGTTCAGCATCTTTCTGGGCGAATTGAAGTTCTACCTTTAGATCAGTCTTACTTTCTAACCGATGCTCGTGTTCTAGTTCCAGCAGATCTTCCACAATCGAATCCAAGTCAGCTAATCGTTACTGCAACGGCGCTAAAAGAACTAGCTCCAGTACTTAAACAGCTACCGACTATTCCTCAGTCTCTAACGCTTTTTGCCGATGATATTTCAGCGTTACTCTCCCAAGTTCGGAATGCCTCTGCTCGTTCTTATTCCCACTTCAATCATGACCGACAATTCACCCATCAATTCACAAGTTCTGCGAGTTCTGACCAATCAGCAGCAAGTATTTCAATCACTGACCCAAGCGATCGCAGCTTGGCAGACGAGCGATCGCGAATCGATGCAACAGCTACAGACCGAACAAGCCAGCTTGAGAACGGCTTTAGAAACCTTCTTGACGCAATTACACAGCGTTTTGAATCCCACCTCCTCAGAAGCATCGCCGAATCGTTTGATCGAGCAACTCCAAGCCTTACAAGCGGGCTTGAACGCGCTCAACGAGCAACTCGAAGCAAACACCAATGGACAGATGCAATTCAGTCAGCAATTAACAACACTACTGCAATCACAAGCAGAATTGAGCGAGCAGTTAGAACAACTGAATCGCTCACAGCAGGAGTTATACAGCCAACTCACATCAACTCAATCGATTCCCTAATCGCTGATCACTATGACTTCAACCTTCGATCGCTCAACGGATCTAGAAACCTCACTGCGGCAAATTCACCACACCCTGACGCAATTCAATCATCAAATCCAAGGGCTTCAGCAAACCGTGGTATTGCTCAACCAGACGCAGCAGCAGGAGTTCGATCGCCTATCGACACTTCTACAACGATTGGCGATTCAATCATCTCTCCCATCGCGTCCATCTCCCACAGCATTACACACGATTCTTCAGCAACAGGAAAAACGCTTACAGGAGCGGCTTCAACGAATTCAGAGACAATCGCCGCTCATCTAGTCACGTTGCTGAGTGATGTCCAGCGATGGCGCGATCGACAAATGGAAAGCGCGATCGCCGAACAATTGATGCCCACGTTGTCACCGATAACTACGCTAGTGAACTCAGCATCTCTTTCGCAGCAGGCGCAACTGAAGCATCTTCTGAACTATCAACAGCAATTGAATCTCGCCTTAGAAACTTCCCTTTCTTTGACGAGTAATCTAACGTCTTTTGTCCTTAATTCCAATTCCCACGATGGCTTCAACGATAACCGACATTTACGTGCTTCTCCAAGCGATCGCGCCCAGGATCGAGCAGATCGAAGCAGCTCAATCTCAACTTTCCACAACACTGATCACGTCCTTAGCAGACAGCTTGCAGCCGCTCGTCGAGTTGTTGACGCTTTTAGGGGAAATTCGCCAGCACCAACACCAGAGCTTGAACCAACTCGATCGCGGCTTGCAGAGCTTGGTCGAATATTTAGAGACACAGCAGCTTCCCTTCGAGACGCTGACGGAAATGCGTCAAACGATTCAACAGCACGATCGACATTGGGAAGCGATTCTGCCCTTCCTTCCCCAACTACAGAGCGACCTCAGCAGTTTGACCACGGCATTAGAAACTTACTTGACGCGGTTGAGCGAAATCGTCAACTCGAAATCTTCTCCAGATACAGCGAACAACTTGGAACAACGCTTAGACGACTTGCTGAAGGGATTACAAACGGTGGAACTTGCCTTAGTGCAGCAAACGCAGCAATTACAGCAGTTCAATCAACACCTACAAACGCTAACTCATCAATCCTCCACGCTTTCGTAACGTCCAATGACTCAGTGCCCCTTCGACGAACCTTCGCAGCAAGCCTTGACGCACTTGTTGACTACGCTGATCGAGCGGCAAGACGCGATCGCGAACTCGCTGTCAGCATTATCGACGCAGCAAGCAACCCTCGTACAGTCAGTTCAGGACTTGAGCGATCGCTTAACAACGATCGAACATCTATCCCAACAATCCAATACTCAGACAACACGATCGCTCGATACGCTCACTTCCCAACTGACCCCATTACCCGATTCGCTAACAACGCTCCACAGTGGCATCAAACAGTGCGTGATGTATTCGAGCAGTTTGCTGATCGAGTTACGCAGATTCGGTCGCAAGAAAACACCGAAGCGATCAGCTCAGAGCTTGCAGACCTCGTTGGAAACCTTACGCCAAATGATTCATGCCAATACGCAAACCTATCTTCAGTTCATGCAGCAATTGCAACAGACCGATCCAACGCTGCAACAAGCATTACAAGCTTTACAGCAGCAATTGGGCGAACATCTAAATGCGTTGCAGATCACCTTACAGACACCCGATCCTACCTTACAGACCTCACTCGGAACCTTGACCAACTCGTTAGAACTCTTGCAACAACAACTGGATCAACAGATGCGATCGATCACCTTACTAACGCAGTCAATCGAGCAGTGGCAGATCGACGCGCCCGATTCACCGAATCCTTGAATCTTGCCCAACCGTTGCCACAAGCTTCAATTTTCCAAAGTCTGGAAAATTCTGCTTCACCAAATTCGCAGGTGTTTAGCCTGAGTGTTGGGCAAGGGCGGCTCAGTTGTGTTGTTCTGGTGGATACGCCTGAAGATGCGATCGCACTCGCTAAACTCGATATTGCGCGACTGGAACGATCAGGGCGATCGCTTTATGTTGCAGGAATGGATTCTACGAAGCTGAAAGAGCTTCAGGCATGGGTAACACTGCCAGAACAGACGGTCATTAACGCTTCATCTGTCCAGCAGGTCATTCCGCAAGCGCGAACGCTACCAATTCCAAGCGGTTTGACCTGGGAAAGCTTGCTGCGGGCTGGTCAACAGAATCCAGCACAGCTTTTGCGCCACTATAGTCAGGGATTGAAGGGAGAGCCAACGGCAATGCTGTTAGAAGCTGCAAAACGGGCATTACAGCTAGGGCAACCCTTGGAAGTAGTGCGATCGATGGTGATGACATCTGAACGAGTGGTGAAAATGCAACAATTTCACCCTCAACAGGCGGAGCAGTATATCAAAGCAATTCTCGATCGCGCTTGTAAGAATCTTTCAGAGAGACAGCAGACAACGCCTCGACTAATTCAGAAATCAGAAGTTCAACAATCTTAAATGACCTTCCATTCAGAATTAAAAACAATCACCGAAATTTGATGCCTTTTCAATTTTAATCGGCGAGAATTCCAGGTGGAATATCCATCTGGAGAAACTGCATCTCTAAAACGTTGAAGCCTCTCTTGTCGGGTTGAGAGATCCTAAACAATTTCCTGAGTGCGAAAAATGTTGAGGTAGCATAGACAACAGAGCCTCCCCCTGTTTTCGCATGAATGACCTGAGCGAATTCCAGCCCTATCTTGAATCGATTCGCGCCGCTTATGCTAAGTGGTGGCAGCTTTACACGCTGACAGATGCCGCAGGGAGACGACGGCAGGAAAAGCAAGTTGCGCCGACGTTTGATTTTGGGTTGATGGTTCAGACGGTGAAGAAAGAGGAGCGACGAGAGGAGGAAAAGGTCGAACGCTTTCCGGTTCTCGACGGAATTCGTAAGTATGCAGAGCAGCACGTTTTGTTAGTGGGGCGACCGGGATCAGGGAAATCTACCGCGTTGGCGCGATTAATGCTGGAAGAGGCGACGACTTCGCAGGCGAGGATTCCGGTGCTGGTGGAATTGCGCTATTGGCAGGGGTCGATCGAACAATTGATCCTCGATTCTCTAAAACGGCATGGATTAGCGATCGCGTCTCTAGCCCAAGTGTTATCGAATGCGCTGATTCTCTTTGATGGGGTGAATGAGTTGCCGTCGGATGAAGCGCGATCGCAGTTATCGGCGTTTCGTCGCAATCATCCAAGAGTGCCGATGATTTTCACGACGCGGGATTTGAGCATTGGGGGCGATCTGGGGATTGAAAAGCGGTTGGAAATGCAGCCGTTGACTGAAAAACAGATGGAGGCGTTTATTCGATCGTATCTGCCTGGTCAAGCGGAGGCAATGCTGCGGCAGTTACGCGATCGATTGCGAGAGTTTGGACAAACACCATTATTGCTTTGGATGCTGTGTGGCGTGTTTCAGCAGACGGGGACGATTCCAGAGAATTTGGGGTTGGTGTTTCGGGAGTTTACGCAGGGGTATGAGCGATATTTGAAAGACGATGTGCGGGTTGAGAGCGATCGGGCTTGGTGGAAGCCTGTGCTTCAGCAGTTGGCTTGGGTGATGATGCAGGGGGAGAAGCCGACGGAGTTTCGGGTGGCGATTAGGTATGAGGAGGCGGTGGGAACGATCTCTCAATTCCTAAGTGGAAAAGTACAGTGTAAAGAAGATATTGCACGGAAGTGTCTGCGAGATTTGCAAAAGTATCATTTGATTCAAGCAGGAGCAAACCGAGAAGAGTTAGAGTTTCGGCATCAACTGATTCAAGAATACTATGCAGCAGAAGCACTGCTGGAGCAGTTGATCACTTTAGATGATGAGCGACTAAAACAGAAGTATTTGAATTTCTTGAAGTGGACAGAACCTGTAACATTGATGCTGGCGCTAGTGAGTGAAACTCAGGGGATACGAGTTGTGAAACTAGCGCTAGAGGTGGATCAAAGTTTGGGTGCAAGATTAGCAGGAGAGGTAAAGCCAGCGTTTCAGGAGAACGCTATTGGAATGGTAAATAAGCTGAAAGTTCTCAAGCATTGGCAACTGGGCTTTATCAAATTCTCACTAAAGGTAGAAACGCCTGCATGGCTGAAGGTTGAGCTTTTGAAGAAGACGCGATCAAATGATGCAATTTCTGGCTTGCTCAAGCTTGTGGAAGATGCTGATTGGGAGGTGTGTAGGAATGCAGTAGACGTTTTAGGCAGCATTGATTCTGATGCGGCGATTTCTGGTTTGCTCAAACTTGTGGAAGATGCTGATTCGAGGGTGCGTGAGAATGCAGCCTGGGCGTTAGGCAAGCTTGCTGATGCGGCGATTTCTGGTTTGCTCGAAATTCTGGACAGTGCTATTCCAGAGATGCAAATGGAAGCAGCAGAAGCGTTAGGCAGGCTTGGTTCTGATGCGGCGATTTCTGATTTGCTCAAACTTGTGGAAGATGCTGATTCGAGGGTGCGTGAGAATGCAGCAGAAGCGTTAGGCAGGCTTGGTTCTGATGCGGCAATTCCTGCTTTGCTCGAAATTCTGGACAGTGCTATTCCAGAGATGCAAATGGAAGCAGCAGAAGCGTTAGGCAGGCTTGGTTCTGATGCGGCAATTTCTGGTTTACTAAAGCTTGTGGAAAATCCTGACTCGTCTGGGCGTGGGAATGCAGCATGGGCGTTAGGCAGGCTTGGTTCTGATGCGGCAATTCCTGCTTTGCTTAAACTTGCAGGAGATGCTGACTCGTCTGCGCGTAGTGATGCAGCAGAAGCGTTAGTCGAGATAGGTTCTGATGCGGCAATTTCTGGTTTGCTCAAACTTGTGGAAGATTCTGATTCGAGGGTACGTAGGAACGCAGCATGGGCGTTAGGCAGGCTTGGTTCTGATGCGGCGATCCCTGCTTTGCTCAAACTTGTGAAAGATTCTGACTCGTCTGTGCGTAGGAAAGCAGCAGAAGCGTTAGGCAGCATTGGTTCTGATGCGGCAATTTCTGCTTTGCTCAAACTTGTGAGAGGTGCTGACTCATCTGTGCGTAGGGATGCCGCATCTGATGCGGCAATTTCTGGTTTGCTCAAGCTTGTGAAAAATTCTAACTCGTCTGTGCGTGGGAAAGCAGCAGAAGCGTTAGGCAGGCTTGGTTCTGATGTGGCAATTCCCGCTTTGCTCAAGCTTATGAAAAATTCTGGCTCATCTGTGCGTAAGGAAGCAGCAGAAGCGTTAGTCGAGGTAGGCTCTGATGCGACAATTCCTGCTTTGCTCAAACTCCTAGAAAATTCTGACTCGTCTGTGCGTAGTGATGCAGCAGGAGTGTTAAGCAAGATCGCCAAAAAATGCCCACAGACGGTCGCTCAACACCTTCCCCATCTCTTCACTCTAATTCCAACTAAATCAGGCGAAGAAGTCTACAAAGTAATTCTTGCCATTCAAGAGAACTGTAAATATTACAACTACGAAATCTATCAAGCCTATCTAGAGGCACAGAAAGCCGATCGACAAAAAAGCCAAGACAGCGATCCAACCGCTATAACAGTACAAACCATAGAGAGGTTAACTATCATGACTGACAAAGCACCCATCTTCAATCAGCAGAACGCAACGATCGGCGTTAACTACGCGGCTGAAGGCAGCAAGCAAGAATTCACTCAGCACATCAATGGAACAGAGCAAAACTTTGAGATTTTGCTGACGAGCTACAAGCAATTTATTCACGAACTTCAGCAAGAACATCCGGATCTCACCCACGAAACTGAGATTACAAAGACCATTACTGTAGAAGCAAGACGCATCGATGCCCGTTGGCAAAACTTCCTCAGCCTCAAACGCCTCTGGAACGGTGGCAAAAAAGCAGCCGTTAAAGTTGGCGAACACTTTGTCGAATCCAATCCTTGGGGTAAAGGCGCGATCGCATTTCTCGAAGGCGTGAGCGAAGACGTGAAGTAGAGTCGCTGTAACAATAGGAGCCAAAATCATGCAAATTACGATCGATACTACGAAGCCCCACCTTCCTCCAAAGATCCACCATTATTAAGAGCTGTGCGGTTTACATCTCTCAAAAGCACCCTTAGTAACCTTTCAAATTTCCAATTCAGGAGAATTGACCATGAAAGAGATCGAAACCACCGCGCCCCTCACAGAAGATGGACAACTTACCCTCGACCAACCTCTGAACCTCGCCCAGAACGGTCAAGTCCGCGTGATCGTTCTCGTCCCTGAACCTGAAGGAGACCTCGAAGAGACTCCAATTGAAGAAATTCGAGAAGGACTCTACCAAGGCTGGCAAGATGTTCTTGCCGGAAGAACTAAACCCGTGTCTCAACTTTGGGAGGGCATGGATGTCGAATAATCTGCCCATTCAGGTCAGCATCAGCGATCACTTATAGAAGCAGATTTACGTCAGAAGTTTCAATTGCTCTCTTACAGCATAAAAATAGACCTCCTGCACGAATCCTGATCACAGATTTGAACTCCTGAAAAGAGGACTAGATGCCACTCAGGAGACTGATCAAATGTACGATCGCATTCAACACCTGCCACCAAAATCGTTCAAACGCAAGTGCGGAGTGAAGCGTGAAACCTTCGAGAAAATGGTTGAAATTCTCAAACCCAAGCTGATCCGAAAAGGCAAACGAGGCGGACAAGGCAAGTTTGGAGTCGAAGATCAACTCTTGATTGCGATGGAATATTGGCGCGAGTATCGGACTCAGTTCCACATCGGACAAAGTTGGGGGATTCATGAAACGACCGTGGGGCGCATTGTGCGGAAAGTTGAGAACAGTTTGATTCGGTCGGGCGAATTTCGGCTTCCGGGCAAGAAGGCGCTGCACTCGCCTGATGCAGGGTGGAACCTCCTGTTAGTTGATGTCAGCGAAAGTCCGATTGAACGTCCAAAAAAAAACAGCGACCTTACTACAGTGGTAAGCAAAAATGGCACACACTAAAAGCGCAAGTCGTCGTAGACTATTTCAGCGGTCAAATTGTCTGCACCGCATTTGGCAAAGGGCGCAAGCATGATTTCCGCTTGTTCAAGGACTCGCAGTTGCCGACCCAACTTGAGCAACTCTGGGTGGCAGACCGAGGCTATCAAGGCATCGCCAGACTTCATGCTTACAGTTGTACGCCCTACAAAAAATCGCGCAAGCGTCCGCTCTCCAAGCAAGAACGTCAGTTTAATCGACAATTAGCGCAAGTTCGTATCACGGTGGAGCATACCTTTCGCAAGTTGAAGATTTTTCGCATCTTATCGGAGCGCTACCGTAACCGTCGCAGGCGATTTGGGCTACGGTTCAACTTGATCGCAGGCTTGCTGAACTATGAGCTTGCTCATCCAATTTGATTCGTGCAGGAGGTCTAATCTTCTGATCGAGCAAACTGCCCAAGTCAAAGGCATCAAAGACGTTAGCTTAAGTCCGATCCCCGAACTTTGGGAGAATATGAATATCGATTAAACTGAGATTAAATCAGCCAACCGAAACCCCTTCAAATCCAATGACTCAGATCTCTATCATCCTCTCTGAATCCCTCACCAACTACCTACAGTCGCAAATCGCCGCAGGTCGCTACGCCACTCCCAGCGACTACATCCAGGATCTCATCCAACAAGACCAAGCTCGTAAGGCTCACCTAGAAAGCCTCATGCTAGAAGCCCTAGACTCTCCCGCCAGTCCAATGACTCAAACAGACTGGGACACTATCCGATCTGCCGTTCGCCAGAAGCTCAGCCAAGATCACTCCAATGGCTAATCTGATTAAACGCGCTGTTGTCATTCAAGACCTGATCGATATTGCCACCTACATCAGCCTCGATAACTTAGATGCAGGCGATCGCTTTCTCTACGCAGCCGAAAGCACTTTTCAACAACTTGCCAGAATGCCGGGACTTAGGAGACTCAGTGGCTTTACTCATCCAAGGCTAACCGAAGTTCGTCAGTACCCCGTCAAAGGCTTCAAGAACTACCTGATCTATTATCAAGTACAGGCAGAACTCATCGACATCATGCACGTTCTTCATGGGTCACAAGACATCGAAAATCTGCTTCAGCAAGAGATTCCAGAATAAGCGATGCATCCAAATACAACAGAAGTCAAGCTCTTTGAAAACGTCGATCGCTATTCCGAAACGTTACCCTCATCGTGAAATACATCGAAGTCTTTCTGATCAAAGCCTAAACCTTGCTTTGATGGATTGGGGTTTCGGAAAGAGGTTGCAAGCCTGGGGAAATTGTCCATCGTTCGCTGAGTTTTCCAGAAGGAACCTCTACCTGGAAAAACTGCCGGAATCCCCAACTGCATCGGCTTCATAAAATCACACTTGTTGGGTTGTCGATCGAACTGGATGGCTCACTCGCAAGTTCTCTCTCGTCTGAAGATGCTGAAGGGCTTGGGAATTAGCTCGTCCGACGACAAGTTCTGCGTATCGCTGTGCGAATTGAGATCCCTGTTGTGCCTGAATCTTCTGGAACTGAGGGTCAAGGTGCATCATTTGCCTTACAGCACTTGCGGGGATGTGATCCTGTAAGGCTTGACGCGCAGCTTGAACTGCGATCTGAGTGGGTGTTCCCTGAAGGTTCTGCGTATATTGATTCCAAAGCTGAGCGGGTGTTTGAGTCATCACTGCTGTTTGAGTTGGGCTGCTATTCTGTCCAGTTTCTCGCCCAGATACAGCGATCCGATTGCCATCAATTACATACCGTTGGTCGCGCTTCGAGTCATACGCGATCGACCCATCTGCTTGCGAGTCTCCCACCATTTTGATCACTTGCCGCAATCCAGCTTCCATAGATCGAATCATCGGCTCTGCGATCGCTTGTTTCACTGTTTGTCCGAACGATCGCGCCCACGACTGAATGTTCTGTTCCGTTTGCGCTAACCAACGAGTAGGAGATGATTGCACAGACTGTAACTGCTGTGTCAATTGCTGAATTCGTTGTTCTAGTTGCTGAATTTGGGTCTGTAGGCGTTCGAGATCAGGTTGTAGTGAATTGGCATTTACAGGAGTAGGAGGAGGAACTGCTCCTTGAGTTTCCGGCACAGAAGAATTTGTTGAACTTTTTACTGAAGCTTGTTGAGGAAGTTCAGTCGCTTCAGGAGTTTTTGTTGATTGCACCTCAGAAAAATGTCCATTAGTTTGAGATTTTTGCTCGATCGATGAAGCAGCTTGTTCGGCTGTCGGTACTTCTAGGGTGGATGTTGCAGTGTTTTGTGGAGCTTGAATCTCAGAATCAGAGGAGAGATGCGATCGCGCTGCTAATCCTAGCAAATCTGTTTTAACAACTCCATCTTGAACCCGATAGACCTCTTCTTTGCCGATGAAAATCTTGAACGTGCCTTGAACTGTTTCTGGACGCTCTAAGGCAGCTTGTAGAAGCTCAAGGTGTTCGGGTTGAATGCGGTTGCAGCGGGGTGCTTCTCCGACGATCGCTTCAAACAATCGGCGATTTCCATGACGTACTACGATCGGGACGTAGGGATCAGCGTAGCCGGATAAAATTGCTTGTTGCCGAATGCGCTGAAGGATTTCAGTCAGAAGCGTTTGCTGCTCTGCTGTCAAAGGTGTCGCTTCAGCCGTTTGTGTTGGGCTTAGAGTTGCTGTTGGTTGAACTGTTGTAGTCAGACTCGGATCAGGAGAAATGGAGGCAGCATCAGTCATAGTTCCCTCCTATACGATCGCATGAATAAAAGATTGCGCTAATTGCGAGATATCAAGCAACACTTCAGGAAGAACGACTCGTCCTGAAATGCGATCGAGAACGACTGCTGAACCGATTTGAATAAATGCCCACTGTCCATCGATTTCCAGTTGAATGATCTCACAGCGCGTTTCATCGGTTGGAATTCTGATGCTGGTTAGGCTTCCTGCTTCGATCACAAAATCAGGGGAATCTGTGCCATCATCGTTGCTGTAGTAAAGTTCAATCAGTTGCGGTGTGTAGCCAACGGGAAAAGGGGGTAAGTGCCAAGCGCAGGCGAGTTCATAAGTAGTGTTGGGATAGCGATCGCGCAACTGAGCAAGTTCAGGCGGAAGAATTTCAACAATCTGCTGAATTTGAGCGGTTGTTAGGGAGTAAGACATAGTTATCTACCGTTGAGGGCTTTTAATCGTAGGCTGACGCTGCATGAATCGTCCAGCTTGAGGTGGGTAAATGCCTTGTCGTCGGTTATTTGCTTCAGCGCGTTGAATCACTAAAGCAATATAGCGACGAGCAGATTCGGCTCCTTGCTGTTGCGTGATGCTTTGAGCCTGGGGCGAGTGATTTAAGATCTGCTGGACTTCTTGAGGAGAGTAGTGCTGTAGGGCGCGGCGAGAGGTTTGCAAGTCAATCTGAATCGGTGAGCCGTACAATCCTCGCTTGTAATACTCGTAGGGCAATTGTGTTTTAGGATCAGGTTGTGCTTTTTGGGAATTGGTTTCGATTCTGAGTGGTTGAGGCTGGTTTCTCAATCGAGCGTATGCCTCTACGCCATCTCGGAATAGCTGACTTCCCGATCGCGCTACTTCGCCACCGACTTCTTGAATATTGGACTGAACCGAAGACAAATCATCAGACGACAAAGGCATACACTTATCCTCCTGTTACCAGTTCTCGACGCTTGCAGCTAAATCCTCAAAGGTGGTGCTTTCAAACTTCTCGACCGGATCAATCGGTTGACTCGCAACTTCTGGCATCGGCAACAGAATTTGATCCACAAACTCAAATCGTTCGCGCAGTTGTACTGCCATTGTTTCAGGAGTCCAATCGACGCGATCGCGCAGACATCGTTCAGTTAGACGCGCTTGCAGCTTACGATCCCAGAGTTCCTCACTGCGTTGCTGTTTCGCTTCATCCGCAGGTGGAATCTTTACCTCTAAACAAAATGGAATCGCCGCTTCTCCCCGTCCTTGATAGGCTGGATTCACAAAAACACATTTGCCGCGTGGAAGTGTCAAAAAGAATCGGGCATCAAAGACTGGACGTTTATGATATTGCTCAGAAGATCCGGTTCCTGAACTCTTACCATGATTGCGGCTTTTGGTGCGAACGATGACTTCTTCCTCGCCAAAGTACTTCGAGTATCGTTCTGCGGTGGTTTCATCTTGAGGATTAAACACGAACTGAGTCGCACAAGCCGCGAGGATGCCCTGCGTCATTTCTTTGCCGTATTTGCCTTCGAGTTGAGCATAGTTCTGATAGCCCAGAATCAGAGCTAATCCGTTCTCGCGATATTCGTTTGCCCATTGCATGATTGCTTGGAGGTACAGCGTAGGAAACTCATCCATTGCAAGCACTAATGGTTCTGTACGACGAACTGAGAGATTTTGTACCACTAACAGATTTAGAATAGTTGCGACGATCGGGGCAACGACATCACGAGTTCGTTGTTCTAATTGGAAGATTATTAATCGCTTGCCGACTAGCTTCATCGGTAAAGTTGTTTTCCCACACAAACAAGCCAAGAATTTTTGATCCATCAGAGGGGCAAACGTCGCAACGGCAGTACTGATGATTCCTCCACCTGTCTGCTCGGCATGGGCGACAGAGGTGAGTGCAGTTGCACCGATCAATGCCCAGGTATCTAGTTCTCCTTGAGCTTGAGCATCGAGCATCCGTCGAGCTAAGTCAGGACAACTCAGAATTGCCCATACCATTGTTAAATCAGGATAAGGTGATCCTTTTGCCAGCATCAAAATCGATTGCACTAACAAATCACCTGCTTGCTTGAAATATTCGTCTTGTCGTCCTGATCCTTCTCCTGCTTTAGAATTACGATTCATCGTGATGGCAAACTGTTTCGCCATTGTCGAATCTGTCGCATCTTCGAGGAAATCTAACGGGTTACAGACAGCACTGTAGTCAAATCCTGGCGCGAAGACTGCGACTTCATATTCTTTGGTGACTGCATAAGCAATATGGCGGCGCAATTGTTCACCTTTGAAATCGTAGATAATGGTTGCGAATCCCTGATCGATCGACGATCGGATCATCGGATCAATGCCGCTAAAACTTTTGCCCTTTCCTGGTCCACCACACACCACAATCCCTTCATTCGCATTCGGGACATAAAGCGTTGGTAATTGTCCCAGTAACGTCATCGCATAAGCAGCAATGCCTCGATTACGAGGAGTTCCCACGTACAAAGAGACGCGATTCCGGCGGCGCTGTTTGCGCTGTTGTTCTGCTTGTCGAACAGCGGCTAATTTTTCCCATACCCCTGCGCGGCGACCGAACACTAATTTGCGTTTGCGCCCACCGATCGACATCAGCATCATCAGGATCAAACAACCTAACAGTAATCCACCACTGTCCCAGCGAAACAGGGGAGCCAATCCACTCAGCACATCGGAAGTCAGCGAAGGCTGTGCTGTAGTGGAATGTAGTTTACTGGGCTGTGAAGGGGATCTTGCGGCGTTCATCGTTTGTTAGCAGCTTGAATTGCAGAGTTTGCGAGTTGAATCAGAGTGTTGCGATCGCCTTTCTTCCAACTCACCAAATATCGATATCCGTTCTCTTCCCAAATCACTTTGGCATCGCTGTAATTAGCACCCAGTACCCAAGGAATAAAAAATCCCTGTTTGCCATTGGCTAATTGAACTTCGCTCAACGGTTCTGGCGATCGCGCCTGTGGACGAAACTTAGGATCGTTGAGGAAAGCAAATTCTTGCTCAATCGATGGCATATCAGCAGTTAGTTTCTTGGCGCTGACCAAACCATTGCGGCAGTAGTTCGATCGACATCTTGGCTCAGATGTTAATGCAACTTCGTAGCCATTGGATGAGGCTGACCAAAGCACTGCGTATAGCGATGAGGAAGCAAGAATCTGACGGGGTAATCGCAGTGGAATTCCAGTCTGATTTAAGCGATCAAGAATCGGCGCAAATAGTGAAGCTGGTGTAGTATTTTTAGCTTGAGCAATGCTAAATAAATCAAATGAGTTGAACTCTACTGCTTGTGCTGGATTCATGATAAAGCCAAAGCTGAAAATGATGCAAGCAAGTATGTAACTAAAAAGCCGATAAAGGTGCATAGTTCCTCCTACTCAGATGGGAGCGATCGCCAATCTGGAATCACTTGATCAAGTAACTTGACTGCGGTAGCTTCTGGAATTCCAAATTTCACCACCCCTTGCAGTCCAATCCAGTCATCGCGCCGCGTTACGACTTGCCACCCAGATCGACGCTGAATTAGAATTGCCCATCCTCCAGTCGGTCCCCAAGTCCAGGTTGCGATCGCATAAGGTGGAAGCACAGAGATTTTTGTCACTTGCCCAATGCCATATTGATCGCGGGCTTTGCTTGGATAATCCATGTCCTTTTGCAAGGCTTGTTGAGCCGCTTGAACCTCTGGTGCTAGGGAGGGTTGCGCGAGTGCGGCAGGTGTTGCTATCGAACTACTGATGATGGCTGTTAATGCGATCGCAGCCAAACTGAAGCCGAATGATTTTGCGATCGCAACGATTCTATTTGACGCGATAAATGCCATAGCTTGCTCCTCCATAAAATCCATCAAAATCTCGATCAGACTGCCAGCTAAAGGAACGACGGCTACTCGAATTAGATTGCACAACGCTACAACCAACATTCATACAAATGCCAACGTGTTCCATATTGTGGGCAATGACAATATCTCCAGGTTGCGCTTGGTTTGAAGACACGCGCTGTCCACGCCCGGATTCGAGTGCCGATACCATGTTGGGCACAGAACTACCATCGACTGGCGTAATGCCTGCTTTTGCCAGAACTCGATTCACTTCCCAGGCGCAAGCAATATTCCCGCCTCCGGGTCCTGCGGCTGTACTCTCTCCGATTGATCGCTGCGTCGCTTGCATAATCTTCTGTCCGGTGGGACCAGATGCCGCAACGCTGCATCCACTCGTTGTTGATGACTTTAGATCAGCGAGATTTGTCCCTCGAATTGCATTGCGATAACGCTCAGCATAGCCTGCGATTTCACCACTGCGATCTCCATCATTCACAATCTGACGGGCACTGTAGAAGTTAGCTGTTCCACCTCGAATATAATTGCCTAGCCCAACGGTTGTAAACCACCCATCGTGCATTCCCAAGACCATGATTTTTGACGCGATATCAGGACGATTGGCAAGCTCAGGATGATTGACTAAATCAACACCAATCGCTTTGCTTGCGCGATCGTAGTTACTTTGGTGAGTGAGTTGCACCAATCCTCGCCCACAGTAGTTACCGCAAGCTCCTGAACGGGAATAATCGTCATCCTCATCGCGAGGATTAAAGTTCGTTTCAGCTTGAGCCGTAGCGAGGATATAAGCGACTTGTGCCGGATCGTTCACTCCATATCGCTTTGCATCTGCCAGAACCAAAGGAATAATTTTCTTAGCATAAGGCTGATCAGAAGCGGGGGCTGCTGCAATGGCGCGATTTACAGCTTCACCGCTTACGGTTCCACCTCCGCAGTCATCAAGACCCAAACTGCCATCAGGATTTGCGATGCCATCGTATTGCTGTGCGATCGCGTCAATTTGATTCTGAACATCTGCGGGTACTTTAACCGGAGGCGCGTTCTTTCCAGCAATGATGACAAGTCCCTTTTCTTTGGCTGGAATCCACGGGATAGGACCGATGAAGTAAGGCGTACAGCCCAGATCAATCGTGCCATGTACACAAGCTCGTAGGTACAAGCCAAAATCTGCCTGACCTTTTGCTTCATCAGCTTTCGTCATCACCACTTTGAAGGCGGGTCCATACACTAATCGTCCGGTTGGTTCACGCCCACCGTTGACTTTAGCCAGAAATCCATATCCCCCTTTAACTTGCTGCGTAGCACCTGATGCCCACCGCTTGCCGTGCATCGAACTAGCTTGTCCAGTCACATCGCTGAGTTCTAAATATGAGCAGGGTTTTCCGGCTTCACAGGCGACAGGGGCAGTGGCTCCGGTTTTAAGTCCGCTTCCTGTTACAAATGATTCAGCTTTGACTGCGCGATCGCCGTGTTCTTTAACACCCCAAACAACATCCGCGATCGCAACCATATCTATACCCGTAGCAGGCGGCTGCGGAAACTGGCTAAACGGTACTTTGTTAAGTCCGGGAACCTGCTCGACAAAGCTTTGCTGCCAACCTTTGAACTGTGATAGCGGTGTTAGCTTGAGATTGGGAATGGTATCTAATCCATATTGCTTCAAGTTCAAGCGCTGACTGAGAGGGATTGCCGCGAAGGTGGGGGATTGCTCGATCAGTTGTGCGATCGTGCGTCCTTCGCTGCCCGTTCCACTCATGCTGCTCGTCCACAAATCTTGTAGCGGTTGCACTCGATTAAGTGGTAAATCTGCAAGAGCGGGAATTGCTTCTACAAGCGATTTAGGTGTTTGCCACTGACTTAAACCAAAGTTATTTAGGTTCAGAGAATCGATCGCGAGATGACTCAGAGCAGAAATTCGATTCAAATTAAACTGCTCCAAATGGAAAGCATCTTGCACATCGCCCAGCATGATGAACTGGTCTGGTGTTTGTCCAGCTTTCCAAGTCCGTGAAGGGTTGTACCCTAGCTGCTTGACTAGATTCGATGGTAAATTGATCCAGCCTTTGTCTGCGATCGCAGGCAAGGTAGAAAACTGAATCTGCTGCCAGTTTGGACCCAAAACGGATTGTGTTCCAGCCGAGTAAGCAAGCGTTGGAACGGGCAGTGTTGCTTCAAACGCCTGAGCGGGTCTACGAGCAAGCTCAGACAGTGAACTGAGAATGGTCAATATAAAGCTGATTACGAACAGAAGCGTAATCAACACACGGGATAGAGTGCGAACTGACATGGCTAGAAATGCTTTGACTGAATCAAGGCGTATCTGAACTGGAAAAATTCGTAGTCGTAGTTCCAGCGTTAGCGCTGTAATTGACGCAAATAATCGCTAGATGAAAGTTGTTGTGACCACTCGCTAACTGAATTGGATTGAGCTTTAGAATTCACCATTGCGATTTTCGATCTAGAAGAATCAGGAATAGTTCTTTTCCTAGACAAGGCTTCAGATTGAGAAATCTGTGGTGCGGGGTAAATGAGCTTCTCTGATGCTGGTAAAACTGCGATCCCACTGAATTGACTTTCAGCTTGGTTGGAAATTGATGCAGTAATTGAGTCATCCTGACGCTGCTCCCTCAAACTCTGAGAGTTCGGCGCTTGCTCCAAGGGTTGCGCTGGTAGACTGTTGATGCTTTCAGGTGCAGGTTGCTCTGCGACAAGATCAGAGGGCAAAGATGGATTCGGTTTGACAGAAGAATTAGACGGTTCAGCAGATTGAACTGGCTGTGGAAGTAACGGGGCTTGGGCAAGTGAAGTCGGGGGACTGGGTTGAGGAATTACTTCTGCTTGAGACTTATCTGACATCGGACGAACTGCCAATGTCGTATATCCAGGTTCTTTTGACACTGGACGCACGCGAAACTGATATAACTTTCGTCCCTCAGTACCTTCTGTAATCAGCGTGAGAAGTGTTCCGCCAGATTGACTAGATAGCAAATCTGGAAAGTTGATCGGGCGAATTTGACGCAGGTGAACAACGGTTGCTCCACTCTCGCTGGAACACTCTTGACCTTGGGCGATCGCTTGGCAAAGATTGCCATCAAAACTCAAAGTAATGCGCGACGGATCATCAATCCAAGCTTTCTTGACAACTTCTCCAGTAGCGATAAAGCTAATGTTTAGCCCAACACCCGGAGCGACATCAACTTTGACAGCATCTCCGGTTGTCCCTTGAGCTTGGTCACTGAAAACAGAACGAACAGCAGTTGCTGCTACGGAGTGAACCGCAATGATGCTAGGAACACAAACCAGAAATCCAATTGTGATGATTTTTTGAATTCGTTTTTTGTGGGTATTCATGTTGTGATGACTGCTTACGATCGCAGTTTCTATAAACTGACGGGTTGATTGACAAAAACTTGAACAGGACTACCCTGCTTCAACACAAAAAGAGCAGGCTGGTTGCTACTGGATTGTGATTCCTGCTGCGCTCGTTGAAGTTGCCGATTTAGAAGGGCTTGCCCGATTCCTTCAGCGACTCCAGCCGCCAGATTAGGCTTGCCGTTGGCCGTCGTAGACTGGAACCCGCCTGAACTGGTGATAGTTTGGCTCTGAGGCTGATTGAGCAGTCCTGCAACTTTTGACGCACCTGAAAGTAGAGCAATTCCTAGATCTGAGCCGAAATTAGATGAGCGTTCTTTTGATGCTCGTAGGGGATTGCCATTAGACCCTAGAATCAAAATGGCGTATTCAGGGAGAGGGCGTTGAACATTGCGACCTTGCTCATTTACGATCGCGGCAGTCGCTTCCATTTGTACCAATCCAGAACTATCTGCTTTCGTGACTCGTGTAATCAAACTCGTTCCGCTAGGCATCGCGATCGTGCCATCACTGGCTTTGAGTGGATCATTTAGTTGCACGAGAACATTTTGAGTCGCATTCTCGACTGATCCCGTCCAGCCGATCGGTGTTTGCAGTATTGCTTTTGCTTGCGTTCCGACCGAAATATCGACGCTAGAAGTTCCGGTTGAAGTTCCAAAGGTAGCTGTTGTTGGAGTTGCATCTGCGGGAGCATCGCCAACTCCACCCAATGCCTGCGTGTCTGTTAAATTAGTTGGCGAGGTTGTTCCACTGCTAGTTGAGAGGGAGCCGTAATTTCCAATACCAGCCGCCGCCAGCCAAGCTTGAACCGGATCGCGTACACGAGTCGAGGATTTAGCAGGGGGTTGAGAGATCACGGGTGCAGTTCGCGTCACAGGGGCAGATTTAGTAGGTGATTGCGATCGCGCAAGGGACTGTGGTGAATTAGCTCTCTGGACGATGGGCACAACTGGAGTAGAACGAGATACTACTGGAGTTGGCAATGGAGGTAGTTTTGTCGCCGTTGGTTTCTGTTGTAATTGATTAGCTTGGGTTTGTAGAGCTAGACGAGTTTTGAGATCTCCAGCGTCGTTCGCTGATGGGGTCGGAGATGGCGCTGAAGAAGGAGCTACAGACGGGTTTTGAGCGACTTGGGGAGGGCGATTTCCTCCCACCATGCTGACCAGGAACCATAGCCCGATCGCGGCTGGTATCGTTACCATCACAATTCGAGGAAATGGGCGATTCCATAACGGACGAGACTGATCGACTAATTGAGGTTCGATAAAATCTTCTGTGTCAAGCAAACCGGAATCAACGGGTGCTGTTTCTGAGGCGACGACTTGTGATTCTACTGGATCGTCTTGCCATCCGGCTGCTTCTGCGATACGTTGGCGGTTCATAGTAAATGTGTTTAACTAGGTTAAGTCTTGAATTTCATCGATTTCCAATCCAGCGAGCCGCAGGTTGTAGATGAGTTTTTGAATGTCTGTTGCTTGCTCAGGCAGTGGATTTGTAAGGGGCGGAACAGCTTTTAAGAAGATGCGCTTATTAAAGGTAAAGAGCGATCGTCCTGCTGCCCCAGGCGCATCGAATATCAGAACATTGCTAACTAAATCTACTTTCCAACGTCCAGGACTGATCGATTGCGGAGTTGACAAGCTACTTAGTTCGACGGCTGTTGTTGCCTGCCCAGTGAAAATTGAGTAGGGAATGAGTTGAGCAAGCAACGTTAAGAATTTCACTCGAAAGTTGTCTTGCTCAGATAGTAAGAACGATGCTTTCCAAACCACAGAGGGAACTTTTCGACCATTTGCGATCGCAACTCCAGGATCGATCGCTCCCTGCTCGGTTCTAAGCCGCCAATTCAGCGTTGCAACCACCCAATCTTTTACGACGGTTTGAATCACCTCTAAAGTCCGAAATTCTGGCGGCATCGTGGTTTGTCCGATGATTCGCCCACCTTCCATTTGAACAGCAACAGGTAAAGGACGATTCGCAAGGCGTGTTGTTTGCAGCCCGCTATAAACCATCATGAGAATGAGTAAAAGATGTAGCCCCAATGTTACGAGAACAAAGAGCGGCATGATCGCGGATGAATGAAATCTTGATTTTTGAAACGGTAAGTGCATAGCTTATAAAAATCGACCCACTAAACTCACGACTGACGATGCGATCGAACTTCCAACTTGTAGAGCAACCTGTGCCGCTTGCGCTCCGGTTCCTGCCATCCCTCGAATCGCTGCCAAAGCACCTCCAGTTGCCATTGTGAAGGCGATTAACGGTGCAAAAAATCCCAAAAGAAAGGCAAAACTTAAATCACTGAAGCTCGTTAGTTCTGCGCCTGCGATGACGGCTGCCATTACACCAAGCAGCAGCGCGTAGTAGACCTTCATTAACCCGATCGAGAAGAATGTGATTAGCCAAACCCAGATCGGTTTGAGTCGATCGATCGGCAAAACAGAAGTCGCCAGCATAATCGGACCTGCGAGGGCGTTCAGCCACTCTCCAGCTTCCATCAGATTGCCAAATACCCACTGCATGGCGTACAAAATCGTCTTGATATTGTCGTTGACGATCGTGCCTGCTCCAAAGTCTTCTAACTGATTAATGAAAACCCCAAAATCGGCTGAAATTCCATTTTTGTTAATCTCCTGACCCAGAGCAGAAAATGCACGTTGAAAAGCGCCTCCTGTATTGGAAAGGAAACGAGCTAGCCCTGCACATCCTCCATTGCAGTAAGCCGATTCATACTTTTGCTGAATTGCGGGAATTTGCTGCTGTACATCTCGATAGCATTGCAGTTTAGCATAAACTTGGCGTTGTTCCTGAGATAGATTGCTCGTGTCTGCTGGGGTTTCGAGCGACGGAATTGCAACATTTGGATCACGCATATTATCACATCTCGTTAGTAACCCCCTCACTTCGTTTCTTGCTTGTTCGGTGGCAAGACGATCGTTCAGTACTGTTTTGGCTTGCACTCCAGCAATCTGAACTTCTAAAATGCCGGATTGCCAGGAATTAATTAGGTTGTGAATGCCTAGACTCACCGATGCTAGTCGCTGTCCGTGATTGTTCAGAAAGATGAGAACTACAATGAGTCCTAAGACTTTCGGTAATGCACCATAAGCAGTTCCACTGTTTGACATTTCTTGTGCCCATCGGGTGAGCCAGAAAACCGAAGCAGCGGCGGCTATGAAGGTTGCAATGTAAGCAATCTGGTAATAAGAACTGGTTGGATTGGTATCGGAAAACGTGGTTTGCCATGCGTTTTGCCAATACTGTGATGTGTTCTGGAGTTGATTTAAGCTGTCTTGCAGCTTATCAACTCCACCTTGCGCGGCGAGATATGGCGGTTGAAATGCCCACAGAAGCGGTGACATGATAGCTACTTCGTTGTGTACAGACCGGGAATGTAGATATTTGAACCTGATTGTGCGATCGCAGCCGTTTGCCGCTCTAATTCGCTTTGCTGAGTTTGATTGAGTTGCCCCACACCCGAATCAATGCTGGTTAACTGTAGATTAGTTGCAGCTTGTCCAACTTCAAGCTGGGTTAGCTGCGTCGATAAATGCCCCTGAAGTTGAGCTTCGAGTTTTTGCTGCTGTGTCAAATTCTTGATCACATCTTGGGTAACTGTCTTAGATTGGGCATCGGTTGCCAGTTGTTCGCTTTGCCGAATGTAGCCTGTGATTTCTTGCTGTCCTTGTATCAGCTTTTGCTGTCCTGCTTTACTAAGAACAGATGCGGTGATGCTTTGAGCAATATTGCGATTAACGGATTGAGCGACATCTGGGCGAACACTGCTAGAAGAAGCCGTTGAATTGGGTTGCCCTCCGGTAGTAGGATTGCCGTTGGTGTTGCCAATTTGCTCTGACCAAACGGCATTCTGTGTTGCATCTGGATCGGGAATGCCCAATTCACCGATCACTCCGTCTAGGCTACCTAGTAACCCACGCAAATTGCCAGACGAAATTAGCGAGTAAAGCTCTTGCAACTGCTGAAAATACTGGTTAATCTCGCCTAATGTGTTGTTGATGTCGGTCACAGTTCCTTGAACAGGAAGACCAGCGGAACCTAAAGCGCCACCGACTCGATTGACGGTGGATTGAACGTCGCCCAGATCAAGCGCGATCGCGGAACCTGCAACAACACTGATCGCAATTCCACTTCCAACAGAAATTGCGACATAGCGATAGATTTTTTTCCATTTCAGTGCTGAAAATTTTGGTTGACGTAGTGTGAGCATAGGAACACCTCCAATGTGTTAATCAGTTCCAGTGAGCAAGAGTTGGGGCTGAATCTCGTTCATTGGCAAGCCTTGGCGACGGGCAGAAGCATACAGGTTAGAAAATGCTGCAACGCCGTCACAGGGGTCAGAATAAGCTTCCATCACGCGAGTCCGCGCCGCTTGCTCTTCCATGTTGTTTGCTGTGAGCGCTAGCAATACGGCACTAGGGTAGAAGCCGACCTCGGTGTAAGTTTTGTCTTTACAGATAATCCAGTGCGATCGCAGTTCTCGTCCCGATGGTTCAAAACCAGGCGTAGCGCACTGTGCAATTACTTCACGATCGTACCCCAACAGTTCAACAAACGATTCCACAGCACTCGGCTTGATGTAGCCAATCAGCGTGGTCGTGATTGTTTCGATGATCTGCTTGCCAGCCGCAGAGTTGTAAATGGTCGAGACGGTTTGAGCCGAGATAATGGCGCGAACTCCCCACTTCAAACCATTCGCACAAAGCTGTCCCACAATTCGAGCGATCGCTGGAAATTCAAACAGAATTGGACTCTCATCAATCACAAATGCTGATGCTGAACTCTCCAGCGCCCGTCTCAGTAAAGCTGAGTATCCAGACAATGCTAAAACGGCTGCATCTTGACGGTTTCGGAGTCCCCGCAGTGCAAAGATTAACAGAGAGACATCGGATCGAAAAGAACTCGGTCGAGCGATCGCACGTCCTAATCCGCTTTTAAGACATCCCCGCAGTTGTTCGAGAATTTGCCCTACCGCTTCTCGAATCGAGTCTGAAACTGTCAATTGATTAGTCTGCAAGTGATTTGCCAACCAATTCTCAGCGAAGGCAAGATAGTCCCACAGTGTAGGAGTCGCTTCCCATTCGGGAGTTCCGAAACCAGCCGCGATCGCAGCCGCGTAACGAGCCTGAATCTCAGCAGTAGCATGGAAATCTTGGAGGGATTGGGAAACGAGCGATCGCACCGATTTTTCTATCAGGGCATCGGCTGCCTCGCCCATGACGATGACGACGATCGCATCGATTTGGAAGTCAATAATTGCATCTCGCCGCTCTTTTTCGTTGGGAACGTGCCGCAAGTCGGGCATTTCGATCAGATTGTTGGCGCAGGTTCCCGTATCGTTGTAGGCGACCTTAGCACCAAGTTTTTGCAAGATAGCAGTCAAATCAGAAAAAGAACTGGTTCCATCAGTTGGACGGGGAAAGTCAAACCCTACCACTGGAATGTTTCGGACATAAAATCCCATGATGACTTCGCCTAGCAACACGCTCTTTCCGCCCCGTGTTGTGGCATAGAATGCCAGGTGCATCAGTTGAGTAAACGGATCGAGATGCACAGGAGTTCCACCTTCGAGGGTCAGAAACTCCAATCCGCGCGGATCTCCGGTTTGGGGTGCAACCAGTGGCAGCAGTCCGGGCGCTTCGTGGCTGAGATAGTAGTCTCGGCGATCGTAGGGCTTAGTCAGCAATCCATCCCAGACATAAGGCAGCGATTGTAGCCAGAGATTTTCTGTGATTTCGTAAGCCCGTTCTGAATCGGCAGTAGAAAGGCAATCGGCAAGATAGCTAAAATCTTGCTCTAGAGCAGCCGGATTGTTGCGATACAGCCAAACACCAGAAGCAACCGTGATCACCGTGGAGCCGCGTTCTAGGGCTTGACGTGCCTCGATCGCTTCATTGGTCTTCATGTCTGATGAGACATCAACTGTTTTCTGCCCCAATGCCCGCATTGATAGCTCTTTCGAGTTGCGCGTCAATCGCTCCAGATTGAATTTCTGCAAACTGCGATTAGAAGTCGAAATTTCGGTAATGAACTTGAGATTGCGAAGCCGATTTCGAGCGATCGGGTTCCATAAGTACCTTAGCTGCCCTCGCGCTGATGGAAAGGCAGACGGCTTGCCGAACTGCATGAAACCCGCGTATTTGCGCTTACAGGGTAGATAAATCCAATTTCGAGCAGCAGTCGGAACAGCACTTTTCCCTTTTTCTCCTCGCAGTAGAATGCTAGTAGCGTGGATCTCGCTAGTTGCCTCACAATGTAAACCCTGCTCATCGAGAATCAACAATTGCGGCACAGGCGGCGCAGGCTCGGTATGAAGTTCGGCATAGTCAGATTCCCAGAGTTCATGAGCCGTGAGAGGTTCGATCTCAAGCCCCATAAGTGTCGTCAGAATTGATTCAAGCCTTAAGAACCCTTCAGTGAAGGCAAGACTGATCATTTTCTGCAATCGAGCCGTATCTGCTTGCTCTTTTTCACCTGCGAACCGCTCGGCAAAATTAGCAAATACTTTGAGTAGTTTTGTTGTGAAGTCTCGATCGAGCGCAGTTTGCTGAGTGGATGTGACGGTGTAGGTTCCGAGAATGCGGATCTGTTTGAGTTGTCGCAGTCCGGTTCTCGTCAACTCCCGCGATCGCACTTTTTGACTAAACAGCAGCAACTCTGCCAGTCGATTCGTTTGGGGTTCAAGCAAGGCATCAAGTTCTGTTTGGCGATCGCAATCATTCGCGAACGAGCAGTACTCAAAGGTTAACCGCTCTCCTGGAGGCAGTTCTTTCGCCGCAGTTTCCAGCCGTTCAAGAATCGCTTCAGCTTGAGCTTCAGATAAGGTTGAGTGAATGCCTGCGGTGCGAAATCCAAACGTGAAGCGGAACTCTTGCCGTTGGTTCTGGTTGAGATTGTGCCGCTCAGAAAATTCAAAGCCAGCCTCCACATTTTGTAGATTGATTTGCCCGTAGCAAACCAGATTCAGCGCGTCCTCCAAGGGATGAAGCACGATCGTTTTTCGAGAGTGCTTGACTTTGCGCTTGCCTTGTCTAGCTCGATATGGCAACGGCGATTGTTTGCGCCACTGACAGCGAACTTTTGCTATGCTCCAGTGTCGGGGTGCATGAAACTTCTCTAGAAATTTCCATTCTTTTTGCCCAGTCAGCGTCCAAAACACAATACAGGGAAGAAAAGCAATCACAAGAAATTGTGCCAGGGTGAGATTGAAAAACTGCCAGAGTAGCGCCGCGACCAGAATAAAGCCAATCCAGAACGGCAGTTGATTTGCAGGTAGATAGCCAATGCTTGGCTGCTTTCCTACGAGCCGATTGACCGATCGCGGCTTCGACTTTTGAGTGTGCATTGTGCCTCCGTCAATTTCCTTGCCCAGTTGCCGCCGTCGTTCCTGTGCCCATGAATAGTCGAATAATGATGCCTGCGGCGACAACCACGACTAAAGCAAGAGCAACCGGAGTAAAAGCAGATCGAAATTCAGCCCCCTGCCCGACTTGATAAACAGCAACGCCGATCGCAATCACAAAGACAACAACCAATGCCGCTTGAATCAAACCAAACAAGGTACAGACATCATTGCCGCCTGTGGTCAGCGCTGCACTGAAAAAGGATGCTAATGGACCAAACAATCCACCTCCACAAGCCGCTCCATTTCCAGGTGCAGCTTGAGCAAATACGATCGGGGCAGTAATGAGAACAGTACTGCTCAGACAGATGCTTGCTAGAACGTACTGTAAGGGGCGTGATAGCGATCGGATTCGGCTGGAAATTCTAGGAAATATCGAAAAGAGAAACGTTAATCCAAATAGAATGAGAAACGCTGTAAGTGTTGGATCTTGTAAGATTCGATCTTCTAAGAACAGCGTTGCGCCGAGTACGATCGATAACCACAGATCCGAGTGTTCGTGAACAAGCTGCATCCAACGAGTTTGCTGCATCAAAGCAAACCGTCGCTGCAAGCCATCATTTGGCTTCCGTGCAGAACGGGTCATAGTCAAATCTTCCTGTGTGAGAAAATCTCACCTAAATCAATGATGAGGAATGAAGTGCGATCGGTGCAGCACCTAGCTTCGAGGCAACTGGACTGATCGCCGCGTCAGAAATTACTGATTGAGAGTTGAAAAAGCTTCAAGTCTGTTGGTAAGACAACCACGGCACTTACAGAACAACAGCTTGCTGATTCTAAACCTGTCTGAGGCAACCACGGCACCGATAAAAGAGTTGAATCAACTTTTCGCTGGTATCACCATACCCTAGATAGATGGCTTCCAGTATTAAAGGCTTAGAAAGTTAATTTGACTTAATTTACTGATAACAGTAGGGAAATGCTACAGTTGAGCTATCATTAAGTCCCAGTGGATCAAAAAAGATATCAAACGCATCCACAGCTAGATAACAATCACTAAACCGCAGGGTACTGTCATTGACATAGCTCTTGATCTACCGTTCTGTGAATTTTCTGTATGTACTAAATTCACGACCATTCTTCAGTTCTCTCGCGTTCTGTCCGTTCAAGTCGCGATCGCACCTATTTCCTTATGTCCTCAAAACGCTCAACCGATGCTAAATCCTCTAACTCCGTTCTCGAACTGTTCGGGTCACAAAGCCGACAGTTTGTAGAATTGGGACGAGAACTATCCTTGGATGACTTAGTGAAGGGCATGATCAAACTGTCTGAGGAACTCGGAACAGAAGGAAGAAATCGGATCATTCAGGCTTTCGCTGAACATAATCGGATTGCTGAACTAGAAGATCAGCTTCGCGATGGCGATCGCTTCCGGCGCAGTGGCTTTGACTTTACTCGTCCCAATGCTAAAAGTTCAAACTACTCGGTCAAACTGTACTGGTGGGATCGCGAGAAAACGCAACGACAGTACATCAGCACTATTCCTTTCAAACCCGGTCAAGTGATGCGGATGACTCATCGATCGACGGGCGAGGAGCGGGTGATGCTGTGTGAGGGGCTTTATACAGATCGATCGCTGTTTGAATTAGTGCCTGCGATCAAACAGTATCGCCAGATGGAAGTTCAGAACCGTCGCACCCGAAAACAGACAAAACAACAAGACTCGATCGAGCTTAACCCGCTACCTCCAGACCTCGGTATCCAATTGCGCCTGAAGCAAATTCTCCCAACGCAACAGTTCATCGTTTTGAGCTACCCGCGATGTTTTAGAGCAGAGCTAAATGAGGATGAATGGCAATTTGAGGGTCTGTCTGAGAGAGAGGTGAAGGCACTGGAGAACAATTCGCCTGTAAAAACAGTTTCTCTGTCCTCTGATGAAACAGAAATAGCTCAACAGTCTGCGCGATCGCGACTAGCACACACAACTCTGAACGAACCGTCAACTTCAACCGCGACACAGTTTCCCGTAGATTTGCCTCGCCAAAAATCCCCCGCCCGTGTTTCTGCTGCCAAGCCCTCTCAAGGTCGCCGTTCTGAAGTGAAAAATCAGCAGCAGGCAAACACGCAAGAAGTTCCCAAGGCGCGATCGACCTCTCAAACTCCAATCAATCCTGTTCCCACCTTTGAGGCGCTTGCGTTACTAAGTCAACTGACTGATTTCCCCCTGCAAGTGATCGAAACGGCTTCCAACGTCGTGCTGCAAAATGCTCAGAAACAACCGCTTGTGACCTTTAATGCAGCAACCCAGCAACTAACATCGCATTACGCTGATGCTGAACTCATTCAATTGATGCAGAAACTGGTTTCGACGACGTTTCGACGGAGCGATGCAACAGAAGAACAACATCAGGCTGCAACTCGTCTGCGGGTTCGGTTGCAGGGCGCGAATCATCAGAAATCAGACGAGCTTTTGTATTACCTGATGGGCACTCCGAGTAAACGGCGTAAATTGGCGTTTGACGATCGCTCTCGGACATCTCCAGGGGCAGTGCGATCGTGATAATGAAGGTGTCAGGGGAAGGAGTTACGCAGAAAAATTTAGCATAACTGCCAGTCAGCATCATTATTTCAACCGCTGACCAGAATAATCTCCTTGACAGTACTTGAAGGCGCTATCAGATGAGGTGATTGATCCCTAACTGCTCACGTATCTTCATTTAACTCCCATTTTGCTATCCTCCGTGCCAAGTTGAGAAATGCTTTGATGACTGGGGAAGAATCATGCTGCCGCCAACCGAGATAAAGCCCGGTGTTAGGGATTTGTTCTTGTAGGGGTCTGTAAATAACTCCGCTTCTGTGGAAGTTTTGCAAAGAGGCGGGAACGATCGCAATGCCCAGTCCTGCTGCAACTAAGCCGACGATCGTGTGCATCTGGACTGCTTCTTGTGCCACTTTTGGGCGAAATCCAGCTTGTTGACAAAGGTGAATAATCTGCTCATAAAAAACGGGTCCCATTTTGGCAGGAAATAGGATGAATGATTCCTCTGCTAAGTCAGAGAGCGACACTTGAGGATGGGCAGCAAGCAGATGAGTTTCTGGCAACGCTAAGACCAATGATTCTGGTAAAAGGCACTCCACAATCAAACCAGGTTCGCTGATGGCAGACCGAACAATGCCGATGTCAACCTGTTTGTGATGCAGCGCTTCAATCTGTTGAGCCGTTGTCAGTTCATGCAATTGCAGTTCAACGGCTGGAAATTGCGCTCGAAAGACCCTTAATATCTCTGGTAGTACCGTGTACATGGCAGAGTCCACAAATCCGATCGCTAACCGTCCCACCTCACCGCGCCCGATTCGTTGGGTGATTGCGATCGCTTGTTCAAGTTGCCCTAACACCAGATAAGCACGTTCTAAAAACACTTTGCCTGCTTCCGTCAGTTGCACCTGCCGCTTTGTGCGTTCAAACAGTCTGACTCCAAGTTCATCCTCCAAACTGCGAATTTGTTGACTGAGCGGAGGTTGAGAAATGCACAATCGGTCTGCGGCTCGACTGAAGTGGAGTTCCTCAGCCACCGCAATGAAATAATGTAGATGCCGGAGTTCGACCATACTGATATGTTTAAGCTATTAATCCTCGTCTTATATATATTGGACAGTTCCATTGCTGTCTCCTATCGTCAGAAGTATGAAGCTATTTCATCCCTTTTGAATTGGAGAAAGCAAATGAACTCAGATAAAAATCGTTCCGCTTCTAAAGTTTGGTTAATTACAGGCTGCTCAACTGGATTCGGACGTGCCCTAGCAGAAGCTGTGTTAGAAAAGGGCGATTGCTTGCTAGCGACGGCTCGTAAACCCGAACAACTTCGCGCTTTGATTGATCAATATCCAAATACTGCAAAGGCTGTGCGTTTAGATGTCACTCTACCTCAAGAGAGACAAGCCGCCGTTGATGAAGCAATCCAAACATTCGGTCGAATTGATGTACTCGTCAACAATGCGGGTTATGGACTGATTGGCGCACTCGAAGAAGTCAGTGAGACAGATATTCGTCAGGCATTTGAAACCAACTTCTTTGGAGCAGTTCATCTCACTCAAACGGTTTTACCTCTGATGCGTCAGCAAGGCAAGGGGCATATTGTAAATATGTCATCGACAGCAGGATTAGTCGGATTTGGTGGAAGTAGCATTTACTGTGCGACTAAATTTGCTGTAGAAGGAATGTCTGAATCCCTAGCGAAAGAAGTCGAATCCTTCGGCATCAAAATCACCTTAATTGAACCTGGAGCCTTTCGGACAAACTTTAATGGGCGATCGCTCTCCACTGCCGAACAATTCATGGATGCCTATGATTCTGTGAGCCGTGCTTCATTGCAGTGGTTCAAAGAGATGGATGGTCAGCAACCTGGCAATCCAGTGAAAGCAGCGCAAGCGATCATTCAAGTCGTAGAAAACCCTAATCCACCCTTGCAATTGGCATTAGGTACAGATGCGATGAGCTTGATTCAGGACAAACTGGAATCGGTCAAAACGAATTTAAAGGATTGGCAGCAAGTCACGGTGAGTACGGACTATACAGATAGCCCTGCTGAGGCGATCGCTCGGTAGCCAACTTTAGACCAAGTTCAACTGTTTGGAGTCAATCACTGATGAAGCAAACCAAATACGCCAAGTAGAGGGTTATTCATAATGCACATCAAGACATTTCTGCTTGTAACTACCCTAGCGATGGTATTCACTATCATGAGCGCCACTATCAGCTTTTCACAATCTTCCAAAGGGGTCAAAGCGACTGCCGATGTTATCCATCAATTGCGGATCTACGAGATCTTCGATGGTAATAGAAAAGCGTTCCACGAACGGTTTCGCGATGATGCGATGCGGATCATGGCACGATATGGCTTCAAGATTGTGGCGACCTGGGAATCTCGGCACGATAACCGTACAGAGTTAGTCTACCTACTTGAGTGGTTCGACCAGGAAACGATGAAGGAGCGCTGGGCAAAGTTCATGGCTGATCAAGAGTGGGCGGAGATCAAGAAGGCGACGGCTGAGGCGCAAGGTCAGCTTGTTGGTGACATTGAAGCTCGGACATTAGAGTTGACCGATTACTCACCGAGCAGACGGCTGGCGAACTAAATGGTGAAGAAGCTCTGGCGCAACTTGAAGTGAGTATTTGTTTATTATGGGCGAGGTCAAATTGATGAGGGAGCATCTCCTCTCAGTTCAGCCTCGCTTTCTGACACCCCTGAAAGGTCACGTTCACTAGACTGAGGCAATTTTCCAAGCTTTGGAAAATTTGCGATCGCTCCCATACGCCCCACGAACCCTGCGATCGCTTATTGCGATCGCAAACCAAACCATCGACTAAAAATCTAGTACAAATTATCTTATACTTGTCCTGCACTCCCCAAACGTCCAGCCAGAAGGATCAAGCGTTTCTCCTGGTTAAATCCCTATCTTACTGGTGGAACGAATGCAGGATCTAAGAACAGCAGCAGATTTCTTTGCAGGTATTGGGTTAGTCTCGTTTGCATTAGAGAAGCAAGGCTGGCAGACCTCCTATGCCGTTGACTACAGCAAGGAGAAACAGAAGATATATCGCGCTCATTTTGGGACTAAGCCCTATCATCTTGCTAATGTTCAGGATGTGAGGGGAGCCGATATTCCACCTGTGACGCTGATTCATGCCTCATTTCCTTGTACGGATGTCTCTGTCGCAGGGTCACGCGGAGGAATCAATGTTGGAGAGTCTGTAGCCTTTTGGGAGTTCGTCCGCATTCTTAGAGAAATGCTTGAACTGAGAAAGTTGCCGCCGTTGCTCATGCTGGAGAATGTTGAAGGGCTGCTCACCTCTGGAGGCGGAAAAGATTTAGCAGAGATTTTGCAGCTTCTCAACTCGATCGGTTACACGGTCGATCTACTCCTCATCGATGCCGCTTACTTTGTTCCACAGAGCCGCGTTCGCCTTTTTGTCATCGGGAGTCTGCATAATCAGCCCCTCAACTCTTTAGCGCAGGAGTTTGCTCTAAATGACTCAAGTGATGCCCGTCCTAAAAAGATCGCAGACTTCATCAGAGCCAATCCTCAAATCAGATGGTCGATTCGCAATCTACCGATGCTGCCGGAGCGAGTTTTGCAGCTTGAAGACGTGATCGATTCTTCAGCCCAGTGGTGGTCTCGCGATCGCGCCGACTATCTGTTCAGTCAAATGTTTGAGCGGCATCAGCAAATCATTCATCGCATGATGGCAGCGGATCGGTGGTCGTATGGAACAGTCTTTCGGCGCATGAGGCAGCGGGATGGGATTAAACAATCGACTGCTGAACTGAGAACCGATGGTCTTGCGGGATGCTTACGCACACCCAAAGGCGGCAGCGCCCGTCAGATTCTTGTTCGTGCAGGAAACGGACAATTTGATGTCCGATTAATCAATGAGATTGAAAGTGCCCGTCTCATGGGAGCCGAAGATTACATCCTGCCAGCAACGCTCTCGCTCAACGAAGCTCTCTTTGGGTTTGGAGATGCGGTTTGTGTTCCAGCGATCGAGTGGATTGCCAAGCACTATCTCAATCCGATGTTGAATGAAATGGTTGAAGTTGATACACTTAGGGGTCAGCAACCGGATAAATCAACACCCCTTCCTGAATCTGCATCACGATCGTTCCCTGTGTCCTGACCGTTCCAAACGGAACGTTCCGACGATATCGACGGTTCGATTCTGCATTCTCATAGCGTTCCCTAAGTCCAGGCAGCCAACTTTGAAAAAGGGGAGTTAAAACTGATCCAGCCAATGTCCGAACGGTTATGTTTCCATAATCCGGGCTGTAGGATACAAAGATGTGGTCGGCTCTGATGTCTTCCAGTAATTTCGCTTCTCCGGTGTTGAGATGATACTGGTACTCAAACGAGGCTCCCTCCATGCTGGATTTGACCTCATAATCTTGGAGATCCAAACCCGGTCCGCCTCTTCCCATGCGACCCGTTAAGATTGCTCCAAACAATTCCCACATTCTGGAAGACACACTACCAGGAATGGCAATGTTATATCTTCTAAGCAATTCAAGCCGTCGCTCGTTGTAAATGTCCATGCGGTAATACTCATAGGCATCATGGATAAAGAAGCTCTGCATACCTGAGATCGATTCGTACAGCCTCTAGAAGTATAAGCAGCGATCGCAAAATTCAGGCGATTTTCCAAGCTTTGGAAAATCAGAGATCGCTCCTCCAAATCGCTCCATCTCAATGCCCGTAGAGCGTTTGTCCTAAGTTGAAGTGGCATCGCAGGTGAATAACAGAATGAGATCCAGGTGTACCTATAGCTGCATTTCAGTTCTTGTTAATGTCAACTCCAGAATTAGAAAGGCTTTGATCCTTTCTGCAATTTGGAAAATCTGCGATTTTAGCCGCCTTTAAATATTGACAGTTCGCAGTCTACCTTGTAATTTAAAGCAAAACCACCTGCCAGAGGAATCTAAAGATGCTGGTCAGCAAACTGCCAAAGGTTATGGAGTACTACGGGATCGGAAGTGACGATCTCGATCGACTCTGTGACATTTTGAAGCAGGAGATTCCCAACTCACCGCTCACCCGTGAACAACTGATCAAGCTGTATTACGGACACACCAAGCGGTTGACGAAGGATTCACTGCTAGATTGTTGTCGGCTTTTTGGGCTGACGCGGGTGGGACAGCTGATTGATTTTGAGTCGGCTCCAGCGCAAGAAGACGTATTTCTTGAT
The DNA here is from genome assembly GCF_050565645.1 of Leptolyngbya sp. AN10. Classification (NCBI taxonomy): domain Bacteria; kingdom Bacillati; phylum Cyanobacteriota; class Cyanophyceae; order Leptolyngbyales; family Leptolyngbyaceae; genus Leptolyngbya; species Leptolyngbya sp. AN10. Next base: position 122,588 of record NZ_JBNXVP010000008.1, read on the forward strand.
GTTCTGCCCGATTCGTTCAAGCTGCTTTGTCATCTGCCTGAGATCATGAAGCAGCAAGGAAGAAGTCAATACAGCTTAGAGCGCGACACCCGGATGCACGCAAACACGATTTCAAGCTGGTTCCGAGACTTTGACTCGATGAATCGATTTGATCTCAGTTCGATCGAGAAGATCGGACAGGCGTTGCAGTTGCAGACCATTGATCAACTCTTTTCGCTCAAGGTCGCAAACTCGCGGGGTCGTCGCAAGCGCAAGGAAATTTCATCTTTATTTGCTGAGAAGGAGGTTCTCCCAACCGCATACGTACCAGCGAAGTTGCCAGTTCTGAAGACCGCCTAATTTTCAGGGCTGAAAAAACTTTAGGGGCAACCCCCGCCTAGGAGCACCCCTAAAATTGTTCGATTTAATTTGACTGGCGTTCTGTGCTGCCAACACAGATTGCTCAGAACACAACTCTTACGGGTTGTGACGTTTTTGTTTGACTTCAATAAAAGTCGAGTTGAGTAGAATTATGCCACACTTTCCAAAGTCGTGCCAAGATCTGGCACCGGATTTTCGCATTCAAAATCGGACGACCTCTGATCCCCCAAGCGTTTCAAGGATTTTGCTGGCTTTCTCTTCCGCCAAGCCGCAAAAAAGGTCATTTTCCTACCTCAGCCGTTAATTTGCGCTGGGGTTATTTCAGTTGTAAACATAGTGCCGGAGTAACAGAGCCTTGCTCTTCCGATAGTTAGTGTTTGGTCGCCTAGCCTATCTGGAGAGTCGCACCCCGTACCCCGAAACCGAGAGCGGATGCCTAATTCCGCGCCTCTGGCTTCATCGTACCAATTTGGCAGGAAAGATGCCAAATTTGCTCTGCTGCTTCGTGCCCCACGAAGTAGAGGCAATTTATGCAAATGAATTGGAACTTCCCGTCGATCGATGGGAAGAGAGAGGGCATTTTTCCGTTTGCCTGGAGTTTCTGCGATCTCCCGTGTCTTGGGGAGCGCACCCGCCTTTCTAATGTGTGGGGAGGACTCCAGCCATGAGTCGAAGTTTTCGGATGCTGAAGCGTGATTGCCCCGTGTGTCAGGGCGCACGCCGAGATTGTCGTGAACATATCTCTACAGGACGGATTCACTGCCGCGATTTGGACGCAAACCCTCCAGGCTTTCGATATGTCGGGGAGGACAGCCTAGGCTTTCTGATGTGGATTGATGCGGATTCAAATCAGAATTCAGCCACTTCCCAGCGAGATCGTTCCGAGATTCGTAAAGCTCTAACCGTTCCACTACGCCCAGTTTTGAGCGTTGAGGAGCGCGATCGCCAGTTTCGACGAATTTGTTTTCAATCGGGTTATCCTGCTTCGCGCCATCGTCAGGATTTGATTCGACGTGGCTTGAGCGAGGAGCAGATTGAGCGGGCGCATCGTGAAGGCTTGCTATGGACGTGGGTATCTGGCGCAGATGTTCCAGGGGTGACGATCGATCTGCCTGGTGTGGATAGTAGGCGACGGTTGCGGCAGTATCAAGGATTTGCGATCGTGGTTCCTGATCCAGATGGCAAGGTTCTCGGCGCTCAAATTAAACCCAACTTTGGCAAATATTTTTGGGTTAGCTCAGAAACGATCGACGGCGCAGGAATCTATCTGCCCAATGGAGAAGTGCCGATCGGGTTTTATCGACCACCAGAAGCCCCTAAACGAGCCGAGATTAATTTAGCAGAAGGATTTCTCAAGCCATTAATCACGGCGCAGCGATTTGGATTAATCGTCATTGGAGCCGCAGGCGGACATTGGATCAGAAGTCCTAAGTTGCTGTCAGCCTATCTAGAACAGGCTGCTCGTGAGCTTGGTACAAATATTGTTGTCTTGAATGCGGACGGTGGAGCCGTTCAAAACCGAGATGTTCTAACGCAGTACCGCGCCACTTGGAACCAACTTCAAAGCTGGGGCTATCACGTCAAAATTCGCTGGTGGGGTCAAACGGTTAAAGCCAATGGCGATATTGACGAGATCGATCAGACCACGTTTGATCAAGCAGCTTTGATCAGCGTCGATCAGTTTGAAGCGATCGCGGCGCAGCAAGAGAACTTACTTGTTCAAGAACTCAAGCACGTTCTGCGGAAACTCACGCCTCGAATGCCACCTAAGCGGGGATTTGCACCTCCAGCCGCGCCGAGTGCTTCAGATCGAATTTTGGAATATCAGGCAAGCGATCGCTTGTCTGTCTGGCAATCTGCAAGTCAACGTGGATACCGATATATTCTGGATCTCAGCACAACCGGAGGCGGAAAGTCCTACACGACTGGGCAAATTACCCCAGGAGATTTTGGAGCCAAACAAATCTTTTACGTATCGAATGAGCATCGTAATCCCACCACTCAGACACTCGTGCAGGGCTGGACTGACCTCGAAGCGCGGCACGCTGGCTTAGTCAATGTGGTGCAGCCGGATGGCAGTTCTCGACTCCAGCGGGTTAGTCCGAATGAGCCATATTCAGTTCCGCCTAATTGCAATCGAACTCAGTTGATTGGAGTGCTGCGATCGAAAAATGTTCAAGGAGCCGATACCGCAAGTTTAATTTGTGGGACTTGTCCGCTTAAAGAATGCTGTACACATAATCAGGGCAATGGTTACGGATTTCTTTATCAGCGTCGCGAGGCACTTTTGGCGACTAAAGTGCGATCTCACCCCGATAGTCTTGCCGCCCCTTCGGATTACAACTATGGTGAAGTGCTGCTGGCATGGGATGAAGCTGGACAGAGTTTTAAGGTTTCTCGAAAAATTCAGGTGACACTAAGCGATGTGGATGCGCTGATTCGATTGCTGTTAAGCGAGAATACTGCATTGTTAGAAACGCTGAAGCCGTTGATCAATGCGTTAATTCAATTATTCACTGCAAAATCTGGCAGGTTTGGATTGTCCCACTCAGAAGTCTTAGCGCGGCTACCTGAACTATCTTCGATCAATCTCGATCATATTGCTCAACTAATCGAGCCGAATTTGGGCTTTCTCAATACCACCGCAGAATACGGTGTGGATTTGCAGGAGTTGCCTCGAAATTTGCGGAAGCAATTTTTAGAGAGCGATCGCGTGAAAGCTGAACAAGCAAATCAATTAGTTCTCAAACAATGGTTTATCGAGTTCTTAATGGTTGTGGAGCAAAGAATACCAGGTGCTTATCTATCCTTTCATCGTCAGACTTTGACGCTCACCATGCCTGATTCTCGTCATCGTGCGATCGCTAATTCAGCAAAAGCAACCATTTTCCTAGATGCGACACTAACACCAGAAGAACTTGCTCGAAAATTACAGTGCCCACTGCATGAGATTTTTGTGTGTCGTCAAACTGCTCCTGCACTAGAAAATCTAGCCATCAGGCAGATTACCGATTTAGGGCGTATGGGAATGCAACGGGGCAAGCAGCAAGAGCGGCGACTAGCAGCGTTGATCGAGCATTATCGATCGATTGATCCCACAACTAAAGTTATCGACTTCAAAAAATTCGGCGCGGACGGCGCTCATTGGCGCGATGGGCGTGGGGTCAACACCTTCCTAGACACCAAAACGCTGTTGATTGTGGGTGCGCCTTGCCCTAATTTGCTTGAAATGCTGTCAGAATTCACGGCGCTCACTGGGACTGTCGCGATCGAGACTATGCCTGAATTTCAAGCATGGCTACATCAGACGATTCAAGCTGAACTGATTCAAGAAATTGGACGATTGCGATCGCACCGTCGCTCCTCAGAATCTCTGCAAGTGGTTCTAATTACCGATTTTCCAGTGAGCTTTGAAGTTGAATTGCTCAAAGCATCAGAAGTTACGGTGGAGGCGGCAACTCAAACAGAACAGCTTACGATCGCAATTCAGCAAGCAGTAGATTACCTCCAAGCGATTCGGCAAAAACCAACGCAAGCAGCGATCGCAGAACAAGTTGGAGTAAGTCAGGGATACATCAGCCGAAAATTTCGCAAATTATTACAACTGCTATTAGATCCAGATCGCAACACTTCTCATACACATTCAACATCATCTTCGGTAGATCTCACTTCTGTCGCAGAGGAGGCTTTATCAGCTTGTCAAACACCAATCCAAGTGCTTGAAACTATCTATGAAGTTTTTCTCTCCTGGATTCCGCCTTCAGATCGACAATCGACTTGGCGACTACTAACCGCGCAGGCTCACATCAAAGCTATCTCAGCCTTACTCCTAACGCTGATGCCGCAAGATGTAGCCAAACTTTCGATAAATTTTCGATCTAGCGGTTAGATCGATCGCAGTGCAAAACTTTTCATGTCCAAGCAACAGCTTTGGTGAAAGTTGCGCTGTTACTTCTCACCAAAACGTGAGCAGGAATTATCGCGATCGCCGAGGACGACGTGAGACGGAGTTTTGCGGCTGGTCGCGCTTGTAATAAATCCGTTGAAGCGCCAAACTGTAACGACCGATATCGCCAGAACGAAGGCTGGTGACAACGATCGTATAAGTTCCAGTAGCAGGAATCTTTGTTTTTAGTGAAACATTGATTGTTGCCGGATTTTGCTTGCCTTCAGCCACAACGTTGTTCGCTGAATTAAGCAGAACAAAGGCTGGCTGAAGTTTGAGCCGCGAATCCTCTGATCCGACTAAACTGACATTAATCCAGTCTCCCTGCCGCGCTGTAAATCGGTAAGCATCGAAAAATCGCCCTCGGAACTGAAAGCCACCAGGAGCAAGCACCCCAGGAATCACGCTGCCGTAGCGAATCTGCTGAATTCGAGGCGGTGAATTGGTTATTGGATTTGGATAGGGAATTTGACCTTTTGCAACAGTTGATCTGGGTTTAGGGGCAGCCTCAACCTGCTCGGTTGCACCGATTACCAGAACAATGCTCAATGCTGCCAGAAATTTAACAATGATATGAATCAATCGAGTAGAGTAAAAGTCTTCTTGTCTCACACGCGATCCCTTTAGTGATAGGGATTATCCTAAGTACAGGACAAAAACTTGCGAATAGGGGGCAGGAAGGGGTTTCATGAGAATTACCACATCCTCAAAACATAAAACCCCTATGAACCAGGTTACTCTACTTCGAGAACGATTACGACCGCATTTGGCATGGCATGGAGCGAGGCTGAGCTTCCTAGCAGCCTTTCTGATTGCGCTATTCCGCGTCAAGACGATCAACTTCAGTGAACTTGCGACTGGGTTCGCTGGCAACGCACAGACCGATTCGCATTACAAGCGGCTCCAACGATTTTTCCGAGACTACGAGTTAGATTATGCGGAGATTGCCGAAGCGGTAGTGGCACTGATGGCGATTCCTGAACCTTGGACGCTTTCGATTGACCGTACTGACTGGCAGTTTGGCGATTGTGTGTTCAACATCTTGATGCTGGGCGTAGTGCATGAAGGCGTGGCTTTTCCGTTGGTCTGGTGCTTGCTCGATAAGCGGGGGAACTCGAATACCAATGAACGCATTGAGCTATTTAACCAATTTCTACAGCGCTTTGGAGATCGCAAAATTGCCTGTCTCACGGCAGACCGGGAGTTCGTGGGCAAAGCTTGGTTTGGCTATCTGTTGCAAGACCCGCTCACCCCGTTTCGGATTCGGATTCGAGAAAATCACAAGCTCAGTAATGGTCGTACCAGTCGCAAGGTTCGAGGGTTGTTTGTCGATTTGCAGCGTGGGCAGACCAAAGTCTTGCGGCACAAACGGCGCTTATGGGGGCATTGGGTGTACATTGCTGCACTGCGCTTAGAGAATGGCGAACTGCTGGTGGTCGCAACTCAAAGCGCTCCCAAATCTGCCATTGCTGATTACGCCAAGCGATGGGGAATTGAAACCCTTTTTGGCATGTTCAAGACCCGTGGCTTCTGCTTGGAATCGACCCATCTGACAGACCCAGAGCGTTTGAGTAAGCTCTTAGCTTTGCTCTCTTTAGCCTTGTGCTGGGCAATTCTCATCGGCGAGTGGTTGCATCAACTCAAACCGCTCACGATTAAGAAGCATGGTCGCAGAGCGAAAAGTATCTTTCGTTATGGCTTAGATCATCTGCGCAATATTGTTCTCAATTTCGAGCGCAAAGCAAGCGAATTTATGCAAGTTCTACAATTTTTGTCCTGTACTTAGGGGATTATCTCAAACTCAGAGCAATATCTTCTGGTAATCTTAGTTTGCTGTTCCCAATGCAACAGCTTCTTGCTTGCGAACCACTTCAGTCACTTTATTTAGGGCTTCAGCATTCAAGAGGTCAGCTACCACAACTGTTTCTTCTGGCACAATTTCTTCAGGATTGGCTGGAGTAGTTGGTTTAGAAGACGTTGTTGGAATAGCCGAAGTGCTAGGAGACGCTTGGTTAAGTTGTAAACGCTCAAGTTCTGGCTGCGTTCTATCAGTGTTACCTTGAGCGATCGACTGCTGTGGAGATGGAACGGGAATCGGGACAGATTGAACAGGAGGCTTTGTTTCTACTGAATCGCGCTCCGTGCTAACTGTTGGCGTTATCGCCGCTTGTGGAGAAGGTGCTTCGTTTCCTGACGGTGCTGTTTGTGTCACCACTTCGGGTGATTCAATTGCTGGTTGCTGAGATTCTACGGGCGTTGAGGTGGAGGATTCGGCTTGGCTAGATGCGGTGGTTGCAGCACGAGACGGAATCGGACTGCTAGGTGAATTTGAAGTGGCAACTGAAATTGGCGCTGGAGGCGGTGGAAGGGTAGTTGATGAAGAATTAGGGACTGGTAGGCTCGGCACTGGAATTGGAGCCGTTGCTACCGTTGCTGACGAACGTGGAACTGATGCCTCCAATGCCCCTTCTGCTGGGATGGCGACTGCTCTTAATGTCGGTGGGGTGATAGTTGGGGCGGCGGGTTGAGTGATTTGAATGGGGACTGGAGTAATAGAATTGGTAATGGGTGGCGGCGCTGAGAGTTGTGCCACGGCAGTTGTATTAAACGCATTCGTGATTGCCTGATTGAATAATGCTTGAACTCGCGGTGTATTAAATAATTCAGTTCCGCGAAGTGGCTCGATCGCTTGCAAGGCTTGAGTCCAGTTTTTAGCCGCGATCGCTTTCGTGACTTGATCGAGTTGTTGCGCTTCGGTTCTCCAAGTTGTTCGGAGTGAAGCTGCTTGTGAGGCTAATGGATTGAATTGTGAAATGGGCTGGAGTTTCGCGATCGCAGCCTGAACATTGCCTTTGCGATATTCCGCATTGGCTTGCTGGAGTAGGGCTTGCGACCAGGATTCTCTCAGTTGTTGGGCAGTCTGGGAGTGTCGGCTATTCGTGGGTATCCCATCGGCAATCTCGATCGCTCGATCAAACTGCTGCCGTTTGGCTGCTTGCTCGGCTTGCGCGATCGCATCTTCGTAAACTGCTTCGATTTGGGCAGGAACAGCTTGTTTTGTTTGCAACTGCTCACTACCTGGACCTAATGCGTAAAACAATAGTGCAAGGGTAGACAATGAAAGTCCACCGCCCAATGTCCAAAAGCGTTTCATCAGGACTCCTTTAGAAATGACATGATTTAGCTGCAATATCTAAGCCAGCGCAGGTGCAACTTGGCTTTGCGAATGATGAATTTGAGTGCAGTTCTGAAATGCTGCTTGAGCCAGCAGATTAGTTCCACGCTAATCGCGCTTAAAAACGATCTCCTCATCCATTGGATAGAGAGTTCGGATTGAGCAACAAATGTGAAAGCACTGACACTCAACTTCTTGAGATCACTCTCAAGATGTGTATGAGCAATTGAAGAAGTATGTTAAGAGTCTATAGATGGCTCTGGAGTAGTGTTTGTCAAAGGATAGTTTCTCAAGGCGTTCTGCTGATATCTCCAGATTGCTTTTTGACGTTCGGCTTTGAATCAATTTAAACCTTCTCATATTTTGCTATGGCAATTTGCTTGCGGTTTGGAGATATTACGCTTTCTCCTGATCAAGTGATGAATGGGCTTGTGTGCTATCAGTTGCTAGATTCGCTCTTAGCTCAACTGTGGTTGGATGCTGAAGTTCTGCCTCAAATTGCGCTTTCAGAAGGTGAAATTTTTGCAGCTTTAACTGGGCAGGATCGCTCTCAGCAACCCGATGATTTTAAGAGTTGGCTTTCTGAACAGATGCAGCGTCGCCACATTTCTCAGAGCGTTCTGGAATGGCGCGTAATCCGTCCGCTTCGCATTCAGAAACTGAAGCATTCTTATTTTGATCCACAGCTTGAATCTGAATTTCTGCGGCGTAAAGCGCGGTTCGATCGGGTAGAATTCTCAGTCATTCAAACGTCGAACTCGCAGCTTGCCCAAGAATTATTCTTTGCAATCCGCGATGATGGGATCGAGTTTTCTAAAATTGCTCAATCTTGGCTCTCTCATAGTTCTGACCCTTGCCCTTGGCGCGTAGGTCCTGTTCCGCTAGTTGAAGTTCCTAATTTAGTTGCTGAAGCTTTTTGCAGTGGGAGCGAAGGTAAGGTGTACGGACCATTCCAGATCGGAACACAGTTTTGGGTGGTGAAATTAGAGCGGTACTATTCAGCCCAATTGACAAATGTTGTGCGATCGCAGTTGCGTGATCAGCTATTCCAGGAATGGCTCACGGCACAAGTTCAAACCAAATTGGCGCAACCTGGGCAACTCCAGATTGGCTCGATTGATTCTACAATTTCAAATTTTTGAGATGATTAATATTGCTTCAGAGGTGAGATCATTCTTGCCCAGTTTGTTCCAGTCTTACCCATTCAATCGGTTGTCCGCAGCGGCTTGTCGGCAGGTAGCGAGTAATGTCCAATTGCTGGCATTCCGACCAGGAGAGGTGATTCAGAGTGAGCAGGAGTTACCGAATGCCGTTTACTGTGTCGTTCAGGGATCGATTCGGGTAGTCGGATCAATGGTGGATCAGTGCCCAACGATCGCACGAATCGGTGTAGGGGAAACTGTTGGCTGGGAAGCTTTACTTCGGCGCAGAAGCGTTGGATCAATTCGGGCTGCTGGATTTGATCAAGAAGTATTAGCCCTTGCGATCGCTGCTGACATTTTTGAGCAAATTGCTACCACAGACCTATATTCACAATCATCGCCTGTCAGTGCGATTGAACTGTACGACATATTGACTCACTTTCTCAACCTTGTTCCAACTCAATTAGAGATTTCAGATGTTCCAACGCTGGTCCGTGAGGTTGTTGATCAACGGGCTGCGATCATTCAGCAGTATGGTAGTGCGTCGTCTGTTTCAGAGCCTTTATCCTCGGACTACCTCTGGTTGGTGAGTAGCGGATTTCCTTCGAGTGCAGCGGTCGGCAGTGTCATTGCAACTGCTGACCAGATTCCGCAAGCTCAATTCTTTCCGGTGCGAGTTGTAGGCATTGAGCGCACATTTCTTGCAGTTCGCTTAATGCGAGAATCACTGCCCCAGTTGCCAGCCAGTCAAGCTTCAGCGCCAATTCAGTCATCTGACGGCATTTTGGCTCAGATGGAGCGGCTGTTGAACATGGGGACAAGTTCACAAGTCTCTGATCCTGCCTTACTTCCACCTGCAAAATCTTATCCGGCACATTTGGCGCGATCTCCCGATTTAGGTGAAGCATTAGCGATCGCGTTTTGGAATGTGTGCGATTTTCTCAATATTCCTTACCGTCCCGATCATCTGCGGAAATGGTACGCCCGATTAGAAGCTCTGCCAGATGACCGACTCGACTGGTATCGACGAATTGCAGATGCCTTTGAACTCAAGGCTTATCGAGTGCGATTTTCGGCGACGGCGGGTGGGCTGATGCGGTTACAGACTCCCGCGTTTATCTTTGTAGAGCATCTGCCTTGGGTGCTGTATGAGGTGAATGAGAATCGTGCGATCGCGGCATCCCCACACTCAGGGTTAGTAGAACTGCCCCCAGAAAATTTAATCAAACAACTCTCGATCGACGAAAATAGCCCGACTGGATCGCTGAGTACAGCCCTTGTTTTTCAACGAAAGCCCCACAGTCCGACTCAGCAATTTGGTTGGCGATGGTTATTGCCCTACTTCAATCAGCACAAATCAATTCTGATTCAAATTTTCGTTGCGTCGCTTTTTGTGCAATTGTTGGGACTAGCAAACCCGCTAATCACGCAGCAAATCATCGACAAGGCAATTATTAATGGAAGCGCGAACGCACTGCCTTTATTTGCAGTTTTGCTGCTGGTATTTACCGCACTGGAAACAATTCTCACAATTCTACGATCCTATTTGTTTAGCAGCACTACGAATCGAGTTGATTTAGAGTTAGGCACTGAAATTGTTCGTCATCTGCTTAATTTGTCGCTACCGTTTTTCACAAAGCGTCCAGTTGGAGAATTAGCTGCACGAGTGTCTGAGTTAGAGACAATACGTAAATTCCTGACTGGAACGGCGCTAACGGTCGTTCTTGATGTTGTATTCTCCCTGCTCTACGTTGGCGTGATGCTTCTGTACAGCATTCCTCTAACCCTATGTGTTCTCGCTTCAGTTCCGATCGTAATTGGGCTGACCTTACTTGCATCGCCAGTATTAGACAAGCTCATTCGTCGTCGATCTGATCATCATGCAAGAATGCAATCGTACCTCATCGAAACTCTTAGCGGAATGTTTACGGTGAAGGTGCAACGAATGGAGCCGCTCATGCAGTCAACCTGGCGAAACCATTACTTACAGTATCTAGGTAGCAGTTTTCGCACTCATCTAGCCAGCACCATTTTCCAGTCTACGGGGACTTTTATTAATCACTTTAGTAGCCTTTTAGTGCTGTGGATTGGCGGTGGGTTAGTTCTCAAAGGTGAATTATCGCTCGGCAGTTTGATCGCGTTTCGGATTATTGCTGGCTATGTGACGGGTCCGATGGTCAGGCTTGCAAATCTTGGTCAAACCATTCAGGAAGCAAATCTATCGATGGAACTTCTAGCAGATGTTAAGAATACTGCTACAGAGTTCTCGCCGCATGAAGCGCAGAAGTTAACGCTACCTTCGATCGTTGGGCGTGTTCAATACGTCAATACTGGCTTTGGCTTTCAGCTAGAACAGCGTCAACTCATCGATATTAATCTTGATGTTGCGCCAGGATCATTCGTCGGAATTGTGGGACAGAGTGGTTCAGGAAAAAGTACATTGGTCAAGCTCCTCCCACGGTTATATGAACCTCAGCAAGGAAGCATCTACATTGATGGCATTGACATCTCGAAAGTTAATTTAGCATCGCTGCGCGATCAGCTAGGCTATGTCCCTCAGGACACAACGCTATTCGATGGCACGATTCGCGAGAACATTACAGCATTTCGAGATGTGGATGATGCGACGGTGATGCAGGCAGCGGTACTCGCAGAAATTCACGATTTCATCATGACCCTGCCCGATGGCTATAGTACTTCAATCGGAGAACGAGGAGCATCTCTTTCAGGGGGACAGCGGCAACGTCTTGCGATCGCCCGAATGATCCTAACTGATCCACGACTGCTGATTCTTGATGAAGCCACCAGCGCCCTTGATTACGAAACAGAGCGGCGAGTCGTTGAAAACTTGATGAAGACTTTTAACGACCGCACCGTATTTTTCATCACGCATCGACTCGCGAATGTGAAAAAGGCGGATTGGGTCGTCTATTTGCACAATGGCGCGATCGTAGAACAAGGCACACACGCCGAATTAATGGCACGACAGCAACGATATTACTGCCTCTATACCCAACAGGCACACCTGACCCTTTAGCATTTTCAAAACATTGGATATGGCTCAAATTCGCTGGTTTAACGACTTGATTCAACTCGCCAGAAGTCGTTTAGATACGACGACTGAACGCATTGGAAAACAACTAGATACGCCTGCACTCGATTTTCCTCAGCCGCAACGCTGGGCGAAGTGGTCACTTGTTCTTATTATGTTTGGGCTAGGTGTTGCTGGAGTCTGGTCTGTCACGGCTCGAATTGATGTTGTTGTTACTGCTCGTGGCAAACTTGAACCTCTATCTTCCCCGCAGCCCATTCAATCGAAAACGGGAGGAGTGATCACGGCTGTTTTAGTGCAGGAAGGGCAGGAGGTGCAACCAGGACAAACGCTGTTTCAGCTTGATCGATCTGAGCTACTCAATCAGCTTGAGAGTCAGTTGCGGCAGCGCCAACCGTTACTGCAACAGGTCAGTGTTCTGCGGGCAGCTCGACAAGGGAAAACGGCGGCTCTTCAGCCTGGATTGAGTATCCCACCGGAATTACTCAATCGCGTGCAGGATCGCGCATTGCTGATAGCACAGTTAACTGCAAACCCTCAAGGTCTTTCGCCGAATCAGCTTCAGCGATATAACCTGTTCCTGCAAGAATTGAGTGACCAGCGATCGCTCAGTACCTTGCAAGCTAACGGGCTACAAACGCAAACGGTCGGAGCAAAAGCTCAACTAGATGAAGCAGCCACACGGCTAAAGATCGAGCAGGAAGTTTTGAATAACCTGCAATCATTGGCGCAACAGGGGGCAATTCCACGGGTTGCTTATCTCAGGCGCGTGACCGATTTGAACCGTTTGCAGAACGAGTTGAATCAGAATCAAGTGCGGCTGAGTCAACTCAATGTGAGTCAGGCACAAACTCAAATTGAAGGACGAAAGACAATTAGCGATCGCTTACGTGCTGTTCAAACAGAACTCGCGCAACTCGATACTCAGCTAGACAACATAATTCAAGATAGCCAGCGCCAACTGACTCAACTCGATGCCCAACTCAAACAAACACAGCTTGATTTGCAATCCAAAGATCTCAAAGCAACTGTTAGTGGATTTGCCTTTAATGTGGGTCCCAAGTTGCCTGGAGGAGTCGCGCAGCCCGGTCAAGCGTTGCTTCAAATTGTGCCGAAAGAATCTGTGGTTGCAAGAATCCAGGTTGCGAATACTGACATTGCTCGGCTCAAGGTTGGCAGCCCGGTTGAAGTGCGCCTAGATGCGTTTCCATTCACTGAATTTAGCGCCGTAAATGGAACGATTACGAGAGTTAGTAGTGATGCTGTCGTTCCCGACGGCAATCCTAACGCTCAACCCGTTTTCCAGGTTGAAGTTCAGCTTGCAAAACCCTTTCTACAGAAGCAGAATCAGCGATTTTTACTCATTCCGGGGATGTCGCTGACCGCAAATATCAAAACCGATTCTCGTCCGCCGATCGCTTATGTAGCTGACTCAATCATGAAAGCATTTGACGGTGTGCGATCGGTGAAATAAAGATGAGTCTTCGCGAGAGAACACAAAATTTTCCAAACTTTGGAGAAACTTATGACATTTGATCCAGTAACGACTGAAGCAGCAATCAACAATGATGCGTTATCCCTTCTTGGAACGCAAATTGGTTCCCTGCGAAATGATAGTCTACAAGGCACTGCTGAAGCTGATGTGCTGGTTGGTAATGGAGGGCGCGATCGACTTTTGGGCGATCAAGGAAATGATGTGCTAGTGTCTGGTGATCCAGTAGCACAAAGCCCAACTGCTCCTCAACAATTTGGAGGAGATGAGCAAACCGAAACCTTTATCCTTCGACAAGAAGCAGGTCAACCCGTCTTGGAGCGCACGACTCCTAATCCAATAATTCAGCCAATTCAAGACTTAGAGCAATTTACGCTTCAGGCAAGCGGTGGAGATGATTCATTGACGATCGGAGATCTAACTGGAACAACCCTCAGATCCATTCGATTGCAGGGAGGGGATGGCAAGGATTCGCTGAATGGGAATGGAGCCAGCATTCCGATTGTGGCGCAGGGCGACGAAAATGACGATTCGCTGATTGGTGGAATTAGCGATGATACATTGGATGGCGGTAACGGTCAGGATAGCTTGGTCGGTGGCAAAGGTGCGGATAGATTGCTAGGAGGGTTAGAAAACGATTTTTTCACTTGGAATCCTGGCGATGGCTCAGACCAAATTTCAGGTGGTGCAGGCAGCGATACTTCCGTAGTCAATACCGCTCCGGAGGACGAACTATTCTCGATCAGGCAAGACGGGCAGAATATACGCCTCGATCGCTTCACTCAAACTCCCTTCAGCATGAATTATCAAGAAGTTGAGCGTGTTGAACTGAATGCAAGTGGTGGCAATGATATTTTGATTGCCGATCGCCTTCTTGATCCCAACATCCGTGAATTGGTATTTCTGGGCGGTGAAGGCAATGATATTGCTGTAGGAAGTAGCAGTGATAAGTCGTTAATTGCGCGGGGTGAGCTTGGCGATGATCTGCTGCTGGGTGGTTCGAGTGATGATGTGTTGAGCGGTGGCGGCGGCAGCGATCGCTTACTTGGTGGTGCAGGGGCAAATCAATTCGTCTTTAGTTCTGGTCAGCCTTTTGCAGCAGCAGATCTTGGCATCGATACGATCGTAGACTTTAAGCCTGGGACTGACAAAATTAGTCTAGATCCCACTACATTTGCGGCATTAGCTGGTTCACAAGTTCAAGGCGCGATTCCAGAGACGGCATTAGCGAATGTCTCTACAGACGAAGATGCAGCAACCAGTGAGGCAATCATTGTTCAAAGCCAAAGCGGGAAACTATTCTATAACTCGAATGGAGCCGAAGCAGGATTTGGAAATGGCGCTCAGTTTGCTGAGTTGCTGGGTGGAGCCACGCTCACAACAAATGATTTGATCCTGCAAGCCTAAGCCGATAGTCGTTTCTGGGGTGTTTAGCGCACCCCATTTTCTATTCAAACGTTGTGGCAAAAATCGCAATGGAGAGTCCAATTCAACAGCCGGAATTTCAAGTCCCCGATCGCGAAGCTGACGATTTATGGCAGAGTAGTCAATCGTTTGGTAGCCCGTGGTCAAGATGGAATGCGTACCTCAACTCGTTGAGCCTTTCTATTGTTTTACCGTGGCTGAAAGCAGAGTATGGCGTGAACTCAGTGACCGTTTTTCAAGATTGGGAACACATGACAGGAAGTGCGATAAAAGTCGTGAACTCCTCTGGCACATTGCAGCAGAAGTGGTTGATTCTGATTCCCAGTGCTGCCATCGATCGAGATGAACTACGAGTGCCTGAACGATGGATCAAAACTCCGAATCAGATCGGTGATTACTATTTGGCGGCTTCTGTTAATCCAGATGAATTGAACGTTTGTCTGTGGGCTTATACTACACGGATGGAGCTAGAACAGAAGAGTGTGTTTGATGAATGCGATCGCGCTTACAGTATCGCTGCTGAAGACCTGTTTCAAGATTTGCATGTGTTATGGGTGTCGGAGCAGTTTCGATTGCAGGAGCGATCGCGATTAATTTAGTTGTAAATTGAAATACCGCTATCAGGAGCGCCCACTTAGAATTCTTCCTCAAGTCAGCACTGTCAGATGCCCATCTATCTCTATCAATTGGTTTTGAGTATTACCGAAGAGCGCTAGCGATTGAGCATAAACAATTTGCGATTGAATCAACACAAAGATTCCACGTGAATCTTGGCATTTCTGTTGTCGTTGATAGTCCCATTAACAAAAAAATAGGCTCTAACTCAGGGCTACCGATATGTGCTGCACCAATTCGTAGTTCGTTTAAACCAACTAAAGGAGCTGTAATTGATCGGGCTTGCGCTTCGGTTAACCCTTTAGCCATCAAAATTTTCTCTAAAAGCTTTATCTGTCTTAGATTTTTGTCTAATGTTCCGCCTAATGTATTCAAAGTTTGCCGGAGTGGGTCAATCTGCATCGTTTCAATAATCCATCCATAAAGAATCTTTGCAAGGTCAAGCACTTCCGTGAATTGGTGCGTGATAACTCCTACACTTAATCTACGCAAATCTTGCTGGCTTGGCTCCATGTCGTTGAATAAATCAGCAGAAATTTGCTTCTGGAAACTTTCATTCAGTTGAGATCGAGCATCTCGAACTAAATCAATCACCCCAGGCGAGTAAGGCGGATTCTGCTGCATTCTTGTCTGAAATAGTTCTTCGCAAATTTCGCCACTTGGTAACGAAGAAAATGATGCCCAATATGCTTGTTCGGAAAGACTTAAATTAGCAATATCAGGAGCAAAAGCAGTTACTAACCCTTGAGAATTAATTCCCACATCAATCGTATCTACATTGCTAGGTAGAGAAATGATGCCCCAGTTCCGCATATGGAAAAACATCCTGTAGCCGGAAACTTGCAGAAATTTTTGCAGAACTTCTGGACGGAAATACAAGTATCCAAACTTTCCAATTCCACTTTGAATGTAGTTTCCAATATAAGTATTTTGAGGCAAAGATTTTCTCTTTCCTTCATCGTTGACTATGAAGCTTGGTCGCTCTGATTCTTCTACTGCTAAATCTCCAAAATAGTGCCAAGGACTGCGCTCAAATTTGGGTCTATCGTAAGGCTCAATAACAAAATTGCGGCGCAGGATGGATCTTCCGCGAAAACAAGCATGATGGGTAAATTCAGGAGGATGTATATTTGTTGAAATCCAGGTGAATTCTTCAATCTGTTTATCTTCTATTTCCTCAAGCTCCAATTCTTCTGCTGTTGCTGCGTTTGCAAAACGGTCAGCAGTTAGAGAGATTAATAACCCCATACCTAAAGCCGCTAGAAAATCTCGCAAATAATCGCGATGAATAATCACCCTGGCTGTGGGATCATAAAATTCATGAGAATCAAGATTAGTTTCAGCGACTAGAATGTTATCGATTGGATGATAGTACCGCGAGGAATTTCTCAGTTGCAAGGCATGATAAGTGGTAAAGTCGCGGCTCAGATCAACTGTGAAATCTTGACTGATTGGATGCTTGCGTAATTGAGCTAACGCATGAAGATGAATTTCTCCATATTGCGAATAGTCACCAAAATTGAATTGATCCTCAGAGTCCCAACCCGTCTCAAAAGTTAAGTAGGAAGGTGACATAATCTCAGTAGCAGCCTTATTTAGTTGGTTAGCTGGGACAAGAGCAGAGTGAATCAGCCATTCTTCACGCCGCCAATTTGGAGAGTCAAATTCACCCATCTCATCCCGCCAAAATCTCTCAACAGTGAACATTGTGCCAACAGTGGGATTACAAGAAGGGTTTTCTCTGTCCGAATACCGAAACCAATCATATCTCTTCATAAAGCCTGACCTGAAAAATCTCACTCTATCAGACTAAAACGTAGATTGATTGTTGAAGCAAGACCTGCATTTGGAAAATTTATGCCTCAGCCTCTATTGTTTTGTATGGATATGCAATACAAGTCAATACATACCCTGCCTCTTGTTCTGCGGGTGTCAGTCCATCTGGAGTTGCTTGATACTTCACCTGCCCTTTCACTCGTTTTTTGCAGCCCCCGCAAACTCCCACTCCGCACCCACGCACGATCGTTGAAATACCAGCTTGCTCTGCGATCGCTAAAATTGACTGTTCTGGGTGAGCGATCGCTTCTCGCTTCGATTCAGTAAAATACACGATCACTTGTGCCTGCGACTGCCGCCCATTCTGAGTTGGATCTGGTGGCACATCCGCAGGCAGTTCATCTTGCTTATAAAAGTCAAGCCCAATCTCATCTGCTGCTTCGGATACCGCTTCAGTCGCCAATTTTGCTGTAGGTCTGTTACCAAAACTCTCCTCAAAATACTGCTCCATTGGGAACTGCATGGCTTCAAGAATCTGTTTGATGCTGACCATGAATGATTCTGGACCACACACAAATGTCGATCGCTCGGTCAAGTCCGGAACTAGTTGCTGCAATAGCGCCTCAGAAATCCGTCCGCTTAGTCCCATCCACAGGATTCTAGATTGAGATTGCGTAACCGTCACTACAAGGCGAAAATTCGGCAGTTGCGCGGCGAATAATTCAAGCTCTTGGCGGTAAATAATGTCGCTTGGGGTTTTGCAACTGTAGATTAGCACTACATCAATCTGAGCCGGAGCATCAAATAACCAGCGCAGCATCGACATCATTGGCGTGATGCCGCTTCCTGCTGCAATAAGCAACAGCTTTGACGGCAGTGTTGGCAGACAGCTAAAACTTCCGCGTGCGCCGTCGATCGCTTCTAATGTTTGCCCTACCTCAAAGTAATCATGCAGCCAGTTCGAGACTAAGCCAGGAGGAGAATCGGCTGAGGCTGATAAAACTCGCTTGACGGTAATCGCGATCGCGTGAGGTCGTAGAGGAGAAGATGCGATCGTATATGGTTTGAGAACCCGCTTTCCGTTAATATTGGCTGCGATCGTCACAAATTGACCTGGATAGTACTGGAACCAAACAGGAGGCTCTGCGACAAACCAAAACGTCTTGGTATCGGGTGTTTCATCCATAATCCGAAAACACCTCAACGTTAGGTCTTGAGTCGTCCACAGCGCTGTTTGATCCGATTTAGAAGCAGTTGGCTCTAGTACTGGGTGTCTAATTTCCTCAATTTCTAAAATCGTTTTTCCTAACCGGATGCAGTCTTTCTCCTGGAGCCGATGCTGGACATCCGCCACCAACTTTTGATTGTTGACAAACGTACCGTTTCGGCTCCCAGCATCGATCAGGTAAAACTCATTCTCGATTAACTGAATCTTGGCGTGAACCTTGCTAATTTCGGGTTGCTCCAGAATCAAATCACACACTTCCAAACGACCCAGGAGCCATTCGCTTTTATCTGCTAAGGTATGTTGACCGAATTGCTGTGTTTCAAAGTTGGCGGATTGAATTTTGAGCATGAAATTTTTGTGCTAACTCTCAGCTATTGTTTTCTTAACGGTTGCGTTTGTAGTGGGATAGTTTGCTGCGACGATGTTCTCGTTGCGATCGTCGGACTAGAAGCCGAAGATCTTGATTTTGGACGAGGTGCGAGTAGATCAGGATGAGTCTGAGCAATCGTTTGAATTGCTTCAAAGTGATCGCTCTCAATCAGTTGTAAATCCTGACGAAGTTTACTGAAGAATGGTAAGCTGTTCTCGACTTGAACAAGTTGCTGCTCTAGCGCGTCCTTGAGAACGCCACTATAAGCCCGAAGCCGAGCTTGACGCGAGAGTGTGGGTAAAACCTTGACGAGGGTGTATACTTCGTCGGCACTGAGTTGATCCAAAGATCGACCATTTAGCCATTCTGGAGGGAAATCCATTTGGCTCAGTTGCTTGCGTAAACTGGTTGCAACTTGTTCACGATCGTATTGACTCCGGTTGCGCCGAAATGTCCGAACTAGCCAGATTGAAGCCACGGCGACCAACAGTGCATTAAAGCTCCAATACAAGCCTGAAGGAAGCAAATTAATCCAAGGTCGTCCCCCAAATGAGAAGAACGCAGCGAATGAAACGACAGTTGCGATCGTAAAAACTTGATGTCGAGCCTGTTCTACTGCTTGCGAGGATGCAATCTTTTGCTTAGTCAGAATTCGTTTGTAGTTCCATCGTTCGATCGAGTGGAAAATGACAAAACTAATGAGAATGCAAAACGCGAAGGTTAGGTAAACGGCGAAAAGTTTAGGAATAAGAATGGCGTGTCCTTGGATGAAAAATCCAGCATCCCAGATCTTAGAACTTTGATCTTCTTCTCGGCTCCAAGCTCCAGTGAAGTAGTACGCCCAACTGCCAGAATACAAGTAGTAATAGGTGTAGAAAGCAATCACGACACCGGGGTAGCCGTACTGCACCAACTGTCGTCCGGGTTGGAATAAGTCACTCCAATAAGCTTGTTCGGCATCAATATCGATGCAGGCAGATTTGCAGCCGATGCAATTACTTTGTTCGTGTCCATTCTCGATAGTGCGGCACATCGATTGAGTAACTGCGGGTTTTGCTTGTAGATGCGCCTGTGATCCTAAAAGCCCTCGCGGTCCTGTGAACACTTGCTGAACGGGTGACATGGGGCAGAAGTATTGACACCAGCTTTTTCCTGCATAGAGATAGCCGACCGCGATCGCGATCAAAATCGCAATCACCAAGAAGCTGCCTAGAACTCTGCGATCGCCATTGAGCCAGAGCAGTCTTGCACCGACTGCGATCGTAAACACACTAAACTGCACGTACAGCCGATTTCTTCCCAGCCAGGAATTCGCTCGAATGGTGACTAAATCGTGTCGCACGGCTCTGGTGACTGGATCGATGCTCTTACGCCTGCGCTGGATGCCTAAAGCGCGAGGAATTTGTGAGAAAAACGATAGTGGGCAAATGCGCCGCCAGAACTCGTGTCCAAATACGAAAATGATAAAAATTCCCGCAGGGACAATGACTGCCCACCAAAGAAAAGCGCCAAGCGCAAAAGGCTGCATTGGCAAGCACTCGCCTTGAATTGCAGGACATCGAGCCGGATCAAGATAAATCTCAGGTCGCAATCTGAGTGGGTTCAGAGTATTGTTTGGGTTGCTCCACGATCGCGTAATCGGATCAAAAAATAGCGAGGCAATTAGGATCGACCAGCCGATCGCGAGAATCCAATTGACGCGACGCATTCTATGTTCTGAAACTTGCTGCAACATAAATCAAATTGCTATTTGCCAAATTTTAAGGGACTGGTCGGAGTCGGACTGAATAACATAGCGGGCATCTGCGCTCAGTTGAACTGTGCCGTCTAGCTGGGTAATCGTTTGGATTGGTCGCCCAGATCGGGCATTCCAAACGCGAATCTCGCCGTTACGGTGTGTTGTGATTAATCGATCGCCTGGAAGTGGTGCGATCGTCGTTACCTGACTCGGTAGAATACTTGCTAACTCAGCCGTTTCAAGATTCCAAATGAAAGTTTGATCGGTATCAGTGCTATAAAGCCAGCGCTGGTCTGGACTGACTTGGGCAGCTTGAACGGGGCGCGTGTGACCAGCAAGCACTTGCTGCAAAGCTTTCGTTTCTAAATTCCAAATTTTTAATCGCTGATCAGACGAACAATGCACAGAAATGCCAGCATCAGGATCAACATTTAACGTTGCATCCTTTAGCTTCTGTTGGTCGGCTGGTTTCACTTTTCGTCCGGTGGCGAGTTCCCAAACTGCTGTTTGACTTGCTCCACTGCTAAAGACCCAGTTTCCATTACGACTCACTATCAGCTTAGAAATGGGTCCACGATGGGCAGACCACGATCGAATCATTTTGCCATTGACTAACGAATGAACTTGAATTTTTCCCTCGCTAGTTCCAACGATCAGATGATTATCGGGCGTAATAGCGACTTGAGGTGTCACTTGGCTTTTCTCTGAATCTGCTAGTGAAACCTGTTGTACGAGTTGAAGCTTGGCTTCTGAATTAGAGGCATTTTGAGCAATTCCTTCAGCGCTAATCGCACGATGAATCTGTGGAATCAATGGAACTCCGATCATAATTCCGATCGCTGCTGTGATTGATATGGTAGCTTCCAGCGATCGCTCTAAAGTTGCAATTCGTGTTTGCCAGAGCAATTGCTTTAAGAACTGATTATTACTGATATGAGCCGCGAAACTCGCAATTTTTCTTGGAATCTGCGATTGGGTTTGAGTCACTTCAGAAGACTGCTGCAACTCTACTAAGACATCGGACGCGGATTGATAGCGATCGCTCACTCGAATCTTGACCAACCGATCCAAAATAGCGATAAGGCGCGGATCGATCGCTGCTTTCAGGTAATTATGCCAATCGACCGAATCGCCCGTAGTATTTGGACGAAGCTGAGTTGGCTCAATCCCAGTCAGAAGGTGAATCGCGCATACACCCAGAGCATATAGATCGCTGCTAAAGACTGAGTTTCCATTTTGCTGCTCGATCGGGCAGTAGCCAGGTGTTCCAAATCTGACTGCTGGTTGGGTATCCGCAGTGGTTTGAACAGCAGTACCAAAATCAATTAGCACAATCTTGCCATCTGTGTGTCTGCGAATCAGATTGCTAAGCTTAATGTCTTGATGAATGACATAATGGGCGTGAATAAATTTCAGCACCGAAAGCACGTCTTCTAGAAGCGACAGGATTGCGTCTGCTGTTAGTATCTGTGCGCCGCGATCAAGCGGTTCTCCATCAATGTAGTCCATGACGAGACAAATTTGATGTTCATCCTCGATGTAAGCGAGTAGCCACGGAACTTGATCATGCACTCGTCCCAGTCGATGCAAAATTTCAGCTTCATGCTGGGTTTTTTGCCGCAGAGATAGGGCTAACTCATTGTCTGGTTGATCTAATGGTACACATTTCACTACACAGAGCGGATACTGTGGAGAAAAGCGATCGCGTGCTAGGTAAGTTGTGCTAAATCCACCTTTTTCAAGTTTATTGACGATCAAGTAACGATCGATCAGTAGTTGCCCAATCATGATGAATAAAGCCGATTGGAGAACATTAGACAGCCTGTGCTGTGTCTAGCTCAACTCGAACTTCACCAACGGGATGGATGGTGGAATGCTCGTTGATATACAAGTTATTCGCGAGAAGTGCTGCTTGAGTTTCAGGATTAAGCTCGAATTGAGCAGATACGCTTCCAGATTTGCCGTCCGCGTTTGGCTCAACCGTGAAATATTTTTCAACTGTTGCATCAGCAGTGCCTTCTTGACCAAAGTGGGCATGAAATCCAGAAAGTGGATTGCCCTCATCATCTTGAGGCACTTTCTTGAAATTCTCGATTAGTTGCTTGGGGTCAGCACCATTTGGAATGACAGCATCTGGCGCGAGATCTTGAACGCCATCGCTGAATAGCGGCTTTCCTTGAAAGTCCTGAAATGTTCCGTTAACGGAAAGTGTTCCATCCTGAAGCTCAAGGTCGAGTTGAGAAGTGCCAGGGCTATCATTCGGAAATGGAAACTCTCCTGGTCCCGTTCCCGTTACTGTGTCGAAGGAGAAAGAATCGTCTCCAGCATAGAGGAAAGTATTCTCACTGCCGCCGATCAAGCGATCGCGATTCAGTGTTCCTTCGAGAGCTTGCATTTGACCATCATTGGTGTGCTGAAAATCAGGAGCATCCGCAGGTTTTTCATGATTGTGGTTGGCATCTGCTCCTACTGTTGTTTCAAGCTGCGCGGTGGTGTCCGATGCTTGGATTGATGAGCCTTGAGAGGTGGATTGATGAGAATCGTGCGTTGAAGTCGTCGCGATCGTAGATACCGCAATCTCAGACGAGTTGTTTCCTGCTGTGTGATCGAAATGAGTCGCGTCAGTAGCCATAGTTCCTCCATTGTATCTGGTATGAGCTAATTTTCGTTTCTAATCGCATTTCAATTAAGCTTGAAAGCCTTGTTATGCTGATTTTTCGGAGCTTTGAGTCTGCTGTGAAGCAAAGAGTTGCGTGTCCTTGCTTAAATCGCTTAACTGTTGAGGATCAACGTTGGCAAAGTTCCGTTCGGAAAGCTCCTGTGCATCAACGAAGGTAAGAGAGGCAACAACGTGATTTCCTCCAGCTTGATCGATTAAAACGGCATTATTTTCGCTATCTAAGGGTTGATCGATTCCAGCTTTGGTTGCGTTCTTACCTTGTCCTAGCAAAAGATTCTCGGCTGTTAAATCTCCAGTTAATCCAAATTGATCTTGATTTGGATCAAAGTCGAAAATCCGGTCTGTTGTTTCTACACCGAGAATAATTAGATCTCTGCCGTCACTTGTTGTAATGGTGTTAAATCCGCCACCATTGCCCACAATGATATCGTTACCGCCAGCCCCGATAACGGTGTTGTCTCCACCACCGGGGTCAAGGAAATCACCATCATTGCCTAATCGATCGGCTAAGTCCGGTTCGGTCTGAATAGCATTAGGGTCAAGCGTTTTGGTGTTCTCAAGCTGGCTTGGATCAATGTGCAAAAAATTCTCGTCAACTTCGGAGGGTGAGAGGGTTTGATCCAGTGAATCCTGTGTGTCTGAGCTACCAGAATTTGAGTTTGTCACAGAGCCTTGCCCAGTTGACGACTCTAAGCTCTGGTCGAGAGCTTTATTCACATCAGAGTGGTGAATTGAGGAGCCTTGCGAATCGCCTAGCGAAGCTTGCGAGGTGGAATGGGCTTCAACGACTCCAAAAGAATGCTGCGAATCATGATGTTCAGCGATCGTGCTGACACTAGAAGATGTACTCATAGTACGGTTCCTTACAAGCGGGAATTTCGTGAGTGGATTGAATACTGCATGTAATTCTGATCTGCGGACTGGCTAACAAGTTTAATGCCCAGGAAAAAGCATTTCCTGAATCGATCGCTTTCTTGCAGTTCAGTCTTTATTCTTAACTCAATACCTTCAACTAAAGCACTGAATGCACGGTTGCTAATCTAACGTAGGGTGGAGTTCGTCATCTAACTTTCAAAGAAGGAAAGTTTGACGGTCTTTCTAAAAGTTTAGTTTGGTGAAAGTTGCAATGTTGAGTTTCACCAAACTATAATTTGAGCAAGCCCGCATTCAAGTTCTCTAATTTTCATTCTGTGAGCGAGGAAACTTCACCAAATCTAGATGTCCAACTTCCACCTGAGTCGGCTCGTGAATTCGATCCGCGAGTCGCTGCGCGTAACTATATCTTGCACTACTACGCGGATACTCAATCTACGATCGTCGATCAGTTTCTTGAAATTTCGAGTCTGGCTGGATTGCTTCAAATCGACTTGGCGCACCACTTTCAACTCCTGGAGCATCCTTATATCGTCGATCGACTACAACAGTCTCAGCAGAGTATATCCTTAGAGACAGCAGTTCTGCCCCTTCAGCAGCGCCCACCCGTGCAGTTTACTCAATTGCTGAACGTGCAAGCGACTCCTGCTCAAGCCGCGATCGCGCAAGCACTCTACCAAAACTACCAGCAATGGAGCGACACATCGATTAGCCAACAAGCCGAAGCCTATATTGGCGAAGCACAGCGACAGATTTCGGATTCGGATCGACCCGCGATCGCAACTCAGATCTGGCAGCGATGGCATCGCGATACGAAATTGGTTCATAATGCCCTCGCTCCCCCAGATTTACAGATGGCAAGGCTCATCTTTCTAAGTTTCAAGGACATTATTCAAACTCATCTTCAGACCCTACAGTTTACGAAACTCAAGATCGGCGGTCTACAGTCATTCGCGCTGGATTTATCAAAATCCGTTTCAGTTCAAGTTGGCTACGACTCAAACCGCGATCCGCCGAAGAAAAGATGGCTCTGGATTGCAGGACAGAAATTTGGGTATTTGACGGCAGAATCTCCGCAGCTTCCAGTTGGGGCAAGCGCGATCGCAACCGTTGACGTGCTAGATAATCCCCACATCATTGCTCAAACAATGGATGGCTTAACTCTATCGATTCGGACGCATGACCCAATTTCACCAAGTCACGAACTGCTCCCGCTCGAAATTGTTGATCACTCCTCATCCACTGAAAAACCGCTTTGGTCAGTTAAGCTCAATGGTCAAATCGTAGGAATTTTGAGTCGTTCCACCCTCAAAAGCCTCAGAGCGCAAAATCAGCTTTATCCAGGTAAAACCTTTTGGGTCACGGTTGAACGGCAACCTCCTAAAACGGCTTGGATCAATCTTGACCCGAATCATATTGTGTATCCGACGATCTAATGTTGTACTGAATTTACTCCAGGCTTCTCCAAGTTGTTTACTTTGACATTCACAGTTAGTCAAATGTCTGCAAATTCTTCAACTCTCGCTCCTATTTCAACTCAGATTGTCCTGTCAGGCGAAAACCAAAACCAGCAACGGCTCGACGAACTCGCCGCAGAGATTCGATATCGATTGCACAAGTCGGCTCATGAGATTGGCGCGATCGCTCGATGCTTGGTGGAGGCAAAGCAACTCTTCCCACGCGGGCAAAACCAAGCGTTTCTGGATTGGGCAAAACAGAAGACGGGCTTAGAGAAATCAGCAATCTATAACTATCTCAATGTTGAAAAAATGTTTGGTCGGTTTCTAACCGATCATCAAGACTCGCTACAAATCGACCCCACCGCGCTGATCGTCTTGTCTGCCCGCAAAATACCGGAAGCTGCTCGTAAAGAAGCGATCGCGCTTTTGCTAGAGGGGCAATCTGTGACGTATACCTCTGCCAAAGAGATTGTACAGCGACATCAACCTAGTACTTTTGAGAAGCATCAACTAATCGTTGAAGGCTGGGGCACGCTATTTCCGCCCGTAGACGATCAGCCGCTTCAGCTTGTGGATCACGATCAGCAGCGTTATACGTTTGAGTCCTACCAAGATCTTAAAAAGGCGTTCAAAGAATGGCAAAAAGCAGCTTTTGAAATATCATTGGATGAAATACAGTCGCTGCTCTCCCCTCACTGGAGCGTGACTCATCGACCGACTTCGACAGAGCCGTTTCGACTGGAATTGGACTGTTCGATCGTGGAGCCTGCGAAAGTATTATTTGCTAAAAATCCTCGATCGGTCTTCGAGTGGTGGCAGCAAGAAGGACGCGCCAAAACAGAACGGCTCATCACGCATCAGCAAACCTCGTTTGAGATTCAGCAAGCCTGTGATCTGGAGATTACGGATTGTCCAAGCTGTTTGAATTGCGGATGGCATGACGCAAATTATCCGGGCTGCGCTGATGATGAATATTGGTGTGGCTACTATCGAAAGAATTTTAGCTGCGATCGCGCTGAGAAGTTACCTCATGAGTGTGGCAAGTGGCATTTCGAGAGTAAAAATCCTAGACCATTTCAGAAAAACCCAAAACTCAGCTTAGGGAACGCTGACGAGGAGATCAGAATAACTGAAACGGAATCTGATGCTTCAAATCAAACTCAAGCTGTAGATTCACTGGTTACTCATCTTAGTTTGGGTGAAAGTGAGTTTAGCAACATCATACAAACCGTGTCCAAGCTCAATTTTCAGCAACTCCAGCATCTAGAGCAGATTATTCAGCAACGGAAAAATCATGAGATGTCAACAGACGACGTGACGATCAAGGTGAATTCAGCATCAGTAGATTGATTGCGGATCTGAAAGAAGGCGCGATCGACGCATGACTGGTGGCATAAACAGGGGCAAGCTGCGACCGAACGATTTCTAGAGCGACAGACATCGGGGATCGATCAACAGAATTTGCCTACTCAGACGGCTGCGATCGCTCAAGAAGCTGGGATCATGGAGCCGATTGAATCGGTAAGCTGTCTGATCTGTGGATGGAATGACCCAAATTATCACGAATTGCAGCCGTATGAGCTTTGGTGCGGGTATTACCGGGATACGGTCGGTCAAGATAAAGCAGATGTGATGCCTGCTCAGTATCGGAAGTGGCATTCAGTGGATAGTGATGCTCATCCGTTTCAGCATACGCCTCGGTTGGAGAATGGGAAGGTGAGTTCTCAGGCGATCGAGCGGAGAAAGGAAGTGGTTATGATCGCGGCTGAGATCGAGGAAGTGGGGATCAGCGATCAGGAGTTTGCTGTGATGATTAGTAGTATTCCGAAATTGACATCTGTTCCACTCTTGCAGATAGAAAAAGCGATTCGATACTGTAAGTAGAGATTATTTGAAGATGCTTAATTTAGAGATATTAAGTCGTGTGAAGAAACCTGTAGCACAATTTAAACATTTTCTCTGCCTATCGAATGTTGAAAGGAAAATTAAGTTTTGGCACATTTTCCTCTAGCATGAGTTAATACTGAAGAAGTCTTGGGACTCATTAGACAGCAATTGATGATTAATGCCTAACTTGCCTACAACTTAGAATTGGAGTGCTAGTCATGACTGTAATTCACGAGCAATCGGAAATACGCCAGAGAGATTTGCAGTTGTCACGCAAAGCAACTGTGGATTACTTGGATAGCCTAGAAGCGCAAATTTTGAGACACAAGGGTGTGGAACACCCTTTTCTAAACAGGTACCGAACAACGAAGCTTGACTTGAAGAACACGCACAGTCTTTTCCTAGAGTTCTACTATTTCATCTATCACCTGCCCTTCTATATTGCTGGCATGGCGATGAGTACTAGAGATGAAAGAATTCTACGAGAATTGGCTATCAATCTTGTTGAGGAAACTGGTGGAAGACAAAACATCAATGCGAAGTCATCTCGGCGAGAAGAAATGCCTCACCTGGACATCTATAGAAACTTTCTCATGAAGCTGGGGCTTCGTGAAGAGAGTATTGTGTCTTATGGCTGTTTGCAGTCAACAGTAGCAGTTGACGCGGGCATCTGTAAGCTTTACACTCAGCAGCCCATCGAAAAGTCGCTTGGTGCTATGTATGCATTGGAAACAATGTCTGGTTCTATGTGTTCTAAGCTCAATGATGGTTTACAGCATTCTGGTTATGATCGTGCAGAGCGGTTTTTCTTTGAATTGCACTCTATCAGAGAAGAAGGTCATGCGAATGGAGTGTTTAATGCTGTTCAACCTTATCTAGACACTTCCGCAGCGAAGCAGCTCTTTGAATCAGGCATTCAAGAATTCATGTTGTTGATGGAAAACTTTTGGGATGGTGTAGAGTCTATCTGTGGATTTAGCAGCTAGTTGTCATCTGGATTTTTTCGAGAGAGTTATACCTGTGACCCTCTCGAAAAAATCGGTTTTTGACCTTAACGAATGGATCGAATTTGGAAACAGTTATGTCTAAGAAGTTTGTAGCAGTTCTCAACAAAACTGGAGATATTTCTCAGCTATTCAATGCGCTGGGTCATATTACAGCAGGTTTAGCGGGCAGTATTGGTGATTCAAAGCTGTTGTCTCTGATTGACTATAAAGACTCTGAGGGAAATATATACCCTAACATTAGTGAGTATCCTTTCATTGTTCTGAAGGGTAACTCTAACAAAATTAGAGAGTTCAGAATGGCACTAATTCAGAAAGATATGCCATATTCATGTTTCTTGAACACAATGACTCATGGCGGTTCTGATGTCCAAGTCGAGAATACTAGACAGAAGAAATCAGATGATTTAGAGATTCTTGCAGTGGTAACTTTTGGGGAGAAATCAGACATAGATTTACTGACGAAGAAGTTTTCGCTATGGTCTTAAAAGCTTCGAGAGCTAGAATCTAATGGATAAGGTACAGAGGCTACCAGCCGAAAATGAAGAATTCATGAATGGTTACGCTCTTCTTATAGGAGTAGGTTCTGATCTACCTGTGACTGTAAAAGACGCAACGGCGGTGAGGGACATACTCGTGGATTCCCGTCGAGCAGCATACTCACCTGATAAAGTTCATCTTCTGGTAGATGCTATTGCTACAAGAGCTAAAATTCTAGAAAGTCTTGACCTGCTGGCTGTGCAGGTCAATCAGAACCCTGATTCTACGGTAATTATTTACTATTCAGGTCATGGAGGAGTTAGTTCCCGTACTGGTGAATATTTTTTGATACCGTATGACTACAACTCAGGGGATTGGGCTGCCACCTCTGTATCTGGTACCGAGTTTACTAAGAAAATTGAGGCTCTCCAGGTCCGAAAGCTAGTTGTGATTCTGGATTGTTGTCATGCAGGTGGAATACCGCAGATGAAAGGAGACGAGACATTCGTAAAGGCTCCAATTCCTCCAGATCTCTTACACATTCTTGAAGGAAGTAGTGGTCGAGTTGTTGTTGCTTCATCTCATGATAAAGAGTACTCATATACTGGCACCCCATTCAGTGTATTTACTACTTGTCTAATCGAAGCTCTTCAAGGCAGAGCTTCAGTAGTTAGAGATGGCTATGCGCGTATTCTTGATGTGTTAGTGTACCTGTTCGACCAAGTTCCTAAGCGAACTTCCGATTTGCAGCATCCATTCGTCAAAAAGATATTGGATTTAGGTGATAACTTCCCGCTCTGTTATTATGCAGGCGGCAGCAAGTATCTACCAGGTGAATTACAGAGTTTTGAGTCTAATATCTTATTAAAAGAGCCAACACCTTCTCAGCTAGAGCGATTGAAGCAGAAACGTGATGCGCTTTTGGCAGAGTGGAGCAAAAGAACTGAAAAACTCAAAAGACTGCACGCAGACTTAGCTATCGAAGCAGCAACCACAATTAAATTTCAACTAGAGCAACAGCTTATAGAGGAGGAGTTGAAACTTGCTAGGCTTGGTGAAAATTTGGATAACATAGAGAAAATTCTAAATTAGTTTTGAGCAGAAACCACTATGCCATCGCCCCATCACTTGCAGCGTAAACGAGATGAGCTTCAAGAGCATTACGAAGCTCTAACTCAAAAAATAAAACGTCTACGCTCTGCTTATGCGATTGAAGCAGGTGCATCTGTTCGATTTCAGTTGGAGAAGGAGATTGAGAATTCTGAGCTAGAGCGTGATCAAGTTGAGCAAAAAATTGAAGCCTTGGAGAGAGATTTAGATGAATTGACTAGGAAACAAGAAGCTTTAATTGATGTTGTTAAACAAATTTCACGATATGAAATATCAAGTGATATTCCACTTGATATTCAGAATCAACGGGAACGCTTAGAGCAAGAAATTAAAGACTTAGAAACTGATCTTTTCCAATCAGAAGTGGTTGATGATCAAGAGATTGCAGCTATAAGAAAGCCCGAATGTTTTGTGATCATGCCATTTCGAGATCCTTTTAACGATTACTATAAAAACATTATTAAACCAGCAGCAGAATCGGTAGGTTATGAGGTGATCAGAGCTGATGAAGTCTACCACCCAACAGCCTTTATACAAACTATTTGGGACTGTATTTTGAAAGCTGATGTTGTCATTGCTGAAATGACTGGTATGAATCCTAATGTTCTTTATGAGTTAGGGCTTTGCCATGCTATAAATAGAACCGTAATCATGATTACTCAAAAAATTGATGATGTGCCATCAGATCTAAGACATATCAACAATATTAGATACGATACTACGAGAGCTATTTGGGTAGACGACCTAAAAAGAGCAATACAAAGGATGATCTTAAATTTGCCAAGTTTAGTTAACAGATCTTCTTACTTAAAGCCTATTGCTGTTCCAGAAGACAAACTTGACGAATTAAATTCTAGTAATTCCAATCTAAAGACCCAAGTTCAACTGTTGGAGAGCAATCTCAGAAGTTACAAAGAGCTTAATCAGCAATTAAAGCGCAAAACGGTAAGTCTAGAACTGCTTAATCAGAATATGGTGAAGCATCTAAAGGAACAATTTTCTTCACCAGTCAGTATTGTTAGCAGAAATAATGAGCCTGACACATATATTTTGCCCTTAGGAAGTACTGGTCTGACTGTTGAACTTTTAGAGATTTCAGAGGGAGATTTCATTTTCGGAGAAGGTGGTTCTAAGCAAAGGATCTTTCTTCCAAGCTTTTACATTGGGAAGTACTCTATCACTAATACTCAGTTTTGCGCTTTTCTCAATGAGAAAGGTAATCAGATTGAAGGAGGCTCATCATGGATTGATTTATCCGGTGAATCGCCTGCGGATAAATGTCGTATTTTCGAGAATAGTGGCAGGTATCAAGTTGAAGATGGCTTTGAAGACCATCCAGTTACATACGTAAATTGGTACGGAGCAAATTCCTTCTGTCAGTGGGCTGGAGTTGAGCTACCAAGTGATCAGCAGTGGGAAAAAGCTGCTCGTGGAATTGATGGAAGAAGCTACCCGTGGGGAAATGCTCCACCTAATAGTCATCTTACAAATTACAATGAGGATGGATGGTCACGTGACATTAGCCCCAAGCCCGTTAATCAGTATGAAGCAGGTAGAAGTCCCTTCGGTTGCTATCAAATGATAGGCAATGTCTGGCATTGGACTTCTACTTTCTGGACAGATGGAGAAGTTCAAGCGGTTCGCGGAGGGTCTTTCTTTGATTATCGGGTTGGGAATAGAAGTGTCTACAGATTCGTTGTGCAGCCTAATGGACCGGATTTTTCTCAAAGCTTTGTCGTCTGCAAAAGATGGCTCACATGAATCAAGGCGACTTCTATTAAAAGATTTACCCAGGCTTTAGAATAGTCCTAGTTCTCTTACAAATCTAGGAGCAATCGGGTGAACAGCGTCAATGAGCAGGAACAATCCCTCATCCTCATCCCCAACCAAGTTGAGGATCTGCGGTTGGCAGCATCTAAGATGCGTGGGACAGAACGACGGAGCTTTCAGGCAGAGATGACGCTGAAGTATTGTGCGGGGAGCGCCCGGATTGCAGAGCGTGTGTTTGGCTGGGGGCGAGTGAATGTCGAAGTTGGATTAGCAGAACGTCGCAGCGGACTGGTGTGTATCGGCGCACAAGCAGGCAACAGTGGGGCGAAACGCTGGGAAGAAAAGTATCCCGCAGTCGCAGTCGCATTGCAGCAGATCGCGGAAGATCACGCTCAACAAGACCCGACGTTTAAGACCACCATTGCTTACACGCGATTGACAGCGCAAGCGGCGATTGAGCAACTGAGAGCGCAAGGGTTTGGGGAGGAGCAAATACCCGCACCCAGCACGATGGCAGTGGTGTTGAATCGGATGGGCTATCGATTGAAACCCGTGGTCAAGGCAATTCCCCAAAAAAACTGCCAGAAACCGATGCGATCTTCGACAACATCAAAGCGAAAGACCTCATAAGTGACAACGGCAGCATCAAACGATTGAGCCTCGATTGCAAAGCGACGGTGAACATTGGAGAGTACTCGCGTGGCGGGCAAACTAGAGGCAATCCCAACGCACGAGATCACGACATGGGATGCGAGGAGAAGTACATTCCTTGTGGCATCGTTGATGAAGATAGTGGGCAGTTGCATCTCTGCTTTGGCAGTTCGCATAAAACCAGTGATTTTATCGTTGATAGCTTGCAAGCCTGGTGGGAGAGTTTGACCCTCAAGCAACAGAGGCTGACCGAACGCTTGCAGTTGAAAGTTGATAATGGCTCAGAAAGTAGTGGAATTCGCACTCAATTTCTCAAGCGCATGGTCGAATTGCAGACCAGATTGGCGTATCGATTCAACTGCTTTACTATCCGCCCTACCATAGCAAGTACAATCCGATTGAACGCTGTTGGGGCATCCTCGAACAGCATTGGAACGGCACGCAACTAAACAGTGTGCAAACCATGCTGGCTTGGGCAGAAAGTATGACTTGGAAGGGGATTCATCCGACGGTCGCCCTGAACACCCAGACTTATCCAACAGGCGTTTCACTCTCCAAAACAGCAATGCGTGAAATTGAGCGCAGGTTAGAATGCAACCCAGCACTACCGAAATGGGACATCTTAATTCGACCGCTTAACGGGTAAAATCATTGGAGGATATCGCCCAATTACTCCTCATCCAAGTGAAATATCTGAGTTAGCCTGATGCTCACCTAGGTTGAAGGCGATCACACCCCACCGATCTCAACCGCCGTTCCACAAATCCCAAACAATTGCCCCGCTTCGTTATATAAAGGAGCGCGATCGACTAAGCACCAGCGAGGCTGACCGTCCCGTTCAAAGACTTCATCAAAATCAAGCATCTTCCCCGAATTCAAAACCGCTAAATCATGCTGCATTAGTATTTCAGCAATTTTAGGCGAGAAAAGATCGAAGTCGGATTTGCCGCAAATTTCTTGAATCGATCGTCCCACCAACCGAGCAAACGCCTGATTGCAGCTAACGTAGTCTCCTCCCATTCGCTTGAGAAACGCTGCGTATCGAAACTCTGCGCCGATATTCCTGAGTGAGCGATCGACACCCCATCTGTCTTGAAGCTCAATCTGACTCACCAAAAGCGCTGCTTCTAATTGCTTGTGCTGAGTAATGTCCCGAACCAGAATCAGCGCCTCATCCTCTGCTGTCGCTGCCCCATTCAGCTTTGCGTCAATTGCGACCACACGTTCTTCGAGGTAGTAGAGTTGTCCATCTGCGCTCACGGTTTGGTACTCATAGGTTTGAGGTCGGTGGAAGACAAACGATCGTTGAAGGTAAACCATGCGTCGATCGGCAAGTTCTGACCGTAAAACGTCGTAGATGTTGACTCCGACTTGCTCTTTGGGAAATACGATCGCGAATTCTGGATTGCTCGAAATAATTCTGCGGTAAATTCCATCTCTGCCGACACAAACGATATGCTCTGGCAGTGATTTCAATAGTGTATTCGTCCTTCGATGATTTGCTTGTCGAAGCTGTTGAGCGTGTCTGCGCCAAGTGATGTCGGTAAGCGTTCCTGATAAATAGAGCGGTTGCCCATCTTCATCGAACACGACTTCCCCACGACTTTTGATCCACACGATCTGACCATTGCGACGAAAGTAGCGAAACGCAAATTCGTAGGCGGTCATCGTTTGCGATCGCGCCAGCACCTCATCGAACTGAGCGCGATCGTCTGGATGAACAACATTGAGAAAGTCAGAATACGAGGGCAACTGTGCCTCGCCTAGCACCGACTCAAGATTGATTGCCCAACTCGTCTGATCCTGCACATTCAGCCGCCACAGACACATCTGGGAAGCTTGCAGCACTTGAACGATTTCAGAATCGATCGCGCCTGCTTGGTCAAAGGTTTTAGCTGCCATTGACGGCATACAGAATAGGACAAATCCTAAAACTTGTTCCCCTATCTCTTCAGCGATCGGGGTGACTTGCAATGATGCCTCGATCGAGGTTCCGTCTGCTGCCTGTAGATCAGCAATGCCTGTCCACGGATAGCCATTCATCACAATCGATCGAATTTCTTCTGCAACTGTCGAGTTACAAAACAGTGCTTCAAATCCACCTAGCTCATTGATTCCTTCTAGCGAGAACCCGAACAAATGCGTAAACTCAGCCTGAACATAGACAAACGTGCCGTCGCTTGCCTCAACAATACTGACAATCATAGAAAAGCCTACGAAGGTTACTGCTTTGTTGCGTCTTCGATCAACGGCACTGCACCCATAACCAATCTACGAACAAATCGCCTATCCGATTCCATAGCCGAAACTGTTCCACTTTGCTGTGGAATTTCGCGTTTAACTGAACTCTAAAGCGTTAAATTGAGTTGCTCTAAAAAAGTCATGTGAATCGGGTGACTTTTAGTAAAACTAAAACGTTGTAGCTACGAATCTATCCCGAAGAGTATTTACTTTGAGAGGGTTGCGGGAGACACGGTCGCTCGGTTTAATATTCTCTAATTTAAGGATGAATTTTGATTGCGATCGTGCCTTAAAGTCAGGTGACTTTTCGATACTATCAAGCTAATTTCGCTCATGAGTTTGGAGGTCGTGTGTGGAGCCAATTCAGCAATCTCACCACCTGATTGATTTAGTCAGCGAACTCGTCGATCTTATAAAGCAGCGGCAGCTAACCGAAGCTGAGCGACTGCTTATGGAAAATAGCCTTAACGGTACGACGCAGTACCGAGAGCTTGCAGAGCAGGGCGGTTACAGTGAAAAGTATCTCAAAAATGTTGGCTCTGATTTATGGAAGCTTCTAACTGAAGTCTTCCATTTGGGCGTTAAAATTACAAAAAATAATTTTTCTTCTGTTCTGACGACTCATCAGGGACGACTGCAAGAACGAGTGATTCAACTCAGGCAATCTTCTTTCTCAAAGCGCAAAATTTATACTTCCACATCGTCTCAAATCTATGGTCAGATTCCCCGATTAGATCAGTTTTACGGGCGTGAGATTGAACTCAAGACCCTGAAACAACAATTATCCGAACTCAACTGTATCAATATCTGCGGGCAACCTGGCATCGGAAAGAGTGCGATCGTAACTCGATATCTGATGGAATCCTGCGAGTTCGAGTATGTAATTTATCAGTCACTTTACGATGCTCCCCGACTCCTGCAATTGATTCAAAATCTTCAACAATTGCTGCCATTGGATAGCAATTCTTTAGAGATTGGCAAAGTCGATCGCAATTTTCCGACAGATATTGATGGAACTGATAGTTATATCGAGCACCTCATTCAAACGCTCAAGCAACATCGCTGTCTGCTCATCTTTGACGACGCTGACCAAATCTTACTTCGGAACGGTAGCAGCCTCGATCCCTATCCTTCTGCATATCACGATTACGGCAAATTTATCCGTCAAGTTGTTCATTCTCCACACTCAAGCTGCTTACTGTTACTCAGCCGATTTGGGTTCAAGGATCTTGAATGGATGGCAAGCCATAACCTTCCCTGTGCGATTTTCCCACTGAAAGAACTCAGTGCTGAAGATGCGCGACAGATTTTAGCAAGACAAGGAATTGGCACACCTACTGAACAAGAGCAATTAGCAAGACTTTACTACGGTAATCCCCTGTTATTGCAATTTGTAGGCGAACACATTTTGGAACAGTTTAATGGAGATGCAGGAGAATTTCTTCAGCTTGAAACAACCCTTACGCCCGATCGCTTTGCTCATCCGATTCAGCATCAGCTTACTCAAGCAACAGACCTAGAACGTGAGATTTTAGTCCTACTAGCACTTTCTTCAGCATTGACACTTAGCACATTGTTGGAGAAGCTAGAGTCTAAAGCATCTCCATTTAGTAAGTCCGAAGTTCTTAAAGTCCTAAAATCGCTCTACCAACAAACCTTGATCGAACGCCAAGTGCAGCCGGATAGCAAAGTCCAATTCTTGCTTCAACCTGTGATGCGGAAGTGTGTTCTGAAACAATTTGCGTCGCCAGTAGGCTTGGCGAAATAACGATTATGCTGTCTGAGCAACTTGTTTACTGTATCAATCCGCATTGCCAGCAGCGACAAAATCCGCCTGAGTTTGAGCATTGTCAAGCTTGCTACACGCCGCTTCGGGTTCAGAATCGATATCAACTAGTGCGCCTTTTACGATCGCGAAAACCCGAAAATCCTACCGAAGTCTTTGAGATCGACGACCAAGGCACAGCCAAGATTCTGAAGGTTCTCAGTAGTGATGATCCAACTCGCGATCGCGCCTTCCGTCGTGAAGTTGAAATCCTTTCTCAACTCAATCACCCAGGCATTCCCAAAGTTGACCTAGATGGCTATTTCACGGTTCAAACTCCTTCAGGAATTAGCCTTCGGTGCATTGTGCTGCAAAAGATCGAGGGCACAAATTTAGAGGAATGGATCAAGGTTCACGGCAAACTCTCTCAAGACCTGGCGCTTCAGTGGCTTGAATCTCTCATCGAAATCCTCGATCAAGTTCATGGGAAAGGTTTCTTTCATCGAGATATTAAGCCGAGCAATCTTTTGCGGCAACCAGATGGAAAACTTGCACTGATTGATTTTGGATCAGCCCGATCGTTTGAAAGCCAAACCTATTTAGCAAAAGTCAACCGTCGCCACTTCAATCCCTTTGACACTGAATCTGAAAGTGTAACCGCATGGGGATCGGCTGGCTACACACCGCCGGAACAATTTAATGGTCATGCTGTCCCGCCTTCGGACTTTTACAGCGTCGGTCGCACCTGGGTTTATCTCATGACCAGTATTCAGCCGATTCGACTGCACGAAGACCCACAAACCGGAAAGCTCGACTGGTATAGATACGCTTCTCAAATTGCCCCACCTTTCAAGCACTATATCGATACTTTGATGTCGCTGCTGCCTGGACGAAGACCGCAAACGACGCAGATCATTTTGCAGTATTTACGCAACCGCGATCGCCTCCCACTGCTTCTAAAATTCGACCTCATTCAACACTGGTTACTAAGGACTCGTTTCGGAAAGCTCACGCTCGGTATTCTGGGATTTCTATTGTGTCTCAGCATTTGGCAAGCTGTTCGCATGGGACAAATGCGAAACCATTTCGAGCAGGCGAAAGATGCCCAGCTCGCGCAGCAGTTCGATCGAGCTAGGTATCACTACGAACAGGCACTCGCGATCGATCCAAACAATTTCAAAATCCATAACAATCTCGGTCGATTATGTGCGGCTCAAGCAAACTACGACTGTGCGCTCGACCATTACGAAACCGCCATTAAATTCAATCCTCAGTATTGGGAAGCTTACTATAATCTCGGTGGTCTTTATGATACCTGGGGGCGCTATCCAGAAGCGCGGCAATACTACCAGAAGGTCATCAATGCAAACGCCGCGATCGCGCCTGCCGCTGCTAATAATCTTGCTCGACTTAAAAACCTAGAAAGTGATTATCAGGGCGCGATCGATTTGGCTCAGAAGGCATTGGAGCAGCCCCCTGATTGGGTCGATCGCACCACGAGAGCGGCGTTGCTAAAAAATTTAGGATGGGCATTTTTCGAGCGGCGCGACTTTGCGATCGCGACTCAATATCTCAATGCTTCACTGAGCCTCGATCCAACTCGCACCGAGGCTCAGTGCTTACTCGCACAGATTTACCAAAAACAACAGAACACCAAAGCTGCTGATCTCGCCTGGACTCAGTGTGCAAAAAGCGATCCAACCCTGCCAGAAGTTCAACGATGGCTCAAGCAAACTCCTGTTCCGTCTTCCCAAGCCTCATAGGACGCAATTCCTCTTTATGTCTTGTTCAGAATTAAATACAATTGCGTAAATTCCGTTGTTCCTGAACGATCGTTGATTTTTCTGCACAGTATGAATTATTTCCTGCGAGGAGTTACTTTTCTGTTGCCACTTGCTGTTCTTGTGCATCCAACATTCCTAACGGACGCTAGACAGCCGGACTTATCTCGATGCCAGCCAATCGGTCGAATCATCAATAGCAGAAATCCAAAGCTTCCAACCGGAAGTTTGGTGTGTGCTGAACAAATTATTGCCTCAGCTAAATTTACGCAGTCAACTACGCTCTTATGCTGGAATGGCACGATTCTAACGGCGAAGAATCTAAATGCTTCAACGATCGAGCGATCGTGCAGCGCAACCTCGAAAGATCCGATGAGGCTCTGTTCTTCTGATCAAGACTCCTTCTGCATTCGACCGAGAGGCTCCTCACCGATTGCATTACGATTTTTGAGTCCGATCGGCTACACTATCATCGACACCCGACCTCAACTCGCTTGGACTCCGATTGATCGCGCTCAGAAATATACCGTTCAAATTCGGGGGAACGATCTCGCTTATCAAACCACAACAGTGAAGCCTTCGCTCGTTTATCCAGCTCAACTCGCCTCACTCACTCCCGGCAATACCTATCAAGTTACAATCAGCACAACCAAAAATTCTGAACGGCTCACTGTCCGAACTGTAATTCGAGTGTTAGATCGTGAACAGACTCAAATTTTGAATCGAACGATCGCACAAATTCGGCAACTGAATTTAAGCCCTGACGAACAAGCTCTAGATCTAGCAAGGGTTTATGCAGCTAAAAATCTGATCCACAATGCAATTCAAGTTCTCGAAGCTCGTGTTCGATCAGGCTCTCAAGACAGCAGAGTGCAGGCAACCCTAACTCAACTGCTCAAGCTATCTTGACGCTTCAGGAGGCTACTAATTTGACATCAGTGTTGACCGATTGCTGAACTGTCTTACTATAAGTGCACTTCCAGTGCTGCTTCTGGTATTTAGAGAGGAATCTACCATTTCAAGCTATTTTCGTCGCGCCTGCGTTACTTCACCTAGCTTTTGATTGTGTTCACTACTCGAAAATATCGCCGCCTGCTTCAAAGCGCTCTGATTGCTCTGATTGGCTTCGGGCTGACATGGTTACTAACGTTACTTCCTAGCTTGAATGAGCGAGCGATCGCTGTCTTCCCAATTTCCAAAACAACTGCTCAAATTCAGTCTGAACAACGATCTGCCGACAAACTCACTCAACTGGGTTGGCAACAGTTTCATCAAGGCGATGTTACTGCTGCACTTCAAACCTGGCAAGATGCCACCCGAAAATATCGTCAGGCAAAGGATGAAACGGGAACAGTTGGAAGTCTTGTCAATGAAAGTTTGGCTTTGCGATCGCTCGGCTTTTACCCCAGAGCGTGTTCAACGATTCTCAATGCGCTGAATCTTTCTCAAAACCTTTGCCCACCGATTGGCATTGCTTCGAGTGCTGCCATTCCAGAAGTACTCGCTCAACTAAAACAGCAGCCCGTTACTCAAGTTCGCATTCTAGCGCTGCGATCGCTGGGTACAACATTGCGCCAAATTGGTAATCTAGCTGCCTCGGAAGCAATTCTCAATCAGGCACTTAGTTCTGCCCAAACTGCTGCAAAACAGGATATTCCATCATTACTGCTGAGTTTAGCAATTACAGAACAGGCTCAAGTCAAACAAGCTCAGGTGCGTTATGACCTTGCCGAAGATTACGATCGTGAATTAATCGAGTTAGAAACGATCGAGACGAATTTGAAAAATGCGATCGCCCACTATCAGCAAGCAGCAAGTACCTCCAAAGCAACCTCTAACATTCAACTTCAGAGCGCTCTTAATCTGCTGCGTCTAAGTCGAGACGTAGATCAGTGGCTCACGATCTATCAAGCATTTGCCACACCCGGATTGCAGACGCTACGAAAAAATCTCATCAGTCAACGTCCTCAATTAATCGAAAAAATTGAATCAACTTCGTTAGAACCTTTGCCTGTGGTTGAAGTAATCCAAGCTCAGTTGCATTACAGCGAAACCTTGCTGCAATTTCTATCTACTCCTAACTTGATGAGCGGGCTTTCTACTTCAAGCAAGATAGCTGGAACGATTCGCGATCGCGCCCAAACTGCTCTAAAACAGGCTCAAACGATTCGCGATCGACGACACCAATCCTTGGCACTCGGAATTCTTGCAAGGCTCGACTATCAAACGAATCAATTTCAGTCTGCTCAGTCTACAGCGACACAAGCCCTAAGCCTGTCACAATCTATTTCTGCTTGGGATTTGTCTTATCAATGGCGGTATCTGCTTGCTCAACTCGCTCAAAAACAGAGAAATTCTGCAAAAGCGATCGAGAATTATCGAGCCGCGATTGTGAACTTAAACCAAGTTCGCGAGGCGCTATCGGGCGGAAATCTAGACCTACAATTATCATTTCGCGACAAAATTGAACCTGTTTACCGTGAGTATCTGCAACTACTGCTGAATCAGTCTAATCCTGACCTGAAAGCTGCGATCGCAATTAACAATCAACTGCAAATTACAGAACTGGAAAACTTCTTACGCTGCGGCAAACTCGATCTTGTTCCCTTGAGCCAAATTTCCACATCGAAAAGCGAAACGATTATCTATGTTCTCAAATTACTAGACCGCTACGAAGTCATTGTGCAATCAGCTAATCGCTCGTTGCAGCACTTTCCCATTGGCGCACGATCGCTGCAAGATAATGTTAATAACTTACTGCGAGTCCTCCAAAACGAAGAATTTTCCCAGTTGGCGGAAGGCGAGTTCCTGCCCGATGCCCAAAGACTTTATCGATTGCTTATTGCGCCCATTAAACGCGCCCTTCCGAATCAAGGAACACTGGTCTTCGTTCTAGATAGCACACTACAAAATATTCCAATGTCGCTTCTGCACGATGGCGAATCCTATTTGATTGAGCGTTACAGTGTCAGTACCATTCCAGGCGCACAAATGCGTTCTCCGCAGCCAATCGGCAACAAGCAGCTTAGGGCGCTAATTGCTGGACTGAGCCAACGGAGTCCAAGCCTAAATGCACCTGGATCACCCCCTCGCTTGCTGCCACTGCCACAAGTTAAAGAAGAAGTTGAACAGATTCGACAAAGCATTCCAAATTCTGTCGTATTGCTCGATCGAGCGTTTACAAGCCGACAGTTTCAACAAGCTCTTCAGCAAGAAAGACTGCCGATTTTACACATCTCAACGCATGGTCGCTACAGTTCAATTCCAGAAAATACAGTACTTCTCGCTTGGGATCGACCCTTGAACCTACCACAACTGAATCAAACGTTGCGGAGTCTTTCAGAATCGGGTCAGCCGAACTTAGAGCTATTAGTGTTGAGTGCTTGTGAAACAGCGAGAGGCGATCGACGATCAACATTGGGACTTGCAGGAATCGCGACTCAAGCAGGGGCACGAAGTACGATCGCATCTCTCTGGCTGGTTGATAGTCAATCAACCGCAGAACTAATGCGTATTTTCTATCAAGCTCTCAGCAAAGGGCAATCTAAGGCTGAAGCATTAAGAACGGCTCAACTGACACTGCTCAGTACTTCAACCTATCGCCACCCTTATTTTTGGTCGAGTTTCCTGCTGATCGGAAGTTGGTTGTAGCGTTTCTATGATGAAAGCAATCTGCCATTGCTGCATTAGTCGGTGCTGGAGATTGACTATAGGCAACGAGCCTTACTGTTCCATCGGGGAGCCGTTCCCATCCTTGCGCTTCAACGATTTCAGGTTTTTGTGATGGTAAATTGCCGTTGGAAGGCTGAACGCGGTTGCCTTGCCAGCCTTGGTCTAACTCCAGTGATTCTGCTGGGGTAGAAGGTAGACCACCAGCGCCGCTAATCGTAAATCGATTCGTTCCTGCTTCGTTGAAATCAGGACAAGTCGATCGCAAAGGGGGAATCGTCAATAATTCTACTGAGCTAGGGGCAACATCTCCGACCGTTGTTTGTGGTGCATCGATTTGAACAGTTCCATTCAGTTGCGGATCAACCGCCGATGTCGCACTAATCAAGCTATCCGACGATGAAAAAACGCCCTGTGCCCGAATCGCGATCGATCCCCCTGATCCTCGTTCGGCGTTTGCGATGATGCTACTGTTTCGCAAAATTGCCAGGATATCCGTATTTATGGTAACGTTGCCTCCATCACCGCGCCCTCCAGCCGTTGCCGTGATGCTGCTTCCTCGTTGGAGTTTCACTTGATCCGATTGAATTACAATGTTCCCTCCTTGCCCACTCTGAGTTGAGGCGGCAAGTTGTCCTCTTTGATCGAGATCAATTGATCGCGCGTTCACCCGCAGCGTCCCAGCATTCCCTGAGCCTTCATTTTTAACCGTAACTTGAGCGCCGTTGCTTACTTTCAATTCACGGGTTTGAATCGTAACGTCTCCAGACTCCCCCGTTAAAGCTGGCGGAACGAAGAAGGTTTGCCGCAGGACTGGATCGAGAATATTTGCGGCTGAAATGATCAAGCTAGGATTGCGAGAGTTAGGGACAGTTCCGCTTACTTCAACAGAGTCGATCGCATTAATTCTGACACTGCCTGCCGATCCTTGGGCTGCGGTGGAAGAATCGACGCGCCCACCGTTCTGAACGATGAGATTCTGAGTATTCAAAGTAACTTCTCCAGCATTGCCTTGATCGAATGTTCCTGCACTAATGACACTTGGCTGAAACAAAGCAGCAACTCCAACGAGCCGAATCGATTCACTTGTATTGATGATGATATTTCCACCTGCTCCACGCCCACGCGAACTTGATAAAATTACGCCGCCATCGATCGCTTGATACTGACGTGTCGTTATCTCAATATCGCCCGCCCGCCCGTCGCTAAAGGTTGTGGAGTAGATTGCGCTGGCGGCTCTTAGGTCAATCGGAGAAGTGCCAATAAGCTGTACGAGATTTGCGCCCTGAATCGTTATCTTTCCAGCATCGACTGAACTATAAGTGCGCGTGTTGAGCGCTCCTCCAGTCGTTAGCGTGAGATTGGGAGTCGTGATAACAATGTCGGCTCCTGCCCCAGATCGAAGTGCCTCGGTGTAAAAGCCTCCCGGAATTCTTGCAATTGGATCAGTGCCGCTAATTTCTACTGATCCAGTTGCATTAATGGATATTGCTCCAGATGGCGCGATGCCGAAGTTTTGAATTAAGCCGATCGACCCATCCTGAAGGCGAATTTGTTTGCCTTGCAGCGCGATCTCACCCCCTCCAAGTCCACTGGCATCAATCAGCGATCGTCCTGCCAATCTCACATCTTGAAACTGAGCTACCTTGCCGTAATTAAACGTCCATCCGTTTGAAAATAATTGAAACCGAACTTCTCCAGACTGTACTCCTGCAATTTCGACTCGTCCACTTGGAGCTTTAACAATTCCTCCATTCAACCGAACCTCTCCACCGATAAGTGCTAGAGTTCGTCCAGGTCGAACTTGCAATCCGATTGGCGTTGCAGCTTGAGTGATGGGAAATAAGGTAACAGGTGGGCGAATGCCTTGAACGTCATGCCCTGCTCCTTGTACCTGAATCGAGCTAGTATTGCCTAGAAACCCTAAGCCAATTGGGGCGCTGATCGTTAGTAATGGTTTTTCTTGCGGTGCGATCGCATTAAACTCAGTGCCATCTTGAAAGCGAATTGTACTAGCAGTACTACCAAGAAATGACCCACCAATATTCAATCGAGCATTACTGCCGAAAATGATGCCGCGAGGATTAATCAGAACC
Source organism: Leptolyngbya sp. AN10 (assembly GCF_050565645.1). NCBI lineage: Bacteria > Bacillati > Cyanobacteriota > Cyanophyceae > Leptolyngbyales > Leptolyngbyaceae > Leptolyngbya > Leptolyngbya sp. AN10. Next base: position 166,374 of record NZ_JBNXVP010000008.1, read on the forward strand.
AAATTCGATGCTCCATTAACTCGGATTGTGCCATCGATCGTAGAATTCAATCCTCCAGTCACACGAGCAAAGATAGTTTGAATCTGAGGAGATTGATTAAAAAACGCCTCCCCACCTGTTGGAATCGAAAATTGATTAAAGCTGTGAAATAAATTGCTTCCTCGAACCGTTCCGCCTTCAATCACACACTGCTGACATCCTGCTTCCACTTGGGAATTTACAGGAAGCGTTTGGTCTGGGATAATCTGGGCAATCTTGACTGAAGCTGAACTGACATTTAGCTCTGGAGAGATAGTTGTAGCATTGGCAACTGCTAGAGTGGATTGAATGACTAGCAATGCCAACGGTACTGACAAAGACAATCTTGGGTGCATGGCAACTTTAACGATGTAGCTTGTGCGATTGATTACTACTGCTGTAAAAACTCATTCAATGGCAGATTGGCAAGCTAATTCACCGCTTGAGCGCACCCTAATCCTCAAAGTATATGAAATCGTTCGTAAAACGCAAACACCTTAGAAAAGCTTTCCGATGGGTAAGATTTGGATTGCTTATTGTTAGTGCGATCGTGCTTCTAGATATGCTGCTGGCACGAAATGTCTACCACCCTTTGACGTATCTCTACAAGGGAATTAGCGTGATACAATGTCGTGAATCCTTTGCGCCATCTTGCTCTTCGACTACCTCTGCTGCTGTCATAGGAACAGGCGGAATGGTCGTGACCGAACACCATGAAGCCTCCAAAGCAGCAGTACAAATTCTTCAAGCTGGTGGTAACGCGATCGATGCCGCAGTCGCAGCCGCATACGCGCTATCGGTAAGCTACCCGTGCTGTGGAAACTTGGGTGGCGGTGGATTTATGCTAATTCGCATGGCTAATGGTCAAACTCGATTTCTTAATTTTCGTGAAACGGCTCCGACTGCTGCGACTCCAACGATGTATCTGGATAGACATGGAAAAGTCATTCCTAATCTCAGCACTCAAGGCTATCTAGCAGTTGGTATTCCTGGCACTGTTAAAGGGTTAGATTATGCGCTGACAACGTATGGTACTTTGAGTCGTGAGAGAGTGATGACTTCTGCGATCGCGCTTGCCGAACAAGGATTCGTTCTGCACCCTGCTGATATTGCTATTCTTGAACGTCATAGAAAAACCTTTGAGAAGCAGCCGAACGTTGCCAAGATTTTTCTCAACAAGGGTCGATCTTATCGATCAGGAGATCGATTGATTCAAACTGACTTAGCGCGATCGCTCAAATTGATTGCGGCTGGTGGAGAAAAAGTATTTTACCAGGGTGAGATTGCCCAGAAGATTGTGCAGGCAAGTCATCAAAATGGCGGAATTCTAACAACCGCAGATTTCGCGAGTTATAAGCTTCAGGATACTGCTCCGCTGCAATGCCAGTATCGCAACTATCAGATCTTGACGGCTCCGCTTCCGGGTGGCGGAACGACGCTTTGTCAAATGCTCAACATTTTAGAAGGTTATTTGCTCAAGCAAAGCGGGTTTCAAACGCCTCAAACACTTCACTGGATGCTGAGTGCAATGCTGTTTGCTTATGCCGATCGTAACGCTGAACTCGGTGATCCAAACTTTGTTCAAAATCCATCTGAGCGATTGCTTTCAAAATCCTACGCAGCTGAGATTCGTAGCAAAATTCCACACGATCGCGCCATTGATCCAAACCAGGTTTATCGCACTCCTTCCAAGTCCGAAGGCGACCACACGACGCATTATACGATCGCGGATCGTGAGGGCAATATCGTGAGTGTGACCTACACATTGAATTCCTTATTTGGAGCGGGAGTGATTGCTGAGAATACAGGATTCTTCTTGAATAATGAGATGGATGATTTCACAGCAAAACCAGGTGTGGCGAACAGTTATGGACTGGTTCAGGGAAAGGCAAATGCGATCACACCCGGTAAGCGTCCACTGAGTTCAATGACTCCTACGATCGTCTTAGAAAACAATCAGCCTGTTTTGGCAACGGGAAGTCCAGGCGGCTCTACAATTCCAACAACTGTGCTGCAAATTATGCTCAACACGCTTGAACATGGTAAATCAATCGAAGCAGCCGTTGCAGCCCCTCGCATTCACTATCAAGGACTGCCGAATTTTGTCCTAACAGAAGCCCATGCCTTACCTGGCTCAACGTTTCAGCAGCTATGGGAAATGGGCTATCGAGTCATTCCCTACGGAGGTTGGGGTGCGGCTGAATCCTTGAGCTTTGACGCACAGATTCGTCGAGCTGCCCATGATCCTCGTAAGCCAACTGGACAAGCGATGAGTGAGGAGCGCAGCACAAAGGAAAGTTTGCAGCCATAGCTCATTCTTCTCAGTTAGAGATTCCTGCCGACGCGCCAAAATTTTCCAAAGTTTGGAAATCTTCAAAATATTCCAGGTGGAAAGTCCTTCTGGAATTTAGCTCTACCAATTGAACAAAGTCAGAACACAGTAGCAATATTTACCATCAGAATGATGTTTGCCTCAAGTCCCGGTTCCAAGTTTCTGAGAATTTGGTAAGCGTCGTTTTGCTTTCTTTGCAGATAAACCTAGCAGTTCTAATGTTTCGGAATAAGGGCGTTCTTGTGCAAGCTGCTGGTCTAGTATTCCCAGTTTCTGAGCGGCAATCGATTTAGGCTTGCCATGCTCTGGATATTGGCAAACATAGCGACTTTTATGAATCCACTCACGCCCCGCCCCTTTTTCGGTCGATCGCGGTTCTTCCCAATGAAACCAGATTTCAATGTAGTTCTTTCCCTTCTTGGTGACTGAGCGGATTTCTTTCGAGCCAACATGATTCTGAATTCGCATTCCATCAGGTAGCTGGTTTTTTAGCTGTTCTGCACTGTGAACTGTCCCCAAATGGTTCTGAAGACGACGTAAAATTTCTTGCCGATCGCAAAGTGGAAGTTGCAGCAGAAAAGCATAAACCGTTTCCAGGTCTAAATCTAGATTTTCCAGAGACTTGTTCCTTCTGGAATTAGACGGTTGTTTAACCTGAGTACGTTTGAACTCAGGCGATGAACGTTCTATCATGGAGCCACACCCCTCCCTTGTGGAGGAACTAAACCAATAGCCCCGCTTGGTTGCAACAGGCGGGGTTTCTTCTAAACCTAAAAAAATTGTATTCCTTTCAGACGGGAAGAAATAGGTGTGCTGCTCTTAATTCAATGAAGTTTTAAGGGTAATCGTATGGCAGTTTGCTGGACTCGAAGCTAGACACAGGATTCGCGGCTGAATGACGAACCCGCCCAAAATGCCAAGCTAAACCGATCGCGATCAGGGTTGCGCCCAAGAAAAAAGCAATAGTATCAGCAGTCAGTCCGACAGCAAACTTACCTCTACTGAGTAGGAACGAGCCAGTTACAAAATTCATCATCCCCACACCACGTTGATGATAATGGCGAGGATTCTCCTACCGCAGGCGGAGAAGCAAACGGCGTTTGAAAGCGATGACCCGAAATCCCGTTGACGAAGTGAGGGATACCGTTCACCAAGAAAACACCTGCCAAGAAATGAGCAATCACTGATCCAGTCAGGGGAACGCTCTTGATTAACGTAGGAGAACGGGTTGAGCATCGACACGAACTCGAAAGGCACTGGGCGACCATCCCGAATTTCAGCAACGGTAAACGGCACTTCGTCACCCCACCTGGGAAAGTTCACGAAGATTCGTCCGCCGTGCGAGACAGTCACACCTGTCAACATCGCACCATTGAAGTAAGCCACTGGCTCTAACGTGCCAAAGGTTTCGACGATCGGTAAATTCTGGAGCTGGCTAACCATTTCTCTGTTTCCTGCTTGTACGGTGCTTTCGGTGAGTTGGTCGCTGCGATCGCACTTCGACAAACGGATAGAGTCTGCGACGAGATCATTTGATGTGCTACCCACGCTGCACTCAGCCTAGAAAGGCAACAGGCGGATTGCGTCTCTCCAATGAAAGAGCGCATTGCCTCGATCGTCTAACGCTTTTTTATCGCAGCACAATCTCATCCAACGTTTGGTTAAACTTTTTTCTCTTTTTGTGCCTCATCCGCTAGAGGTAAATACGGGTACACTTTCTGCTAAACGTACTGCTGATAAGGAGTGGGATCGCGTGGTACGGTGAAGCCAGTAACCTAATCCTGCCTTGATTGACAATGCCTGACACTAAGCGCAATTTAATGAATTATGCTGATTCAGTGCTCACTTGTCGTAAGACCTCCAGGAAAATTGGTAGAACAGGATGACGATGACCGTACTGCCATGCGGCAGCAAGTTCCAGTTCTGGAGTCGGCTCTAATAAGGGTTTGCTAACAACATCATGCGGTGCGATCGCAGATGCTGAAACATGAAGCAGCGTTACTCCCATTCCAGCCGACACTAATCCTAAGATCGTGTGCTGAGGAAACACTTCTTGCACCACATTTGGACTGAAGCCCGCTTGCTGACACAGTCCAATCATCTGATCGTACAAAACAGAACCAACGTAGCGTGGGTAGAAGATGAAAGGTTCATCAGACAGCGCTTTGACCGAAATCGGTTCAGACATATTATCAGCCAATGGATGACTATCTGGCAGAAAGAGCAGCAACTTCTCTCGATACAAGGTTTCTACAACCAGTGCATCGGTATGAATTGGCGGATGTAGCAAGCCTAGGTGAATTTGATCGCTCAACAGTGCCTCAACCTGCTCATTTGTTTGCGATCTCTCCAGCACTAATTTGATTTCAGGATACTGTTTCTTAAATTGCCGCACAGCTTTAGGCAAAATGCTATTCAACGCTGCACCCGTAAAGCCGATGGTCAACTGTCCCCGCTCACCGCGATCGGTTTGTTTTGCCAGCAGAATTGCTCGATCGGCTTGTTGGAGTGTTTTCCTTGCCTCAATTAGAAAAGTCTTGCCTGCTTCCGTTAAGCGCACCGTTCGTTTCGTGCGCTGCAAGAGTTGTACTTGAATTTCTACCTCTAACTCACGAATTTGGCGACTGAGCGGTTGTTGCGCCATCTGCAAGCGTTTTGCGGCTCGACCAAAGTGAAGTTCTTCTGCTACCACCACAAAATAACGTAGATGCCGTAATTCCATTTGAACCTCCAAGGTGTGAATGATGAACTGAATGAGTGTTGGACAGTTCTAATCTCACTTTTTAGCATGAATGGAGACGTATAGATTCAGGATCAATCAAGCATGACGAACGGACGATCGCTCGGAGACCGAGAGCTAACCTTGCTGGAGTTGTATAGCAATTGTCAGTGGTCGATGGATGTCTTCGTGTTCTATCAAAAGTGGAACGTGACTCAAAGCCAAATCGCTCAAATTTGTGGCTGTAGTCTTGCAACCGTCGAACGATGGTTTAGTAGCCAACGTCAAACGCCAGAATTTATCTCTCTAAGAAAGCTTGCAGAGATGGATTTGGTTTGGGAAATGTGGGAGCAAATTCCGCAATCGATTCGCGATCGCCTTTGTTCCTGATAAGTTTTTGTATTACCCATAACAAAATAACCTCAAATTGATCAAAGATCCCTCACGGTGAGGGTTTAACAAACCGGAATGCTTTCACGAAATTGAAATATATCTCTAGAAAGAGAACGGCAAAATCGTTAGTACGCGACGTTTAGAGTCAGAACTTTAAAACCTATGTGGCATAAGACAATGAAACGGATGAAGTGGGCTATCATTACGGCACTCGCTCTGTTTGTGATGGGAATAACGTTGATTCTCGCTCACGAATCTGCAACTGCAACAGACACCCCTCAAACCACGATTGCTCAAGCTCCTGCGACTTCTAGCGGTAAACCTGCCCGCATCATCTTCTTTCATATCGATGGCTTGCATTACCAAGCCCCCGAACGCTTAAAGATGATGAACTATCAGTCGTTGGTACAGCAGGGAACATCAGTCGATGAAGCCTACATTCTAATTCCCTGGCATCAAACCGAGAATGGCTATCGCAGCCTCAGTTTAACCTCACCCCCCAATCCCACTACACTAGCAGGATCGCTTTTTCTTGATCCGTGGTGGGAAGAGCAATATGTTCAGCGAGCCTTCTACCCACGGCAACTCACCGCGCATATTGCGAATAGCACAGCTTATGCGTCTCTCAATCCAGGTTTCAACTTTGTCAAGCTCGATCGTAGCACCGATGAAAGTGGTGTTCGCTTTGCGCTGGATCTGTTGCGCCAGTACGACATTCGCTTTATGCGATTGGTGCTACAAGATACAGGTTCAGCCAGCCAAGATGTAGCGGATGGTCGGTTAAAGAATGAACCGTGGGCAAACAACATCTGGGCAGATGGATCGCCCTACATTAAAGCGGCACAGAACGCCGATCGGTTATTGGGCGAGTTTGTTGCAGAGCTAAAGCGGATGGATAAATGGAACGATACACTCTTAGTCCTACTCACAGACGGACAAGCTTCCACAGGTTGGCATCCGATTCAGAATGAAGAAAGTTGGCGGATTCCCTTGGCGTTTATTGGTCCTGGTATAGCCCAAGGTAAAACGATTCCCTATGCAGAAAGCATTGATATTGTTCCGACTGTTCTAAATTTGATGGGCTTACCTCCCACAAATACCGATGGGGGTTCTGGTCGCGTACTAGAAGAAATTAAAGCAGAAAGTTCAACGCCTGTGCCAGCGCCGCGCCGATTGCTCGATTTGAATCGACAAATCAAAGACCATCTGCGATTGAAGTCTCAAATGCAATTACTTGCCGATCGCTATCCCCTGATTGATACCTCGTTAATGCAATCAGAAAATGGATTAGAACAACCGAACACCGTTTTCTACAACTTAGAGCGTATGGATCAGTGGCGCGAGGCAGGCACGATCGACAATCTACTGCGCGTCAATCGAGACGTGATCGCATTTCTACGTCAACGCCTCGCTCAAAGCGGTGCGCCTCAAAGCTAAGTTCACCCCAGTTGTAAATCTAACCCTCAAGCACTATGACTTTTTCAACTTTTGATCGCAAAGCAGTTTTTTTCCTAGCTTCATTATTTGCTGCGACTGTCAGCACTTCTTGTACGATGCAAGCTCAAGCTCCAACCCCTCAGTCTCAGCAATCTGTACCCTCTTCCAAATCCGAGATTATCCGCAATAATACCTTTGTTAACAGCGATCCGGGCATTCAACTTGCCGTTCGAGAAGTACAGCCGCGCAATCGCACCTCCCAGCAAGTTCCAATTCTATTGATTCACGGTGGCGGTCCTGGTAGCTTTACCTCATTTGACCTCCCAGTTCGTAACTACTCAGTCGCAGAAGGTCTCGCAGCCCAAGGGCATTCAGTTTATCTAATGAATGTGCGAGGTTGGGAAGGCTCAACGCTTCCCCCATCCCTGAATCAACCACCCCAGCAAAATCCGCCTGCTGTCACTTCTGAAGAAGCAGTCCGTGACATTGATGCAGTCGTAAACTGGATTCGTCAGCGGACACCCAATCAAAAAGTTGCGCTTGTCGGTTGGGCAACGGGAGGACATTGGGCAGGAATGTACACCAGTCGCAACACTGCGAAAGTTAGCCATTTGGTGATGCTGAATAGCCTGTATGGGGTCAATGCTCCTTGGGCATTAGGCAAGACTTTTGAGAATCCAGAACGTCCGGGTGAATTTAATTCAGACGCGGGTGCTTATCGCTTGAATTCAGCAGACGGACTGTTGCGGCAATGGAATCAAACTATTCCTGTTGAAGATAAAAGCCAATGGCGCGATCCTGCCGTTGCTCAAGCCTATCAGCAACAAGCGCTCCAGAGTGATCCAACGAGCAGCACTCGACAACCGCCGAGTCTACGGATTCCTGGTGCTTATCGATTAGAGAGCTACAATCTTGCGAAGGGACGGAAGTACTGGGATGCTAGAGAGATTAAGGTTCCAGCCCTCGTGATTCGAGGAGAGCGAGATTTTTGGTCTCGCCCTGCTGATGTTTCAGCCCTAAAATCTGAGCTAGTGAACGCACCGCGAGTTGAGACTGTTACGATTTCTGATGGAACGCATTATCTATTCCTTGATCGACCAGAGCGAGGGCGCGATCGCTTTATTCAAGAAGTTACCTCGTTTCTGCAATAGTCGCTCTCAAACTTCCTATCTAAAGAAGGGTATTTCCAGGGTAAACCTTCGAGTAAATTAGAAGGAAATCTATGCTGTTAATTGTCGCTTAGGGGAGGAATCGAGTTTGTGAAGATCGTGCCCCGAAAAGTGACAACCTTGCATTGACGTTCATTGCCCTCATGCTCAGGTTCTTGAGGAATTGCAGTGATCGTAATCTTCCTGTCGCTCCAGTGGGTCATTTGCTTCGGATATAGCCATTATCTGCTCACTGAGTTCAGCATTACGAGGACAATCAGCTTTTTCGAGAAATGGCGATACTCATGCCAAATGACCCACTAGCTTGTTGACACTCAATGATCTTCAGGCTGCGGAACCGGATACTGATCAAATTGCTGCATCAACTCTAGTAGTTCCGCTTGACTCGGTTGTCGTCCATCTTTTGTTAATTCTGCCAAGCCTTCAAAATATTGCTCACGAGAATCAGCAGGACAAAACAAGATCAGGAGCGTTGCTTGAGTCTGCCCCACATTCGCGAACCCATGTGGGGTATTTTCAGGGACGAGGATGAACGCTTTGGGTTCAGCAATGATTCGACGCTCACCTACCAGCAATTCGACCTCGCCTTCGACCACGTAAAACATCTCAGTCAGTTCTTTGTGAATGTGCGGGCTGGCTCCATTCGTTCCCGCTTCTATAACAAACTCGAACAAACCGAAATGTCCATGCGTCTCTTGCGCAGTCGCCTTAAACGTACAGGTGCTAGTACGGATTTGGACGGAGCGTCCTTCTCCAGGCTGCAAAATTAACGGAAGTGACATCAGTTGCTCCTAGAACTAGGGATTAAAGCATAGCCCTTTTGATTTCATCTAGCCGACACCGTTCTGTTTGAACCAAGCTTGTAAACGTTTCCATCCATCTTTTGCTTCTGCTTCTCGGTAAGACGAGCGATAGTCTGCGAAAAAGGCGTGAGGTGCATTCGGATAGACTACAATTTCAGATCTGCTCCGACCCGCTTTGAGTTGTTCGCGCATCTTTTCGACCGATTCGATCGGAATGCCCGTATCTTTGCCGCCGTACAATCCGAGTACAGGAACAGTGAGCTTTGCGGCAATGTCGATCGGTTGCTGCGGTGTGAGCGGTGTTGCATCTCCCACTAATCGCCCGTACCAAGCAACACCCGCTTTGATTCGTGGATTGTGAGCCGCATACAGCCAAGTCATCCGCCCACCCCAACAAAACCCAGTCACGCCCAGTTGATTCGGATTGCCTTGTGCTGATTTCACTGCCCAATTCACGGTTGCATCGAGATCGGATAGCACTTGAGCATCTGGAACTTTCGCGACGATCGGACGAATTTGATCAATATTGCTGAGGGTTGAGACATCACCTTGTCGAACAAATAGTTCTGGTGCAATGGCAAGATAACCCAACTTTGCAAACCGTCGAGTGATATCTTGAATATGCTCGTGTACGCCAAAGATTTCTTGAAGCACGAGTACGATCGGGAAATTTGTGCCTGTTGCGGGAGCCGATCGATAAGCAGGAATGAAGCCATCTTGAACAGGAATTTGAACCGCACCTGCTACTAATCCGGTCGCATCTGTTTTGAGCGTTTTTGCTGAGATGGGTTGGACTGCTAAAGCAAAACCCGCCGTTAAGGTTGCAGTCGTGATAAATTCCCGGCGTGTGATTCGTTCCATAATTGGCGCTTTGAGTGTTCGATCAAAATGAAGTGCGTGAATGACTCTAGGCGGTCTGAATCTTCCAATACATCCTTCTTGGGAATTATTCAAGTTCTGCTTCTAATGCTTGGTAAGCGTATCATGCGTTGAAGCGCTAAGGTTTGATTCACGGTTTGGAGATTGATTGAGCAATGATATAAACATGATTCTCAGGATATTGATCGTATTCGAGGTGCAGACAAGTACAATGATGCTCTTCTAGAATCTTTAAGAAGGAATTGACCCCCAGCGTACTATACTTAAAGTCTTGACCTTGAAATGTTCCAGCAACCTCACCGGGTCGATGCCCGCCCCCACAGGTGAACATCAGTACGCCACCGGGTTCAAGCGCAGCACATAGCTTTTTTGTCACAGGCTCTTGCATCTCTAGCGGCAGGTGAAACGTGCTGTCCCAAGCCACAATCAAGCTGTAAAGCTTAGGGGGATACCAGCAGCAGATGTCTGCGTGATAGAAAGTGGTGCTTGAATGGAGTTGTTTGGCTAAAGCGATCATTTCTGAAGAGATATCCAGTCCTTCCACCTGAAATCCATGTACACTCAGCGCTTGAATAAATCGTCCACTGCTGCCACAGCCGATATCAAGTGCAAATCGCTTATTAGAAATAAATTGAATTGCCCGCTCTAATTGTGGAATGCCATAAAGCGAATCTTGATGCTGAGTTTGCCACCATCGGGCAATGCGATCGTATCGGGTTGCTGTATCTTTCGGACGCATACTAGATTCCCAAACTACTCAAAAAGCTGCTGTCGCCTTGTAAGTCTTCTACATATCCTGGATGGGTTGCTTTTGCTTCACTTGCACTCTGAAACGGACCAAAATAATAAATGCAACTCGGTTGGGCTGTAATAATCTCTACCCACCACTCCTTTGGCTTAACTTGACGTAGACCCGTTAATAACCCTTTGACTTGATTGAGTAGTTTCATGGCTAGCATTGCAAGATTGCTAAGATTAGCTCACGGAAAATAGTAGGTAGCAAATGCAACGCTGTCCTCTACCTAAAGTCTAATCTTATGGGTTGTTCTATTCTCTCAGTTGCAATACCTTCTGTTCAGCAAGCTTGGCAACGATCGCAGCGAACTCCATCGGATCGATCGGCTTTTCTAGATGCAGTTGAAAACCTTTAGCCAAGGTCAATTCGCGAAATTTTGCTGTCGCAAATGCGGTTAACGCGATCGCAGGAATATTGCCGCCTTGTTCAAGAGGCAGTGATCGGATCTGGTGAATCAACTCATAGCCATCTTGTCCAGTCATGCCAATATCACTGATTAATAGATCGGGAACTTGTTGGCGGATTGACCTGAGCGCAATTTCTACAGAAACTGCCGTTGTCACTTTCGCGCCACACTCTGACAAAATAAATCGAAGCAACTCCAAGGTATCGCTATTGTCTTCAACGACTAAGACCTTCAACCCACTGAGATCTGGAAAATTCTGTGAAGAAATAGTTGTTCTAGACAGTGGCTCAATGCTGTGAACGGGTAACTGTACGGTAAATGTTGCCCCTCGATTGTCTCCTTCGCTTGTGGCATAGACTGTACCGCCGTGCATTTCAACTAAGTGCCGCACGATCGTTAATCCGAGTCCAAGTCCACCAAACGATCGCTGAATTGAGCTATCCGCTTGTCTGAAGCGATCGTAGATATGCGGCATAAATTGAGCCGTAATTCCTTTGCCTGTATCAATGATCTGAAGTTGAAGATGCCGATTGATTTGCGTCAGTCGAACTTCGACACGTCCGCCTTTTGGTGTGAACTTAATCGCGTTCGAGAGAAGATTCCAGACAATCTGCTGCAACCGTTTCGCATCTCCCAAGACTCGTTCGACAGACAGATCGAACTGCGTCTCAATTTGAATCGACTTTTCTTCAGCCGCCGCCCGAACCGATTGAATCACAGCATCAATAATCGGAATCAGATTCACCGGATGACGAGCGAGATGAATTTGATTCTGAATAATTAAAGCCGCATCAATAATGTCATCTACCAAGCGAGTTTGCAGGCGAGCATTGCGATCGATCGTTTCGATCGCCTTCGCTTGCATTGCGGGAGTAAGCTTGCCTTTCCCTAACATCTGTGCCCAGCCCGAAATTGAATTGAGCGGGGTACGAAGTTCATGAGAGACGATCGCTAGAAATTCATCCTTGAGGCGGTTGGCTTCCTGTGCTTCCCGGTATAAGCGAGCATTCTCGATCGCAAACGCCGACCGTCGAGCTAACTCCATCGCCATGTCTAAGTCTGCGATCGCATAATGACGATCGATCTGAGACGAAACAAAAGAAATCGTGCCTAGAATTCGTTCTGCCAGCTTAATTGGCACGACCATCAATGACTTTGCTTCGAGTTGATGCAAAAGCGTCAGATGTCTGACATTTTGCACAATCTCAATAGCAAACGCATCCGAAAGATTAGCAACAAGTTCAGGTTCTCCAGTCCGTAGCACTTTAGCCGGACCGTAATCATCGTCGATCGTCGGTGGAAACTTTTGCTTCAGTTCACGCACCAACAGTTCTTTCTCTGGATCAATTGCGGCAATCACAGGTTCCCGCCAGTTGATGAAATCCCCGTCAATAATATCGACCAAACACCAATCCGCAAGATTAGGAACGGCTAATTGTGCAACCTGTTTGAGAACCGTATCGAACTCTAGGGAAGACGATAACAATCGACTGGCTTCTGCAAGAAAGGCAAAACGGCGTTCTTCTGCTTCCGCCCGACGACGGGCAGCGCGTTCCCGCTCTAGTAATTGTTCTCGTTCCGCTTCTAACGCCTGCTTTGCTTGAGCGCGTTGGAGAACGCTTTGCACAATCAAGGGCAATCGGGCATAGTGGCGCGGACATTTTACCAAGTAATCATCGAGTCCTGACTTCATCGCCGCGATCGCAGTCTCTTGATTCGCGCTGTTGGTGAACATCAGCACGGGACAGTTGGGATATTGCGCCTTTACCTTCTCTAGAACAGCAAGTCCGTTCGACCAGAGTAATTGATAATCCGTGACAACGACATCAAATGCCCCACCCTCTAAAGCTTGCTCAAACGTTGGAGCATCAATTATCGATTGAATGTCAACTGCCGAGAATCCTTGCTGTAGCGCTCTAGCAGCAAGAACACGATCGTCAGGATTATCATCAACAAGCAGGATATGAAGCATTTTGGTAATAGTTGTTACAGAACATTGCTGTTGTATAACCGAATTAAGCAAATTTCCTGCTAATAGTAAAGTCTGCTCCGGCTACACGCTTCCTCCCATCGTCATATTTAGATTTTCTTCAGATTTGTGTTCCATGTATTACAGAGTTTGCCAGAATAGAAGCGGCATCGGCACATACTGAGTTTACTTGCTAGTCAAAGAATATTGAGTGATCGATATGGCTCAAGACATACCGCAGCATACTCAAGAACAACTTCAGCGTACAGTGCGGGATGAACCCATCCCGGTGATGCTCCACGCGGAAGATGGTGAAGTAATCCAGATTAGCCACGCTTGGACAGAGATTACGGGCTACTTGCGCGAAGAAATTCCCACGATTTCCGATTGGGTTGAGAAAGCGTATGGACGGCAAAAAAATAGCATTTGTCGTCGAATCAATCGCCTCTACCAACTAGAGCAACGAATCGATGAAGGAAACTTCGACATTAGAACCCAATCTGGAGAAATTCGAGTCTGGGAATTCTACTCCTTGCCACTGGGAAGGTTGCCGGATGGTAGGCGGTTGGTCAAGAGTTCGGCGATCGATATCACTGAGCAAAAACAAATTGAAGAACAATTGCATCAGTTGGCGATCGAGTCAGAACATCGGGTGGCAAATCTTGAGCAAGCCAATGCCGATTTAGAAGCGTTTTCCTACACCGTAGCGCATGATTTGTCGGCTCCGCTTCGAGGCATCCAAGGCTTTACCCAAGCCTTGTTGAGCGAGGATGCGTCGGAACCTTTGACACGGGATTATCTGCTGCGGATTGCGACTGCTGCCGATCGCATGGATGCCCTGATTTGCGATTTACTGATCTTTAGTCGCATTAGCCGCCTTGATTTGAGAATGAAGCCGATCAATCTCGATAATATCGTCGCTGAGGTGTTGGAGAACATCGCAGAGGCTCCTAAGTCAGCCCAAATTGAAGTTGCAGCACCCCTTGGAATGGTTTGGGGCAATCGTACCCTTTTAGTCCAAACGATTTCCAATCTTCTAAACAATGCTATTAAATATGTCACTCCTGACACCATGCCACAGATCAGCCTTAAGGCAGAAGCATATTCCGCAACAAATGGTCAGCAATGGGTTCGCTTGTCTGTTGAGGATAATGGGATTGGCATCGTGCCGGAGGATCAAGACCGAATTTTCGAGCCGTTTGAGCGGTTGCAGGGCGTAGATTTTTACGCAGGAACGGGTCTAGGACTTGCGATCGTGCGTCGAGCGATCGAGCGATTGGGCGGACGAGTTGGGGTTAACTCTGAACCTGGAAAAGGAAGCCGATTTTGGGTAGAGTTACCACAGTTCGCAGACTCACCCCAAGGAGTGCAATCCCATGACACATCCAGAGCGAATCCTGCTAGTTGATGACAACCCCGACGATCGCGCCTTGATTATCCGAGAACTGCGGCGCGAGTTTCCCTTGGTCGAAATTACCGAAATTGTTAATGCTCAGGGATTCAATCAAGCACTCCAGGAAGATCGATTTGATGTCGTCATTACGGATTATCAATTGCTCTGGACGAACGGAATTCGCGTGCTGCAAGCGGTGAAAGAACGCTATCCGTACAAGCCCGTGATTATGTTCTCCAGTACGGGTACTCAGCAGACCGCGATCAATGCGATGAAAGCGGGATTAGATGACTATGTACTCAAGTCACCGCGCCACTATATTCGCCTCACCGTTTCGGTCAAGGCAATGATGGCAAAAGTCGAAATGCAGCAGCAAACCGATTTGCTGCAAGTTCGTCTGCAATCGCTACTCGATCGACTGGATCTTGGTATTTTTCGTATTCGGTTGAACGGAGAGTTAATTGATGCCAATCCTGCTTTCCTGAGAATGCTAGGTGTGGAATCGCTAGAAGCAGCACAAACGAGAATGCAACGCGATCCAATTTGGCAATATGAACAAGATCCCAATCAATTACAGCAGTTACAGACGGACGATCGTGGCATTGAGCGAGAAATTTTGCTTCGTCGCTACGATGGTGAAGAAATTTGGGTATCGCTGAGTGAAACACTCAGTACGATCGGCAATGAAACTGTGATTGATGGCTTAATGGAGAATATCAGCCAGCGAAAGCAACAAGAAGCCGAGATTCGACAATTAACCGAGACGTTAGAACAACGAGTCCTAGAGCGTACCGCACAGCTTGAAGAAGCGAATCAACAACTCGAAGCTTTTTCTTATTCGGTGTCACACGACTTGCGGGAACCTCTGCGGGTGATCGAGGGATATGCTCAAGCTGTAATTGATGACTTCAACTTGCAACTTGATTCGACCGCCCAAACTTATTTGCAGCGCATTGTCGTTGGAACTCAGCGCTTAGAAACGCTGATTCAAAACTTGCTGACCTACAGCCAATTGAGCCGTGAGGAGATGCCACTTCAACCGTTGTCTCTCGCGACCGTAGTTCAAGAAGTATTAACTCAACTACAGCCAGCGATCGCATTACAACAAGCTACCATTAACGTGATCGAACCACTTCCAGCCGTACAAGCGAATTACCTCACTCTGGTTCAAGTGATTACCAATTTGCTCTCGAATGCCATCAAGTTTGTGCCACCCGATGTTCATCCCCAGGTACAAATCCACGCCGAGGAACGCGGAGATCAAGTTCGACTTTGGGTGGAGGATAACGGCATTGGAGTTCCGTCAGAATTTAGGGATCGGATTTTTCAGGTATTCGATCGCTTACATGGTTCTGATACTTATCCGGGAACTGGAATTGGTCTCGCGATCGTGCGGAAAGGGATTGAACGCATGGGCGGACGAGTCGGACTAGAATCTCGGCAAGACCAAGGCAGCCGTTTTTGGATTGAACTACCCGCGTTCAAACGCAGTGCATAACTGAAGAATCTGGATCACAGTCGCGAGCTTGCACACAAAATCAGCCAATAATGGCTTTCTTCAAAGAGATGCTATTATTGCTGTCTGAAGGATCAATGTGCCTTCTAATTGGTTAGATGGGGATCACTCAACGAACCATCAACAGTAGAAATCCAACACTATTCAGAAGCGCGGTGAATGCTGCACCCACAATCACTCCTTTCATCATGCCGATTTTGCGACGACGCTTGAGTTGAAGCAGAATTGGTATGACATACAACAATTGCCAGAATAGAAAGCCCGCAATACCAAATATCCAAAATGTAAAGAAGTTATAATCTCCTAGCAACGGACCAACAATGAATCCAAGAACAAAAATAATGATAGCGGCAAGAATATGAAAAAGCATGAGCAACCCAAACCCTTTGAGGATTTCTGCAAAATCGTTTGAGTTGCTATCTCTTGTCATTTCTAAGTTGATGATTTGCTGCCTTGCCGAATCAGAGTACAGATTTTTCTTTTAGTGCTTCGCCCCATTGGGTAAGGAAGTCGCAGAGTCATAGTATGTCCGAAAATGCTGCACCTTTCCATTTTGAGTTTCAAGAATGCTAACCCCTCGGTAGCTGAGTGGTTCGCCTGGAGATAATGATCCTTCAGAAATCCATTCCAATGCGATCGCGCCGTTGCCTTCACTGGTATGTGTAAACTGAGAGTGAATCTGATCGAACACGGATAAATAGTTCTGCCAGAACTGACGAATCGCTTGGTGTCCTTCAATGGGATGATGCATCGCCAGGTTGCTAAGATCAGCATCTTCAGCAAATAAAGTAACGAGAGGATCTACGTTCTTTGTTTTTTCTATTTGTTGGAGGGTCTGCATAAACCTTTCCGCCAAGCTGCCCTTTGTTTTCTGCTTATCTTCAGAATTGACAGCAGCATGGGCAGTTTGAGCGCTGACTTTGAGATGAGCATCCGCTAAATCGGCATCAAAGAAGTCGTCTTGTGCTGCTCGATCACGGTATCGTTGTTCATTTGATTGCATCACTCATTCCTCTTATCGTTGTTCTATCAAAGATTCATGCAGCGATTGACCTGCTTGAGACAGCAATTCACCCAGTTGATCAACTTGCACTTCAGCATTAGCTGAACCGTGGTCACTGACATGGGCAACCATAGCACAGGTTGCTTGACCTAATTCATCAAGAAGATTCGCGATCGTGCTGGATCGTCCTTCGAGAATCGCTTGTTTGAGTTCGCTTAACTTCCCAAACACTGGAGTTTTTTCCAATTGGGTCTGCCAGCGTTCGATGAGTGCGATCGCAACAACCGGATCAACTGCTGTTAAATCTTGTCGCGCAATATTGAGGGTTGCTTCCAAGTCGGTAGGTTGAATGATGTTTACCATCTTACTTTCTCCTAATTTGACTGGTTCCATAATGCTCCCTCGTATCGTACATAATGCGTCCGAGCGAGGCAGAGAGACTTTGATTCAAATCCAGGTGGTACAAATATAACGGTCATCTCAGAGCCATTCGATACTCGATCAACAGTGCAGGTTATTTTTGCGAGTAGCATCAGCCTCAAGGTCAAGTTGCCAATATTTTGTGCGGCTTTCCTTTCGATTGTGTCTATCGGAAGAGAGACGAAACCGAACGGCGCTTTTCTTAGGGTTGAATCCAGTAAGCCATGCTCATGTAGCTTTAATCAAGGAGATGCTGTTATGCCAATTCAACAATTAACCTTGAGCCAAATTAATCAGGAGATGCAGCAGTGCATTCAAAACTGTCTTGATTGCCACAGCATTTGTCTCAACACAATTACTTACTGCTTACAAAAAGGCGGGCAGCACACTGAGTTTGCTGATATCAGGTTGCTGTTGGACTGTACTCAAAGCTGCCAAGCCAGTGCAGATTTTATGTTGCGGAATTCCAACTTCCATGCTCAATTCTGCGGTGCTTGTGCTGAAGTTTGCGAAGCTTGCGCTCAAGAGTGCGATCGTATGAGTGATGATATCCAGATGAAAGCTTGTGCTGAGATGTGCCGCCGCTGTGCCCAATCCTGTCGCCAAATGGCGATGGCAATGGCGTAATTAGTAGTTCTATTTTGGAAAGGAGAGGAGGAATTAGGCATGGCTATCAGCTTTGTAGGATTAGCCTCTTCGTTTTAGCCTATTTCTCTCTATTCTTTCCGAAATGGCACAACCGTATTATGGTTCCTGCGTTAAAGTTTTGTTCCCATCTTGGGCTAAGTCGTTTGATGTCATCAATTAACCGAATTCTCGAATCGCGTCTGCAAGCAAGGGCGCGATCGCTACTGTTTTCACCTTTGGTAGATCAGAATGGGTTGAGATACTATCCGTTGCGAGGATTGCTTGAATCTCAGGGCGATCGAGTTGGGCTTGTGCAGTTTCAAGAAAAACACCACGAGTAGTTGCGATCGTCATTTCAGAACGCGCTCCAGCTTCGCGTAAGGCATCAATACTATTCGCGAACAGCTACGCTGTGCCGAAGGCAACGCGCCGCTCGTTGAAATCATGTCATCAATCAACAGCCTAAACAACTGCCTCAAGTAAGTAGACAATTGGAAGCAGAGCCATTGGTTGGATTGAAAATTTTGACGATCGACAATGATCCAGCCATGCTAACCTTTGTCAGCTTTGCCTTGAGACAAGCAGGCGCAGAGGTGATTGAGGCAGATTCAGCAATTACAGCCCTGGAAGCGTTACAACATTGCCAGCCTCATCTCATCATTAGCGACATTGGGATGCCCGAATATGATGGTCATACATTGATGCGACATCTTCGATCTTCAGATTGTGATTGCTCACCTGCTTTGATTCACCGCATTCAAGCAATTCCAGAAACAGTGCGCCGAATTCCTGCGGACTCGCAAGCGAGAGCCGAAGGCAACGCACTCACAGCGTATGCTGGCGACGAGAATCGACAGCAGGCACTTGAGGCAGGATTTCAGCGACATCTGGCGAAACCTGTTGATCCAGAGCAATTGATTATCGCGATCGTTGAGTTATGTCTTGAGCCAAAGTAAGGGAACTAACCTTTTAACCTAAAAAATTAAGCTTATAGAGTATAGTCTGATCCGTTTGGCATCACGGCTCCCTTCAGAAAGGCATCTGACAAATCAGCATCGGAGAGAATCGCTTCAAACAAAAAAGCATGGTTGACGTTGGCTTCAATTAAAGTTGCATTTGTCAAATTTGCTGAACCCAATTGAGCTTCGGTTAGATTTGCTTTCCAAAGTTTAGCGCTCGTTAAATTTGCCCCTGTTAAATTGGTTCGGGCTAGATTTGCCTGCTGCAAGTTGGCGTAACTTAAATTCGCATAACTCAGGTTTGCTTCTGGCAAATTGGCTTGACTCAAATCAACGCCTTGTAAATCTGCACCTGCTAAATCTGCTTTTGCTAGGTTGACTTGAGGGAACGATCGCGCTCCATCTGCATACTGTTGCAATAACTCTTGTCCATCCATAGTATGACCGAGAAGAATCCCGATGGAATAATAAGAGCCTAACTCTGCTAGAACACTCTATCTTGAGGTAGATTAATCTTCAGGATTGTTTTTGGGCAGTTGTAGCGCGACAATCGTTCCTTGTCCTTCTCCGGGGCTAGCAACCTCAATCGTTCCTCCGTGCAGTTCAACCAGGGACTGAACCAGGGACAAGCCTAATCCAACGCCGCCGTGGGCACGAGTGGATGAACCATCGGCTTGTCGAAAAGACTCAAATACAAAGGGCAAGAAATTAGGTTTGATGCCAATGCCAGAGTCTTCAATGACCACATGAGCGATCGAGGATTCTGGCGTTGAGAGCAGTTGAACGACTACACTTCCCTGATCGGGCGTGAATTTGATGGCATTTGAGAGAAGATGCCAAAGAATCTGACGTATTCGCTCCGCGTCTGCCCAGATTTGAAACGATTCCCAATGCTCTGATAGGACATCAAAATTTCCCAGCAAATCTTGATCAATCCGATTTCCATTGATGATTAATTCAAACTGGATTTGTTTTCGCACGAGTGCAACCTGAAATGGTGTCACAACTTCTTGGGTAATCTGAATCAGATCAATCGAGGTCGGCTTGAGATGGAGCTTGCCTCGCATCATCCGCGAGAAATCCAGCAAGTCATAGATCAGCATTTGTAGCTCCTGGGATTTTCGCCCAATGGTTTCAACTCCGATACGATAGCGACCTTCGCTGGGTGTTTGACGATTCAACATCTGCGCCCAGCCGCTAATTGCATGAAGCGGCGTTCGGAGTTCGTGAGATAGATTGTTCAAAAACGCATCTTTCAACTGGCTGACTTCTTGCGATCGTTGATAGAGTTCCGTGTTATCGATCGCCATTGCTACCCGGTGCGCGACATCATTTGCCAGACTCAAATCGTCTTCAGCGTAGTGCCGTTCAGGATTTGCACTGACTAATAACAAGACTCCGAGAATGCGTCCGCGTGCCCAAAGGGGAAGCAGCATGGCAGACACAGGCTGAAGCGATCGCGTAATTGCCAAGACCTCTTCATCCTGTGCGATTGATTGCACGAATTGTTCTGATAGCGTTGGCATGAGAATGGGTTGCTGCGATCGCAGCACTTGTGCAGTCAAGCTCATCGGTCTTTGTGCAATGGCATCGTATCGCTGTGCTAAAGCTTCCACAAAGGACTGTTTTTGGGGATCGTGATGAACTTCAACCACAGGTTGAAGAATGCCACGAGCATCAAACTTCTGCAAAATGCAATAATCCGCCAAGTAAGGGACAATCGCGTGTGCGATCGTATCGAACGTAGTTTGGTAATCAAGGGAGGTTGCAAGAACTCGACTCAGTTCTGACAAAAAGCGACATTTCTGTTCAGCGACTTCTGCTTGATGTCGAGCCGCTTTTTCTCGCTCTAGAAGTTGTTGATACTCGAATTCGGCTCGCTTGCGTGCTGTAATGTCTTGAAAATAGATCAAGAAGCCTTCCGAAGAAGGGTAGAAATTGTATTGAAACCAGC
Source organism: Leptolyngbya sp. AN10 (assembly GCF_050565645.1). Classification (NCBI taxonomy): domain Bacteria; kingdom Bacillati; phylum Cyanobacteriota; class Cyanophyceae; order Leptolyngbyales; family Leptolyngbyaceae; genus Leptolyngbya; species Leptolyngbya sp. AN10. The sequence continues at coordinate 187,167 of NZ_JBNXVP010000008.1, forward strand.
GATCGAGGTCTTCTACATAGCCTTCAAACTGAGCAGGCAACTGAGCCTCTACCGCTTCATGACACTTTCGATAAAAATCCATTCCCGAAGTTCGAGAATACACCTCCCACAAAGGCTTTCCTAGCAGTTCAGCTTGATCGCGTTGAAGCAGTTGTTCTGCTCGACGATTCACATAACTAAATCGCCATTCGGTGTCGATCGCACAAAGCCCATCGGCGATCGTTTCTAGAATGGTTGCCAGTTTTGCATTCGTCCCGCTTAGAGCCGCCTGAGCGCGTTGCCGTTCCAGCGATTCACTCATCAGAGAAACCTGGGTTTGATTCAACCGTTGAAGATTGTGAACAAATCGAGTTTCTAGCGCCGAAAAAGCTTGTTTCAGTTGGGTTTCACGTTGTTTGTAAAGCGAGATATCGTATAGATTCACCAGCAATCCTTCAGATATCGGTGTGATTCGCACATCAAACCAACGCGCTAACTGTTGCGACCAAACTTGTAGTTGAAGGGCGGTCTGCTGCTGCTGAACTTGCTGACAAGCGTGGCAGAACTCTTGTCCAAAAATGTCTACACAAATCCTGAAACTTGGTTCACCCATGAGTTCCGATTGGGATTGTTTCATGATCGCAGCCGCTTGCGAATTCATCCAGGCAAACCGATTCTCTTGATCTAGCACGATCGCGCCATCAGTCAGATAATTCAGGATATTCGCTGCGCTCATGACATAAAGGCTCATCTTAATTTTGCTTTTAAAACTACAAACTATGAAACCTTGATCCACCTGATTTGTCATCGAACTCAAGCCAGATCAATAAAAAAGATAAGGCAACTCAAAAGTATTGGCTCAACGAAAAAAGCTGCAACATTCGATAGAAGCAAATGGGAAGAGTGAAGAAGCTTGTTGGTTTGGGAGCGTATGACATCCGGTAGACGCTTTTAGCAGAGAGAACGGATACACTCAGCCGTTACACGTAGCTGAAACGTATTGACTTAGGAGGTTTGCGATGGTACAGCCGATTGAAGTTCAGCAACTACAGCAACGGTATGAAGATGGCGATCGCGACTTCAGCAATGTAGATCTAGCGGAAGCCAATTTAGAGGGCATGGATCTAAGCAATGCGGTGTTTGCAGGTGCAAATTTAGAAGGGGCTACTTTAAGGAACGCTAATTTAGCCAATGCCGACCTCAGTAGCACCGATTTAAGTGGGGCAGACCTAGCCGGAGCCGATTTAACAGGTGCGAACTTGAGTAACGCCATGCTAGAAGGCACAATTTTAGAAGGGGCATTGCTCGATCGAGCCGATTTGAGCAACGCTGACCTTATCGTTGCCAATCTCGTGCAAGCGACTTTGACCCAGGCAGATCTCAGTCAAGCAACGCTGAGTGGTGCGAACTTAGAGGCTGCGGATTTGAGCGAAGCAGACCTCGCGAATGCTGAACTAGAGAAAGCGAATCTCACGGATGCCGCGCTAGAAGATGCCAATTTGAGCGGCGCAGACCTCAAAGACACGACGCTCAAGGGCACGATTCTAGAAGGCGATGATCCGACCCTGGCAACTTGATTAACTGCAACCCTCTACCCAAGTTACTTCAGGCAAACGCCCGGATCGAAAGTCTGTTACTTGCTTGCCATCGGTTTCAAAGATCAATCGATAGTTGCGATCCGCCGCATCTTTTGGTGTGAATGTCAGATAGTGTCCATTCGGACGATACTTGTGTGGAGTCACCGTGATTTGTCCTGGATACAGTTGCTTAATTCGAGCTTCCGAGTCTCCTATTTTGGCTCCGCTCAGTGTCGTAATCGGGCTGGAGCGACGCACATCAATGCGGGCAATGCGATCGCCAATCACCATAAAGTTCAACCCCTGAATGGATCGCTGTGGAGCAACATAGCTGCAATTACTACCAGGAGCAGGTTCTCCTTGTGAAACTAGCGGTTGACCAATTGCTTTTGAAGCTTGTGCAACGGTCATTCCAACTTGAATTGCCCCAATTCCCTTCAACGCCAGTTTGGAATTGCTGCTCAAGCCTGTTTCTCTACCCTTGAGATTCTTGAGAATCACATCGGCTCTGGGCGTAAAGCCGTCTCCATAATCGCCGGGGTAATGCGAAATCACATAGAACGCTCGACCATCAATCTCACCAATGTAAGCCGTTCCTCTAATGTTTTGTGGATTGGTGCGTGGCTCAAATAGGATTAAATCTCGCAGCCAAGCAGAGTAAGCCGTTTCTGCATATCGATCGCCGGAACCCCGATCAATTCTTCGCCAACCATTCGCTTTAAATAAAGCGCGATTTCCCACGAGGAATTGCCGCACTTGATCAACCGATAAGCGTTGTCCTGGGAAGAATACCTGCACGTACACATTCTTGTTTGTGGTTCCATCGGGTTGTTTCCAGTAAAACCAAGTGGCTGATCCTTCGCCTGAACTCGCCGAGTCAGTGATGAAGCGATCGCTGGGAAAGTAAGTCGAGAAGTAGGGCGTTTGCAGCAATTCGATCGGAATTTGTTGAGTTTCCCCTTCGACTCGAATCGTTGTAGTTTTAGTTGAGGAAGCGGTAGGTTGACTGACTGGCGTAGCAGGTGCAGCTTGCGGACTCGCAGGAGAACTAATGGCGTTGGAACTTCCTGTCTCTCCGGGAGTACAAGCGACCAAGCTCCCGAACAGCAGTGTTACGAGCAATAAACGATCTAGCATTATAATTTTCTATTCTGTATTGCTAATAGTTTTAACTTCATTATTGCTCCTGAAGGTTACGAAAGTATTTCAAAAAGATTTATTCGATATTTTCATTTTTATAAATTTATCATTGCCGTTATTTTACTGATGCGAGAAGATTTTTGGAATGGCGCTTTCTCAATTTGAAGTCATCATTTGTCTTCTTCATTCTAAAAAAGCGATGACGTGCCCTTCGCGATCGTTTCAAAAATGGATACTTGGATCAGTTGCATTCAGTCTAATGGCGGGAACAATCATGGCTTGCCAACAGCAACCACTCATTGTTGCTAGCTCTCCGACTCCTGCCCAGGTTTCTTCGGCGCAAAGCATTTATCGCAACGATCGCTTAGGCTTCGAGTTTCACTATCCTGAAAAGAATTTTGTGATCGATCCGTTGACTAAAGTTCCACCGACAGAAGCAGATGCGATCGCGACTATCGAAATTTGGACTCAGGAACATTACCAAAAACTCAAAGCAGGGGCTTATGAAGGGGGAACTGAATACCCTGCCAATGTTCAAGTTGCCGTTTATCAGAATCCGAAAAAACTAGACTTGCAGAACTGGGTGCAACAGAATCATCGATTTGCAGCCCCGCAACAATTTAAGACAACGACGATCGCAGGTCAAACCGGAGTCGCTTTTCAGTCGAATGGACTGTACGAGCATGAGCATATTGCCTTTCGATCTGCTGATGATGAAGTTGTTTTGATTACGTTGTCTAAAACTGGCTACGGCAATCGTGATGCAACTTACCGAACCGTCTTTGATCAAATCGTTCGCTCATTTAAGCAGATCTAACATGAGGTTTCCGCTTTAGCTTGCAAGCTGGAATTTACCGCCCCGCTCTAATGCTCGTTGATATGCTGGACGAGAATGGATGCGATCGCAAAACTCCCTCAATCTTGGATAACTAGCAGCTAATCCTCGTGCCACCGCAGCTTCAATCGGAAAGCTCATTTCAATATCAGCAGCAGTAAACTCATCTCTTACAAACCAGGGACTTTTCTCCAGTTCTGCCTCTAAGTAATTGAGATGCTGTGTAATTTGAGGAATGATGAACGTCTCTTTAGTGCGTTTTGCGATCGCGTGAGCTATCGGTTTGGCAAAAAACGGCATCTGCTGTTGCTCGATGCGATCGAAGACCAGCTTTAGTAACAGAGGCGGCATTGCTGAACCTTCGGCATAGTGCAACCAATAAATGTAGCGTAATCGCTCTGGTGTACCAGATGGAGGAACGAGTCGTCCCTGTCCGTATTGCTCTATCAAGTACTCAATAATTGCTCCAGACTCCGCCAGTGTCAGCACTCCATCAGTGATAACCGGGGATTTACCCAGTGGATGCACCTGACGTAAAGCTGCGGGCGCTAGGAGCGTTTTGGGATCGCGATCGTAGTACTCGATATCGTATTCTAACTCTAGCTCCTCTAATAACCATAAGATGCGTTGGGAGCGAGAATTATTCAAGTGATGAACAGTGATCATCTAAATCTAACCTTCTACCGTAATAGGACAACTAGAAAGCTTATGCGAAGTGCTTAGATTAGATCATGCCCTCCAATTATCCCTCTTTCCAACGCAGGATTTTGTAATGCACAGGTTTAGCCATATCGGATGCTAGCTGGTTGGAAATGAAACTGTCGTCTGGTTGCTTTGATCTGAGTTGATTCAACATTCGGTGTAAAGCGCGATCACTTCATTTGCGGCTTGTAAAACGCGATCGCGTTTTACAAGGGTTCAATCACTTCCATCTGTGCCCCAAACCCCAACACATACCCACAAGCTGCTTTCTCGATATCAAACCGCAGCGAGATAGGAATCCAACCTTCAGCATCGGGGGCATCAATCCGTTCAATTCGAGCAAAGTAGCCACCATACCGGAGCCAAGACATTGCTTCTGGGGCAACCCTCACCATCGCACGATAGGACGGGAGATTCGCTTGGAATTCCACCATTGATCGCCGCCAGTAAGTAGAAAGGATGAATTAAATACAAAATAGGAGCAGTTTAGCGAATAGGTGATGTCCAATGCCTGCGCCGCTTCGGATCACATTGACTGAGGAAGAAGATCGTACCTTGAGCGAATTACGGCTTGCCCAAACAGTACCGCAACGGACGCGAGATCGCGCTCCTATGCTGCGGCTGAACGCACAAGGCTGGACAGTTCCAGCCATCGCGGATATCTTCGAGTGTCACGAACATACAGTACGTGACACTTTGAAGCGGTGGGAACAAGTTGGGCTGTGCGGATTGTGGGAAGCACCTGGACGGGGAGCTAAACGGCGCTGGCAGGAGGCGGACATGCAGCATTTGGAGCAGTGTCTAGAACAAGACCAGCGCACCTACACGAGTGAACAACTCTCGGTAAAACTCGAACAAGATCGCCAAGTGCAATTGAGTCCAGACCGACTTCGACGGATCTTGAAAAAAAGGGGTGGCAATGGAAGCGCACTCGCCACTCACAGCATTCTCAGCAAGACCAGATTCTCTATGAAGTAAAGCTTGCTGACCTTTTGATGCTCGAAATCGCTGCCACTGAAGGAGATATCGACTTGAAATATTTAGACGAAGCAGGGTTCTGTCTATCGAGTCCGGTGAGCGATAGCTTGAGCGTGAGCATCCTCGCAGGGAAAGACATCCGTTGCTAATCGCACTTGCGGTTCTAGCACCACTAAGCTTTTTCCGGGTAGCATCGCACTGGCATAAGCGCGAGTCACTTGGGGACGATGCTCGGTGGCGGCTAAACAGAACCCATCCAAGATTTTCACCCGATAGCCACGAGAGCCAATCTGCTACAGGTTCGCCCAAAGAGCGCACGATGCCCACCATTTTCGCTGCTGTTTCGCTCACTAATCCTTGGCTGACGGCTAATTCAATCCCATTTAACTTGCTGTAGACCGCACTCAAGCTCGCAGGCATAGACTCTGCTTGCTCCTGGTACGACGCTCGCACCGAGGGTTGCAGTCCACACACCACTGGAACCATCAACTCCACTAAATCCGAAAACAGCAGTTCTTTGGTGTATTGCACCAGAGCGGTCGCCTCGAATAGTTCGTTCAGTGTCGTGGGTGCAAACACTCGTTCGATTAACCCGCGCGTCATCACGCTCACAGGGCTTTTCTCCACGAATCGCGTAAACAGGGGGTCTAGCATGACGGGAACCTCAACTCGAATCAACGCTGTGGCTATTTTCCCACACCTGATCTAGCTCACCTTGAAAGGGCTGGTGGTAAGAGACTTAAGTCTACGCTTAATCCAATCCCTTATCCGCTTACTTTTATGATGCGAAACAATTGTGAAGATCAAATGACAGATTGATAAAAGCTTATGTCGATCAATATTTCTACAAAATCTAACTTTAGCAAGAGAAGAAATTGAACTTTTGAAGTATTGACGGGGGAAGGCTGAACTCTTTTGGAAAAATTACCTCGGATTACCCGGTCTGTTGATTAGGAAGTGCTTGCGGTCTAACCGTCAACTGTTGAGTGCCTCCATTCCGGGTAATTATCACCTGCATTGTGTTATTGATACCAGTTGCATCTACCTGCTGCTGGACTTGCTGCACATTCTGAATTTCTGTGCCATTGATGCGGCTGATAATATCACCGGGACGTAACCCTGCCTGAGCCGCAGGCGAATTAGGTAAAACATTGAGAACAATCACGCCTTGGTCTTGAGTCACTTGGAAGCCAAGATTACTTTGATTGATCTGCGATCGCAACTCTGGCGTTAACGCAACCATTTGGACTCCAATATAGGGATAATCGACGCGACCTTGAGTAAGCAGTTGTTGGGTAACGCGCTGAACGGTATTGATCGGAATCGCAAATCCTAGTCCCTGTGCGCCCTGAATAATAGCGGTATTGACCCCAACAACTTCTCCTGCGGCATTCAGCAACGGTCCACCAGAATTGCCTGGATTAATTGCGGCATCAGTTTGAAGAAAATTAATTCGCTTGTCAGGAATGCCAATTTCAGTCGTCGATCGCTCGGTGGCGCTAATAATGCCCTGAGTCACGGTATTGCTAAGACCCAACGGATTACCGATCGCGATCGCGAGTTGCCCTGGCACAAGGTTGTCTGAGTTGCCTAAGCGAACCGTCGGCAAATTGTTCGCCTCAATATCAATCACAGCAACATCACTCAATGGATCAGTGCCTAACACTTTCCCAGGATAACGTCGTCCATCTTTCAGCAATACCGTAACATTATCTGCTCCTTCGACCACATGAGCATTCGTAATCACCTGCCCATCGTTTGTGGTGATGAATCCTGAACCTGTCCCCCGTTGAATTCGCTCTTGTGGAGGAACACGCCGCCCAAAAAACTGATCTAACCCAAATTCATCAACAGACTCCCGCACTGTTCGACTTGAGTTGATCTGTACAACAGCAGAACCCACTTGTTGAGCAACAGGAGCGACTGCACTGATGTCATCGCGGAGTGCCGTTGTTGCTGTGGGAGATTGTTGGGCAGCTTGGGGTGAATTTTCAGGATTGGGTTGCGGCGTAGTGCCTGTCTGTCTACTTGAGGTGCAGCTTGCTAGTAAACCAGTGAGGAATAGTCCAACGAGGATCGATTGCTTCGGTGAGAGATACATAAGTTAGGGTTACAGAGACTTCCGAATCTTTGCCTATATTTTTCCAAGCGTAGCAATTCTGGTTCTCAATTCATCTCTCTAGTGAATGATCAAATGACGGGCAATCAGCTAAGAGAAAAGCCTTAGTTTCCTTGAGTTTGAGATTGGCATTCTAAAGTAACAGCAACGACGGTTCGATTCGGTTTGGAGGCGGCAATCAGCGATCGCAGATCTGAACTCAGACTAATCGAGCCAGGAGAAGCTGAGGATGGGCTAAAGACCGCTGCGTAAAGCACAGTCTGTTGCTGAAGGGATTGCGGGTCTGTGGCGATCGCAGTTCGCAGTTCTAAATCGCCTCTCAGTAATGTGGGAATTTGTTGTTCAGCTTTAATGTAAGCTGGAGCAGATTGAAGTGTTGCAGTTAACTGAGGAAGTTGGAGATTCGCGGCTCCGAAGGGTTGACCACTTTGCAGCAAGACTGCCAACTGACCCGATGCGATCGCTGAATTACTCCAAGTCCGCCAATCATACTGAATTTGCTTTGCGGTTTGGACTTTTCCGTTTTGAATGACTAGCAGTTGGGCAGTGAGTTGTTTTAACTGGGAAGCCCTAAAATTCCAGAGAGTCAGTCTTGTACTGTCTGAGAATTGATACTCCGATCGATTCTCAATGGAGCAAATGGATTGTACCGTTGGCGGGCGGTTACAAGCTGTTAGCAAAAGTACAGCCATTGTCATGCAACTTAGAAACGATCGCCGTTTCATTATAGTTCTCTTAGTGTGATTTGTTCTTGGGTTGAGCGTAGGAACTCGCTGTAATCAGTGCTCCTTGTCGCTTGGCATAAACTTGGGTGAATTCTGCACCAAACAATAAAATTTGTGCTGAATAGTAGATCCAAATCAATAAACCGATCACTGAGCTAGCCGCCCCATAGCTAGAACTCACACTGCTATTGCCAAGATAGAACCCAATCAAGGATTTGCCGATCGTAAACAGTACGCTAGTTACCCCTGCACCAATCCAGAGATAGCGCCAAGAAACCTGTACATCTGGCAACACTTTGTAAATCAAGGCAAATAATACGGCTGCACCGCCTAACGTCAGCACAATGTTAATGAACCGCCCCAATTCAATTAAATTGGGGAATGCTGTGCCGAAGAAGCTTTCAAGCGCCGCTAAAGCTGCACTGAAAAACAGAGAAACCAGTAATAAAAATCCAATCACCAAGACCATCGCAAACGAAAGTAAGCGATTTTGGAGAAAGCCTTTGATATTTAATCCTGGCTTGGGTTGCACCTCCCAAATTGTATTGAGCGCTTCTTGAAGTTGCCCAAAAACGACCGATGCACCGAACAAGAGCGTAATGATACTCACAATCGTTGCCACGGTTCCCCCCGACCCTGGTTGTTGTGCATTGTTGATAATGGCTTGAATCGCTTGTGCCCCTTGCTCCCCAATCAGTCCTCGGAACTGCATGACAATTTGATTCTGTGCCGCTTGCTGACCCAAGACGGCTCCAACGATCGCAATGGCAATCACCAGCAAAGGGGCAAGCGAAAAAACGGTATAGTAAGCCAGAGCCGCCGCTAGTAGCGGAATTTTGTCTTGTTGCCACTCTATAATGGTTTGTTTCAGTAATGCCCAAAGTCCTCTAAATGTCATTTCTATTTCGCTCCGCCCCCAACAGAATGAAAATATTAGTAACTTCCCTGCTCACCGTTGTTATGCAGCCTTGTCAAATCTTCAGGAAAACGACACTGTTGCGCCAGCTTCGATAACAGTATTAAGCTTGCTTGAAGATTTGGCATCGCATCTAGGTCAAGCAGCACGATATGAGGCTTTTGCACTGCGATTTCAGTGAGTAAATCTTCGGGCGATCGATTAGGAACAGAGGCAAGTTTGACCCGCAGGTTCCGTAGCGCTGCCTCTTTGACGAATTGCTGCGTCTGTTGCTCATTTTGGCTAACCACCAATAAAAGGGGAGCTTCTTGTTCCGGTGTGATCGCTCCGCGACATGGGTACGGACTCGTAGCGGAATGGTCAAGAGCTTGGTATAGATTGTTCATGAGGTGACGGAGCAATTTAGCATATTCGATCGAAGGATGGGCTTGAAAGAGATCCTCAAGCGCTTCTGCCCAGTGAGAACCATCGGCTAAGTCAAACGTTCCTAACGCTCCGGCTAGTTTGTGCGCCTCGTGTTCTGCTTGCTGCCGCAACTGCTCACTGAGGCAATTTTGCTCTAAAGCTTGAGTTGCTTGCTCAAGAATCCTTAAGCGATCGCTGAGTTGAGTCTGAAAACGTTCTCTCGCTTGGGCGACTGCAAGTTCGGTTTGTTGTTCGATCCAGTTTGAATCGGTTGATTCCGGTGCTGGCTCATCAGGTTGAGGCTTTAATCGATAGCCTAATCCATAAACCGTTTCAATTAGATCTGACGGTGCGCCTGCTGAATTGAGTTTCTGGCGTAGCGTTTTAATGTGAGACTTGATTGTGGCTTCTTGTGGCGGGTCTTCTGCTGTCCACAGGTGATCGACGATCGCACTCCGGCTAAACACATGGCGGCTGTTGCGGAGAAAAAGCTCCAAGAGTCGGTACTCGGTTGACGTTAATTGAAGGTCACGATCGCCATAGCTCACGTTGCAGGTGTTGGTATCTAGACGCAAATCTCCCCACTGCAAAATGGTAGGCGCGGGAGAATTTCCCCGTCTCAATAGTGCCCGAATCCGAGCCGACAATTCTTGAAAATCAAACGGTTTGATCAGATAGTCATCGGCTCCAGCATCTAATCCCAACACTTTATCGGTTCCGGTATCTTTAGCGGTCAGGAGAAAAATTAGCATTTGATGCCCAGCTTGGCGGAGGTGCCGACATAAGCTAATGCCATCAAGCTTTGGCAACATGACATCGAGCAAAATTAAGTCGTAGTTGGCATTCGTGGCGTACTGCCATCCCAGTTCACCATCGGATGCAGTATCGACAACATAATGCTGTTTTGTGAGTACGTCTGCCACTGTTTCAGCGATCACAGTATCGTCTTCAACAATGAGAATTTTCATTCGCCTTTCAACTTAGTTTGTAAACATGATCACTCAGGAGCGAAAGGATATCTCGTCCCAAAGAGTCATGCTAACGTTAGCAATAAGGTAGTAGATTTGCGACCCCTCTCCTTTTACAGAAATTTCTAGCGTTTAAGACCCTGCCTAGGAGGGAGATTGTATCTTTCCAAAGCTTGTCTTAATTTTTGAGCAACATCAGTAGTTTCTAAGTCTCCACCGATTTTCCACCTCTAGTTATTACCCTAAGTAGAAGACTTGTTTTTCCGACAGGGTTTTGATGAGTTCTACGATCGCAGGTTGCTGATTCAAGCAGGCTAAATTATTAGGAAATGAAGGATTATGTCTTCAAAGAAGAACATTATCTCAAAGCAGAAGTTTTTTCATCGTTTTCTTTGCTGTACGTTCCTAGCGATTTTCATTTTATTGTCATCAGGATTGCCAGGCTTAGCGCAAAAGGAACCCATCTTTCCGCTAGATGACCCGCAATCTGAGCAACTCGAATCCATACCAGAAGTTCCTCCCTCACCCAATGCACCTGGACTAAATAGCACTCAGGAATTAGAAGGGTTCTCAGATCAGTTTTTCAACAGCGAAATGCCAAAGTCTCACATTCCTGGGGCAGTTGTATCAGTTGTCAAAGACGGAAAACTGTTCTTCGCCAAAGGTTACGGTTACGCTGATATTGAGAAAAAAATTCCTGTTGATGCCGATCGTACCTTGTTTCGTGTTGCGTCATTATCAAAGCTATTCACTGCAACCGCCGCAATGCAGATCTATGAACGGGGTCTTCTCGACCTGAATGCAGATATCAATCAATATCTCACGACATTTAAGCTGAACAATCCCTTTCCTGAGCCTGCTAGAGTTGCTCAACTCATGACTCACACGGATGGTACAACTCAGCGACTCATCGGCATAGCAGCACCTACCGCCGCTAAGATGGAACCTCTAGGAGATTATCTTGCCGATCATATGCCACCGATCGTATGGCAACCTGGCAAGCTTTACAGCTATTCCAATCACAGCATTGCGCTACTAGGGTATTTAGTCGAGCGGCTTTCAGGTCTGCCCTTTATTGATTACATGGACAAAAACATTTTCCAGCCGCTTGAAATGCGCCGGAGTACGTTTCTTCAACCGCCACCTCCCGCACTAGCTCAAGATTTGGCAGTCGGGTATCAGTATCGCAGTGGTCAGTTTCAACCTGTTCCCTTTCTGTATTTGAACATTGCTCCTGCCGCTGCATTGAGCGCAACGGCAACCGATATGGCTCACTTCATGATTGCCCACTTGCTGAAGGGGCGATATGAAAACTCGCGCATCCTACAAGAAGATACAGCGCGGCTGATGCACCAGCAACACTTCACGCAGCATCCTAAATTGCCAGGAACTGCTTACGGGTTTCGAGAACGGTTGGAAAACAATCTCCGAATGATTGAACATTTAGGCAGTCTGAGAGGCTATTCTAGCTTGCTCACGCTCATTCCCGATCGTAATGTGGGGGTTTTTATCGCAACGAATAGCTTTCAGGGAATCCATGAGAAATTCCTGTCCCAGTTCTTAGATCGCTATTTTCCCATTGCCAATGAACCGACTCCAAGCAAGCCCTACGCCATGAGCGACCAGAATCTCGATCGCTTTACCGGAACCTACCGCGATTTAGAATATCCGCGTCATACCTTGGCAAAAATTAGCGCTCCCTTTAAGCTCATCAGCATCAAAAAAGGATCGAATCAGACGCTGATGATTCGCCGCTCGAATTTGTTCTTTATGAGCAATGCTTCTGATCTTCAATTAGCGCCTGTAGCACCGATGCTTTTTCAGCGTGTGAATGACGATGCGATGACTGCTTTCGGTACGAATGAAGTGGGTAAAATTGCCTTCGCTTTTGAGCCGCTTTGGGCAAAAATTGGCACGTATGAGCGTGTGTCCTGGTATGAGCGGGTATGGTTTCAGTTAGGCGTGATTGGCGGGTGTGCCGTCATCTTCTTGTCGGCACTGGTCTATTTGATTGTTGCCCGCATTCAAGGGCGGCGCAAACGGGAATCCCACAGCGATCGCTCTTCAAAGCGAGCGTGGCAGTTAGCAGGCTTGACTAGCGCTCTAAACTTAATATTCCTCGTCGGCTTGCCGTTGTCGCTTTGGCTCTATGGAATCTGGAAACTGGTCTATGGAGTTCCCCCGGTCGTGGTTGCTCTGCTCTGCATTCCGTTGCTTACGTCGATTTTGTCGATCGGACTCGTTATCTTTACCGGACTTGCTTGGAAAAATAAACGTGGGTCGATCATAAAAAGATTGCACTATAGCCTGATTACCCTCGCCGCGATCATTTTTATTCCTATCTTAGGGTACTGGAATCTACTAGGATTTCAGTTCTAGCTCTAGTTCTGGCGCATCGCTCTATCTCTTTAGGAGCAATCTTAGTTAGCGATCTCATTTCTCCACCGCTTTTCCACAATTGATCCTTAACTTTAGTAAGGTTTAATCGATTGCTGAGGATTGTGAAATCATATAGATCATCAATCTAGGTAATTGAAGTATGAAAAGCTGTAAATCAAAATAACAGCAATAGAGGAAAAAGTCGTGATGTTGCACAAAATAGGTGAATACTATCCCAATTACAGAACTCCCTTCGGTAGCTCTACGATCAAAACGGTTGAGGTGTACGCGGGCAACCATGAAAAAGTTGGCTCTGTGAAGGATATTTTAGTGGATGGAGAAACAGGACGTTTTCGCTATCTAATCGTGGAGACTGGAATATCATATGTTGGTAAACAAGTCGTATTACCTGTGGATCTAGCACAGTTAGACTACGAGAATCAATGTATTCGAGTTCCTCATCTCAGCAAACAACAGATTGAAGATTTGCCGGATTTTGCTGGCGAGTTAGGAACGAACATTAACTATGAAGAGCGAATCAGCCAAACCTATGGTTCTTTGACATCCAATTCAACGATTGCCAGTAAAAGACGTTCAGCATCCTACGGTGCAACTGACAGCTTTCATGATTATGAAAATCGGCTCCTTGCACAACGCAATAGCGGTAAGCCGACTTAAACAAATTCATATTTCAGTAGGAGATAACTATGCCATTACTTAAAATTGCAGATTTTGACCCGAATTATTCTCATGTCTTTGGCGATCGAGACATTATTCATTACAGCGTTTATTCTGACAACCACGAGAAGATTGGTACTGTCAAGAACATTCTGGTTGATCAGCAAACGGGCGAATTTCGTTACCTCGTCGTTGATCTCGGTTTTTGGATTTTCGGCAAATCAGTGTTGTTGCCGATTGGTCGCGCTCGAATTCACTTCGATGAGCAGCGAGTGTATGCGAAAGCGTTGACTAAAGAACAAGCAGAACGTTTGCCAGAATTCAGCGATGACTTGCGGATTGACCCAGACTATGAAGAACAAGTCAGATCTGGATTTCGGGGTCTCGCACTGAATACCACTAATCCACTGGTGAATACAGATACTTACGGTCATCCGTTGCCGCAGACGGCTCCGTATGGACCTCTTGCAACGAACACCATTGCTACCCTGTCCACACCCCCTGATAATTACAGCCCTGATCCAGCAGATGACCCCGCACGACGCGATCTTTTTCGATATGAGGATCACCCCGATCTCTATGGCATTAACGAAACTGAGCATCCTTCGATTCGTGCCTATTCAGAACAGTTAGTGAATCAATTTCGGCACGAACAACGCTAAGGAACCTGTAGATGTGATTCCAGCGCTATGAAGGGATAGCAAGAACTAATCGAGAAAGAGATTCAACGTATGCGGCAGAACATGGATCCGATTCAGCTTGGAACTCGTTTAGCACGTAATTGGTGGACGCTTGCGTTGCGCGGTGCAATTGCAATTTTGTTTGGGTTAGCTGCCTTCTTCCTACCCAACATTACGTTGACATGGTTAGTGCTACTATTTGGGGCGCTGGCATTGGGTGGTGGAATTTTATTAATCATTTCAGCCCTTCGCGATCGACTGAATGACGCGAACGCATGGCTTCTACTTATTGAAGGAATTGTTGGGATTGCTGCGGGAGTTTTAGTGTTTGCGTATCCAAGAATCACAGCATTGGCATTGCTCTACGTGATTGCATCTTGGGCGATCGTGACTGGCTTTTTTCAAATTGTGGCAGCCGTTCGATTGCGGAAAGAAATCCGAAACGATGGGTTACTTGCCCTTGCGGGAATCGCCTCGATCGTCTTCGGAATTCTTCTGCTCTTCTATCCAGGTGTAGGTGCATTGACCCTACTGTGGTTCATTGGTGCTTACTCACTCTTCTTTGGGGTGTTGATGTTAATTTTGGGCTTCCGCCTCCGCAACTGGAATCAACTTCGATGAATCTAACGTAAGTAGAACACAATAAGATGATGAAGCATAGCAAGTTTAGTACTTATAGTTAGATATCAGCATAAGAAAGCGTAATCTCATTGGGGAATTAAAAATGAACGATATTCAGCAAACCATTGAGTCTGAGCCAATCACTTCTAGTCAGCAAGATCATTCCGCTCCATCTGTAACAGCAGTGAATCCTGCCAGTGGTGTTGCGGTTCTATTGTGTAGTCTTGTCGTTACACTTGTAGTTTGCTCAAAGCGGAGCAGTGCTTTTAGAACCAGATGGAAGGAAAGACTAGCACCCCATCCAATTCCTTGCTACAGATGCCAATTTTTCAGCAACAATCCGTTTCTCAAATGTGCTGTTCACCCTAATGTAGTTCTCTCTCAGCAGGCAGTGGATTGCAGCGATTATTGTCCTTATCAGGGCTACAAGCGCAAGTAAAATTCTTTGAGATAGAACTGTCAATTCAGTAAGTTAATTGATTTGCAGGAAGTGATTGCACGAGACTTAACGGGAGCGGTGATTAATCAATAGCATTGGCGTAGGCAGACGTGAGGTAAGCTCGATACATGGGTTGATTGGCAACGTAGGTTTGGAAGAATGCAACACTAAAGGCATTCATATAGCTACGCGCTAGGTCAGGATGATCGCCACTTGCTTGAGTTGGAACTGGAATTGTACTGTTCGCGGATTCTGTGATCGTCGAAAAGTGCGTACCATTATTAATCAACAGCAAATATTTATTCGAGGTGGTTAGCCAAGTAAAGGGTCGAATTTGTTCGGGGAGTGCAGGAGCAACCGTGTCATTGCTGCTTGCCACAATCATGGTGGGAATTTTAATTTGGCTCAGGCTCGTTTGCCCAAAGATACTACTACTGATAGGATTAATTGCGATCGCAGCTTTGATTCGTGAGTTGAAAAACAAAAATCAAAATTTAATTTTGTCCTGGGGCAAAGTTAGCTGGTTTAACTCGCTCCCAAAGTTCCTCAATCTCATGTTCGGAAAATATGTCTTGACTTGCTGCTTCTGACAAGGCAACTAGCCTACTCCAAGCAAACGTTTGAGCAACACGAATCAAATCCTGTTCTGGATAAGCTGGATGTACCCAAACTGCGATTTGACTGGTTGGAATTCCTTCTGAAATTAAATCAAAGGTAACTTTATGATAGGGTTCTGAGAAACCATCCCTTTCAACTAATCGCTCAATTCTAGCGAACTGCATGATACTGGGATAGCGCATAAGAAATCAGGTTGCAATGGAACCTTCCTATTTCACAGGACAAACGCAGCCTAAGAATGGTTTAACTAAGGGAGGTTGAAGCTTTTGATCAGGGAAGATCAACTATTCTTTTGAGGAACAATCGATGAAACTGAAGCCTAAAACGACGCTAAAAGTGGGCATTAAGAATAAGCGACTACGAGCGGGTGGGACGAAAATTATTTGCTCAAGGTGCTACTTGGATAAGATGCGTTTGCCCCTGATTGACTGACAAAAGTTGGATTGGCAAGCTTGATCTTTTTGCAGTCGGTCGATTTTCTTGCTTAACAGGTCATACACCTTGTTTATCGTCTAGCAATTAGTACACTCAGAACTCCACTTGCCAGCCTTGACAGCATTAACAAGGTGCTTGACTGTCAAAGATTTGAGTCTTGTCTTACCCGACCTAAACAACATCCGTAAATCGAACCCTTCAGCATTGAAGTAGTCTGATACATTGAGATCTGACAAATCAACTTGAAACTCTCGTGACAATGCTTCTAATAAGTCGGTGGCATCGTCTCCGTCTACACCTAAATCTTCCACGAGAGAAGTTTCCAGAGAGAGCATCGTGACTTCAACACCCGTATATTCTGCGATAAGTGCCTTAACTTCTTGTACGATCCAATCCTCTGTCACAGACTCAACAGCCATGATTTGTAGATACCGATGCGATTGACTGACAAAGCTGGAGGAGAGGAGCAAAGTGCCGTAATCTAGGGGATCACTACATCAACCCAAATCACTGCAATGGAAAATGCTCCTCGTCTTTATGATGCCGTGTTTACCCTGCTCGGTCAACCCGGTCGGTGGCGCGATCTTCGTCACCTGAAAACGCTGACATGGATGGTCGTGGGGTTACTGTTGAGCAGCAAAATTGGCTTAACAGATTGGCTCGATTACGTGTGCAGTCGGGCAGTGTTTGCCCAAAGTGTGCAACGGCGATTTTCTCGGTGGCTGAACAATCCTCGCATTCAGGAACGCAAGCTGTATGCGCCGTTGATTCGACGCGCCTTGTCAGAGTGGAACCAGAGTCGATTGATTCTGGCACTCGATACTAGCGTATTGTGGAATCGCTACTGTCTGATTCAGATCTCGCTGATCTATCGGGGGCGAGCCATTCCACTAATGTGGAAAGTGATGGCGCACAAGAGCAGCAGTGTGGCACATTCAGACTACAGCAAGTTAATTTATGCTGTAGCAACCGTGTTACCTGAAAAGGTAGAAGTCTTGTTTCTCGCAGACCGCGGATTCGCAGATCTGAAGTTGTTCCAGCAACTGCGACGGTTCAACTGGCACTATCGGATTCGGATCAAGTCAAGCTTTTATGTCTATCTTGGCAAGCACGGTCGGCAGATTTCTGACTACTGCTTACGCCCTGGAGAAGCCTGCTTTCTCAACGCTGTGCGCTTGACTCGTGAACGCTACGGCATTGTTCATGTGGCGTTGGCACATCATGCCCAAAGTCAAGAGCGATGGATCGTCGTCAGTGATCAACCGACCTGCTGCGAAACCTTCGTCGAATATGGCTGGCGCTTCGATATCGAAGAAGGCTTCTTGGACGAAAAATCGAATGGATTTCAACTCGAAAGCTCTCAGATTCGCGGCGCGAAGATGCTCTCCCGATTATGTTTAGTGCTGGCAGTTGCTACGCTCTACCTCAGTAGTATCGGAACGGACGTGGTTGAGTCTGGCGCTCGTCGCTTTGTTGACCCCCATTGGTTTCGCGGCAGTAGCTATCTCAAGATTGGCTGGCGCTGGATTCGTCAGGCGCTGGTTCATGCTTGGACACTCCCGCAAGGCTTGACGTTATCCGATGCGGCTGACCCTGACCCTGCTCTCGCTTCTCGTGTCGATGCCAACAAACGTAGGACTACATTTCAATTTCGCTTACTGCCGCCTGAGTCGTTCTTTAGTTCTCCCTCTCCTCTTCCCAAAACCCCTTAGTCTCTGGCTTTGGCAGGTTTTGTCAGTCAATCAGGCGTTTGCCCTGTGATTGGAACTCAAACATTTGCCCCTCGACTCACTATCGTTACCCGCCGACCTACTAGCAACTCGCCCAAGGGTGGACGGCTGATAGAAAACGACGGGCAAGCTTTATTCGGAAATCCTTAAGCGGCAGTTTTCTAACCGTAGTTCGTACTTATGACACCAGTGCCTAACTATCAACATAACTGTATTCCAGCATTGGAATAGCAATACGAACCACCCTTACCACCGAGATCGTATCCCTCAGTTTTACTGCCGATGAATCCATTCAAATAAGCTGGCAGAAGTAAATGTGCCAACCAGATGCGCTGCAATTCCCGTCATATTTGCTAAAGCCACGAAGATGTCAAGCGAACGAATCATGCGAGAGGGATCATAAACCGCAACGCTTTGAACTTGGGAGAGCGATTTTGCCAGCAGAATGCTCAAGGTTGTGACACCCCCAAAGACGGCAAATAACATTCCGACAAACCCAACGATCGCACCTAATCGCAATAGCTGAACAATATCGTGTTTAGGAGGATGCACAATCGGATCTGGATTCTGGAGCCGTTTTGCAAACCGGGTCTGACGATAAGCGAGATATACACTAACTAACAGTGCCAGAATCGTACAGACTGCCCAAAAAATCCCAATACCCATACCGGGAGTCGTCGCTGGAAGGGCTGGATTCACAGGCGCACCTGGAACTGGAGTGACAACGGCTTGATTGAAACTACGTCCTGCGATCGCAAATATCAGCATTAAGCCCGCTGCTGCTGCAAGACCTAGATCGAGCCAAAAGCCAACCCATCCAACTGTCCGTAGAAGTGTTCCAACTCGTTCTAATTTGGTACCGAGTGATGTTGTTTCTACCGTTGTTTGCATGATAAAGCGTCCTACTAAATTGAAAAAACTAAAGAGTGACTACTGGGCTTGATTGTTGGCATCCACATTTGGGGCATTCACAACATATCGAGAAGCGCTCGTTGTACGATCGCAAACGAGGTTAACGATCAATACGAGAACGTTCCCCCCGCCATGCCGCCAGTTGGTCTTCATAGTCGCGAAAGCTGCCCGTTGCACCGTAATAGACCGGATAGCGATCGTACAAACCAGGACCCGGAAGCGGATATCCTGTGCCCGGAACGGCTGTGGTTGGAGCTAGAGGAGCATAAGTGTTTCTAACTTGATCTTCATAGTCGTCGTCGATCTTCAAGTCCTCTGTAAACTCCGGCAAGTTCTCAACCTGTTGCTTGGTGAGTCCAGGAACAACAACCCGCTTGTCCTCAAAATCAACTTGCGCCAAACCGACTGGAAGCAACACCTGCTTACCCAGAAACCACAAACCTGTGTCCACGATGAAATACCGGAAGCGCCCAGTGTCTTCATCCACTAAGACATTTTTCACAGAACCAACCTTATCATCGTAATCTGCATAAACATCGAAGTTTTTGATGTCATAGCCACCAAAGGCATCTTTGTAATCTGAGTAGAAATCGTCTAGCTTGTAAAGTACCATAATTCAATTTCTCCGCTTTTTGTTGCTTGAATCAATAACTATCCAAAGATAAGCCTCAAGAGTGGAAAAGCGGTGGAGAAATCTAGGTCATGCAGTACGTTCCTCCCAAAGATATAAGAAGGCGTTGTTCACTCTATTCAGGAAGTTCGATATTTAAAGCCTCTCGTGATAGTAATGTCTATTAGAAGTAACCATAGTTGCTCTTGCTGCATAGTGGATTGCTTAACGAGCTTGCCAGCGATCAAGGATATCTTCAACCACAACCGCCTCAATCCATGTTTGAGCCACTACTAGAATAGGTAGTCCCAACAGTAAGCCCAAAAAGCCGAAGAGAAGACCAAACGCAGTCAACAAAGCGAGTGTCGTCGCAGGTAATAAGGAAACCTGCTGTTTCATGATGATCGGTGTTACTAGATTGCCTTCTACTTGCTGAATCACAATGTAGAGCAACAAAACGGCTCCAGCTTTCCATGGTTCCTCTAAAAATGCAAGCAGCATGGGAGGAACCACACTCGCAATTGCGCCAATGTAGGGAATAAAAGCGGACAATCCAGCGATCAGCCCATTCACAAATGGCAAGGGCACATCCAAATAGAGCAGTCCGATCGTTGAAGTGACCCAAATGAACGCCATACTCAAGGCAATGCCTGCTACGTAATGTACAAGCTTTGTTTCACATCTCGACAAAATTTCATCAGCGCGATGGCGGTAAAAAGAGGGAAACCCGCGAAGGAACGCCCGACGGTACTGTTGGGGATTGGCAAGCAGCATCAATGCTAATACAATCACCAAAAGTGTGTTGAGGATTAATGCGATCGAGTTCGAGAAAAACAGGTAAATATTCGCCATGACCCAATTCGCGATGCTTTGCAGTTGACGGCTGAAATCAGTCAAGTTGGGCAAATTCCTCAACATCCTTCCAGGAATCATGTCGTGTAAGCGGTAGCTTAGGAGCCGAATTTGATCGATCGCAGCGGGAACTAGATCAATCAACTGATCAATTTGCTCTAGCAAAGGGCGAATCATCACGGCAAAAAGTCCACCGACAACGATGGCACAAATCACAATGGTTAAAAGGATGGCGACTGTTCGACTAGCTTTAGAACGTTGGAATCGGCGAACCAATCGGTTCAGTGCGATCGCTAAAATCACTGCCGCAAAGAAGAGAAAAACGATCGCACGGATTCGCCACAGAATGTACGCCGCCGCAATTAGCGCAACGAAGCCGATCCATTTCCCAAGCGTCACAGCCTTGCCTCGCTATTGTTTTTTGCACACACTTTACTAGCAATCTGATGCCTCATTTTCTAACCACGTTCCGATGGCTTGTCCCATACCAATAGGTTGCTCCTCGAACCCAAGTTTCGCATAAAGTTCGGGAACATCATCTGTAAACAAATAGACATGTTGCCCCTTTAATCGGGTCAGAAGCTTTTGCAGCATTGTTGTTGCAATACCTTGGCGACGATATTCGCTAAGTGTCCAGACATCAATTAGATAAGCGTTGCAGACTCCATCAGACAAAACGCGAGCAGTACCAATGATCCGATTATCGGCATAGGCAATACAGGCAGCATAGCTATTTCCAAATGATGCTTTCAATTGTTCAGGACTACGACCATTATCAAAAGCATCTTGGTGGAGCGTTACTTTCATCTCTACCCAATCCACGCTATCTAGTTTCGTTGTGTAACTGATCTTTGGCATCTAAGAATTAAGATCTTGAATATTGAACTACTGCTTTGACTTGAGGATCGCTGCGATACCATTCTACAAGATTAAATGTATCTCTACTCCAACTCGTCCGCTAACAGATAGAGGCAGCACATTGCTGTGCTGCTAGACAAAGCTTTTGTTAGAAACTAACGTTCAAACAAATCAACTAGCGGGTGAAAGTTGGACGATCGCTCACAATTTATCTATTTAGGGGGATGATTCAATACTGTGAGAAGCTCCATGGTATCAATACGATCTCTTTAAGACCAATGGCTAGACACGATCTACCTCCTGAAATTAAGCAACCGATGCAGCGAACGGCTTCTCATCCCGCCTTCGAGAAGCTGGCACGATTTGGGTACGCAGCAAAAGGAACTGTGTACTTTGTGGTGGGATTGCTAGCGGCTCAAGCAGCAGTGGGAACCGGAGGACGAACAACCGACACAAGTGGAGCGCTGCAAGAAATTTTGACCCAGCCCTTTGGAAAGCTATTGTTGAGTGTAGTCGCGATCGGCATTATGGGCTATGTGTTATGGCGGTTGGCTCAAGCCGTTCTCGATCCAGAAGGCACGGGTCGAGCAAACAGGGCAAAGCGAATCGTGCAACGCATTGGGTATTTGACAAGCGCGATCGCGTATTCGGGGTTAGCGATTACGGCTATCAAGTTGATTTTAGGCACTGGCGGCACTGACGGAGAAGCTCCAGAGGATTGGACAGAACTTCTCCTGGCGCAACCGTTTGGACAATGGCTAGTGGGTTTAGCAGGTTTAGTTGTACTGGGTGTTGGACTGTCTTATTTTTATCAAGTCTATACTGCCAAATTTCAGCGACATTTCAAGCTGAATCAAATGAATGCAACAGAACGCATCTGGGCAAAACGGCTCGGACAGTTCGGCATTGCATCGCGAGGTGTGGTATTCAGCATGATTGGTGTATTTGTTATGCTAGCGGCTTTACATTCAGATGCTAGTGAAGTCAGAGGGTTAGGAGAAGCGTTAGCCGTTTTAGCTCAACAGCCTTTCGGTCCTTTGATTTTGGGAATTGTTGCGCTCGGTTTGATTGCCTACAGCATCTACTCATTAATTGAAGCTCGATATCGACAAATTATGCACTCATAGATAGAGTATTGATCAATCAATGAGCAATTCTTGAATCAAATTCCCCAATTCGTCGATAAACAACCGTTTGCTAACGAAGGATTGAATTTTGTGTAGTAGCAGTCGTCTTAGTACCGCAGGCTGAACTATCGGCGAATCGCGTCACGGATTTTTGCCGATGACGCAATTCCCTTCCTCATTTCCGATTGTTAGTTGAGGCAATTCTGATCTCCAGCGATGCAAGTCAGAATAACCTATTTTGCGGCTTGCGGAATAGCAGACGGATAGATTCTCGTTGCGACTAAAACAGGACGATTTCGGTATTCTGCTTCGAGTTGCCGCACAAAGCCTTGATCCCAGTTGAAATTGTACTCCCGCTCCAACTCTGCTACCACAAAGGGACGAACAACTCCAGTCACCGCAACCGTTTGATTGTCTTGAACGGTTCGCTGCTTCGGTTTCGCGTTTAACACCAACAAGTCTTGTCCACCGAGCAGTTGATCTTCGTCAAGCGTGAAGGAGTTCGGACTTTTAATGTCCTCGACTTCTCCAGTGACCGCGATCGTTCGACCATAATACTGAGCCGGATTTTTGCTAATTTGTCCAGGCTTAGGTGCTAATGCAACAGATTGAGCGATGATTGCGGGTCGATTCTCAAACTCTCGATAGAGATCTGGCGCTAAGTTAAGGCTATAGTCTCGATTGACATCGGCTAACACGAATTGACGAACTTGACCCGTTACTTGCACCTCAACATCCTGGTTTTCTGGCAGGACAAACGGAGTTCCTGATGCGTTCACAACGATAATTGGTTCTCGTCCAAAAAACTGTTCACTGCTCATCGTAAAGGTACTTGGACCCAGTTTACGAAGCGGTTCACTTCTGATCGTTACGGTTTTGCCAATGTATTGATTCGTGTTTTCTGCAACATCTTCTGCCGTTACATTGTTTGCTTGTTGTCTGGGTTGTGTGCAGGCAGGAAACACAACTACCATAAGCGCTAACGCTAACGCACCTTTCACATTCCAAAACTTTCTAACTAAGCGATTTTGATAAACTGACTGTCTCATTTGTAAAACTTCTCCTCTGCATTTTTAGTAGCATTGCTTTTATGCACGATTCATCAAGCTGTAAAACTTAACTCACTGCAATTTGAACTGTAAGGCTGAATAGTGGAAAAGCGGTGGAGAAATTGAGGATAGCTGTCAAACCTATCCAAGGAGATAGAGAGTAGATCAAAGTGAACTTAGTTTGTTTCGCTTAGTAACATTAAAACTTGGTCAACCAGTTTGCGCGGATTGAACGGCTTGCTGATCGTTCCTCGAACGTTCAGTTGAGTCAGTTGGTTTTGATCCAGAGAACGCCCTTTTGCCGTTAGCAGAATAACGGGAATATGCTGAGTTGTAGTATTGGCTCGTAGCTGTTGCAACGTGGCGAACCCGTCCATCTGCGGCATCATGACATCTAGAAGAATGGCATCCGGTTGCTCAGTTTGAGCTTTTAGAAGCCCTTCCTTCCCGCAATTCGCACTAAGCACTTGCCAGCCTCCCATTAGTTCTAGACAGGTCTGGATTAAATTTCGCAAGTCGTCTTCATCATCAATGACTAGAATTTGTTGAATACTCATTAGAACTGTTTTCCTCGCCTAAATTCTCTTTTGTCAAAATTCATGATTAAAGCTGTGGAACCCTTGGAGAGATGCAACATGAACCCAATTTATTTCGCAAGCGGGGTCTTAAAAGTTGCAACTTTGGATAAAAGGTGAAGGAGGTACGAAAGATAATACATCGCTATCTGTAAAGCAATGTTTTCTGATTGACTTTAATCGTATGTCATTTATTTTACGCCAACAAGTCCTATGCTGATACAACAGCGCACCCGATTACAGCGGTACGGTATTGCCATTTTGTCCCCGATCGCGGCATTGCTGTTGACCCGTCTTTTGTGGTGGCAAATTCAGCCTACGATTTACCCGTTCTTTCTAGCTGCGGTGGTCGTGTCATCCTGGTATGGTGGGTTCAGACCTGGGCTAGTCTCTACCATTCTCAGTACAGTACTGAGTGAGTCCCTATTTTTAACAACCTCCTACTCCCTACTACAAAGCCTGAATTATTTTGGCAGAACCCTCTATTTTGTGTTGGTGGCAGTTCTGATTTGCTGGCTGAATGCAAGAGTACGATCGGCACAGCGTCGTGCAGAGTTAAACGCACTCGGAGCCGAGCGAAATCAAGCACTTGTCCTTCAGAATCAGGAACGTCTGCGCGAAAGTGAAGAACGCTTTCGCTTGGTGATTGAGGGTGTTCGCGATTATGCGATCTTTACGATCAATGAGGAAGGATGCGTTGCCAGTTGGAATACTGGAGCAGAACGGATTCTGGGCTTTCAAGAAGCAGAAATTTTAGGACAATCTTTCTTGTGCATTTATACCTCTGAAGACCTTGAAAACGGTAGACCCCATGAAGCGCTGCAAATTGCTGCTGATGAAGGTCGAGCGGAAGACGATCGCTGGCACGTTCGCAAAGACGGCTCTTTATTCTGGGCAAATGGAGTACTCACACCGTTACGCGATGAAGCAGGAAATCTACGCGGATTTTCAAAAATTCTTCGAGATAGGACAACAATCAAACAAGCACAAGATGCTTTGCAGGCGAGTGAAGAACGATTTCGATCGCTGATCGAGCATATCCAAGACTATGCCATTTTCATGCTTGATCCGGAGGGACGAGTCGCGAGTTGGAACACAGGCTCACAAGCCGTTTTGGGCTATCAGGAATCCGAAATTTTAGGGCAGTCTTTCGCTCGCTTCTTTCCTGCCGAATCAATTGCTCAAGGTGTCCCCGAACAAGAATTGAGAACGGCGATCAAAGCAGGACAATCGCAATTAGAGCGCTACCATCTCCGCAAAGATGGCACTCGCTTCTGGGCAAATGAAGTAATGACTGCGCTTCGCGACGAGACTGGACAACTTCGCGGCTTCTCCAAAATCTTGCGGGATGTCACCGAGCGTAAGCGGGCAGAAGAAGAACGCGCCCAATTGCTGGTGAATGAACAAGCTGCCCGCGCTGAAGCGGAAGCCGCGAATCGTGCCAAAGATGAATTTTTAGCGATCGTATCGCACGAACTTCGCACACCCTTGACTGCGATCGCCGGATGGGTGGGAATGCTGCAATCTGGGATGCTGGATGAAAATCGAACTGTGATCGCGTTGGACACGATCGAGCGCAATGCGAATCTGCAAGCACAACTGATTGAGGATCTGCTCGACATTTCGCGGATCATTCGAGGAGAACTAAGGCTAGAGTTTGCCATAGTTAATCTGATCAATGTCATTACAACCGCCGTGGAAGTTGTCCAACCTAGAATCGATGCAAAACAACTTCAATTCGAGTTTCTGTTCAACGATCAGGAGCCTAACGGTGTTCTCGTCTGGGGCGATGCCGATCGATTACAACAGGTCATGTGGAATTTACTCTCCAATGCGGTTAAGTTCACGCCCGAAGGGGGACGAGTGACCGTACAGCTTGAACGAGTAGAACAAGCGGAACCCTTTGCACAAATTAGAGTTACGGATACAGGCGTTGGGATTCGAGCCGAGTTTTTGCCGTATGTGTTCGATCGCTTTCGGCAGGCGGATAGTACGAGTACTCGATCCTATGCAGGGTTAGGGCTAGGACTTGCGATCGCTCGTTACTTCGTTGAGCAACACGGGGGAACGATTCAGGCAGAAAGTCCAGGTGAAGGACAAGGAGCAACCTTTATTGTGAGGCTACCGTTACTTCAGAGCAATGAGCAACCTGCTTTGAGTTCTGCTGAATTGGTTCAAAATCGACCAGCCGTTGATCTTACTGGACTCGTGATTCTGGTGGTCGATGACGATGCAGACGTTTTGTCGTGGCTCAACACCATGCTGCAATCTCGCAGTGCAGAAGTCATTGCAGTAGATTCAGTTGCAGCAGCAATCAGGGTATTAGAACAAACCACGCCAAATCTCTTGATCAGCGATATTGCTTTACCCGATGAGAATGGTTATGTTCTGATGCGCCACGTCAGAACCATTGAAGCGAGAAACAGTGTCCGAATTCCTGCCATTGCACTCACCGCTTATGCAACCGAGGAAACTCAAGCAGCCGCGATCGCCGCAGGCTTTGCCCAATATCTTGTGAAGCCAGTGTCAGCAAATGACTTGATTAGCGCGATCGCTTCGCAGTTCCCCTGAACCACAGATTTAAAAAAAGGATGCCCAATCTTCAAGTCATTCGGCAGAGAGATGCTGACAACTCAGAAATGGCTACTTTTTAACTAGGAAACATTTCAAGATAAAACTCTTTATCGTCTGCAATATTCGATGAAGTTCCACAACAGATTAAGAGCTACCGCCTTATCAAGTGCTTAGCAGAGGTTTCAGAGATTTAATTAGCAATCAAGTTTATGTTTAACTTTTTCAATCGCTTTCCTGCTCAATTTACACGATGGTCGATCGCTGGATTAATCGTGCCCATCACCGCGCTCAATTTGTGGGTGCTCTTCAAAGCCTTTCAGTATGCTCAACCCCTCGTTTCAATTCTCATCTCAGCCGCACTACTGGCATTTTTGCTTAACTTTCCAGTTCAATTTCTCCAAAAGCGGGGGATCGATCGTAATTATGCCGTGGCTGGTGTTGTTTTATTGACCCTCGGCTTACTCGTGGGTGCAAGTATTACAGTTGTGCCTCAAGCAATCGAAGAATTGGGCGAATTCGTCAGCACCTTTCCGAACTGGATTCAAGCAACCAATCAAAAGGTTCAGATGTTTCAAGGTTGGGCAACACAGCATCACCTTCCCATACATCTGAATCAGTGGACAGACCAGTTTGCTCAACAACTGCCCAATCGGGTGCAGGCTGTAGGAAATGATGCCTTGAATCTGCTATTTGGGGCTTTGGGCAAAGTATCTAATTTAGCGCTGACCGGAATCTTTACGGTCTATCTTTTATCCGATGGGAAGCAGATTTGGAACAGCATTTTTCAGCGGCTACCCGGTCAAAAAACGAGCCGAATTCAGCGATCGATGGAGCAACACTTTCAAGACTATTTCACAGGTCAAGCCATTATCGCTGCACTGACGATTACCTTGTTAGCTGTAGTTTTCTTGGTTCTGGGAATTCCATTTCCGTTACTGTTAGGATTGTTCATCGGAACTCTCTCGATCGTTCCCTTCGGTGGTTTGTTAGCGAGTTCAACCAGTGCGCTCCTGATTGCAACCGATGATCCGCGCCTCAGTCTATGGCTTTTGGGAGCTTCGATCGTGACCAATCAAACGATGGATCAACTGATCTCGCCGCGACTGATGGGAAATTTAGTTGGGCTACGTCCTTTTTGGGTTTTGCTTGCTATCTTGGTCGGAGCGAAGTTGAGTGGATTGGTCGGATTGTTAATTGCTGTGCCGATCGCGAGTATTTTGAAAGACGCGATCGAAGGATTTTCCGACCCATCATCCTCGGACGAGAACGCTCCTGCCAGTCAGCTCGTTCAACCTGAAGTAAATTGACACTCTTGAAAGCCAGTTTCAATTGTCCTGCCTAGACTGAGCAGGTTTTCCCCGCCATTGATCCAGTACATCATGAACTAAGACTTCCTTGACCCAGATCTGCAACACAATCAGAAGGGGAACCGCCAAGAATAATCCTAAAAACCCGAAGAAAATTGAGAACACGACGACCGACAGAATGGTAAACAATGGAAGTAGCGACACTTCTTGTTCCATGAGAAAAGGAACTAGCACCAGACTCTCAAATTGTTGAATCAAAATGTAGAGAACGATCACTGCGATCGCTTTCCAGGGTTCAACCAGAAAAGCCAGCAGCATGGGCGGAATCACGCTTAAAGTGGGACCGACATTCGGAATGAACTCTAGTAGTCCAGCCAATAGCGCATTCACTAATGGGAGCGGAATTCCCAGGAGCAAAAGTCCTAGATAGCTCACTGTCCCGATCGTCACCATTGCGATCAAAGTGCCGCGAATCCAACCGACCAGTGAAGTTTCACACTCATTGAGAATCGTATTGACTCGCTCCCGATAAAAGGCTGGAAACGCCAGTGTAAACACTCGTCGATAGGGAGCAGGATTCACCAGCAGCATAATGGTTGCTGCAAGAAATAATAGAAAGCTCAATACGGCACTGACAGAGTTTCTAGCTAGAAAGAAAAAGTTGCCAATCAAACCTGTCACCCAAGCTCGCACAGTTTGGGTGAAGTTTTCTAGGATGCGGCTGTTGTCTAGAATCTGCCCTGGAATTCTAGCTTGTACCCAGTCATACAGGGCGCGGACTCGATCTACTGCGGCGGGCAAGGTATCAACGAGTTGTAGCAGTTGACCTGAAAGCCGAGGAATGATGATGGCAAACAAGCCAAACAGAACTACACCCAGAAGAATAAGCGTGATCGCGATCGCAATCCCCCGTTTCACTCGCCATCGTTGCAGCACTCGCACGACTCGATTCAGCACCGTCGCAAAGACAACCGCTGCGAATACTAGCAGCAGCACTTGTCGAATTTGCCACAAAATGTAGAGAGAAATAATTACTGCGATCACGCCGAGCCATTGTCCAACTCGCACAACGATGCCTCCAGATTGATACTTTTGAGGATTGCTAGGTAGACCTGATGCTTAGGCTCGGCGACGGTTGATTTCGGATATCCTAGTCATTTGATCGCAACAGATTTTAGGTCGTCAGCGACGATACGGGCGCATCTAGCCAACGAACGGGATAGCGATCAGTGCCCGATACTGCCAAAAATTGATCAAGCTGATCCAACCCTAGTGGTTCTGGCATGGGATAGCGCTCTTTCATCTTCTTCAATTCTTTGTGGTGGCGGACAAAGGATGCCATATCACTTGGATAAGTTTCCTCGTTAACTCCGAGGAATTGACCTTGGGTGCGGGCGCGATCGAGAATCCCACGCCATTCTTCGATCGATGCAATACCGAGCGATTGCATTGCATTCGAGAACAGAGTTAAGTAGATCTCATCGTAGGGCTGAGTACTATCCAGATAGTTGCGGAGTCGATCGGCAGAAGTTTGATCATTAAACACAGTCCAAAATGGCACCAGTCCAAGCTGGAGTGTCCACCACGGTTGTAGATAAACAAACGATTCGACAAGCAGCCGATTCCTCGGTAAGCCCCGTTGCTCATACCACCAACGGTAAAACTCCGCCACAAACGGACTCATATCTTGCGGATAGTTCAACACAATGCGGCGAACCCGAAATCCGTTCTCTTGTGCAAATGCTTCAACATCTTCGCGCAAGGCAGGTTCAAAGCCCCACTCTGATTCCGGGAACCAACCATCCGGAGCAGGCGGATTCCAAGTTTGATGCGTAGAGCCATTGCGCTGTAGAAAATCCCGAACCTTGGGACTGTCTTCAAAGTATTCTTCGGGTGTTAAACCGCCTTTGCCACCGAATTGAAAGAAATGGCGATCGTTCACACGAGTAGCAAGCCAGGTACTCTGGCATTCCAGTAAAAACAGGGTTGCTCCGGGTGCTAGGTTCTCCCGCAGAAACAGCTTATATGCCTCGCCCAGCTTCGTGCGCTTCAGTCGAAAATAACCCACACCCGGAACCTTGACGCGATCCTGGTTCGGATCGTGCATCTGATAAATTGCTAAGTCTGGATTGTTAGTCAGTAAGCGATCGGCAAGCGGTTTTGCCCACTCTAACGCTTGTTTCGGATCATCTAGGTCGAGCTGGTGTTTGAGACACACAAGCAGCGTTTGCGGCAACCAGGGAATTCCCAATGCCGCACACAAATGGACGGCTGCTCCATTCGAGGAGCCAATCATCGCTGCTGGATAGCGTCGTCGAGGATATTGGCTCACAACCCAACGCGCCATTGTTTCCGATCGCACTTGATCCACGATGTTCGGTGAAGAAGCATTGCTCCAACCACTGATCGTTGAAAGTGACTGTGATACATTGTCTGGGAGATATCCCATCACCTCGCCGCCAAGCGCTTTTAAGCTCGGAGCCATTCCACCCGACGAAAAATCTTTACCGTTTAGATAGGCACTCAGCGATTGGAGCGCCATCGTTGCGGAGTCTAGCCCTGTAATGTAGCTCGGCTTTCTTCCAAATGCTGCCAAAATGTCGGTGATCGTGAGACGAGTCGAATTAGACTGCATGAAACTTTCCTCTACACTGTTACTGCATGCCCTTACGGGCTAATTGCATCATGCTGTTCAGTTAACCTACTTTGCTAACGGTCAACCGAAACCGTTCTCTAGACGGATCTTGTGAGGATCATTCGTGCAAGTCTCTCTTAGGTCAGAGCCTAAATTGAGCCGACTAGAGGACGTGCGATCGCGGTGTAATCCCTAGCGTGTAGAAGCAATTGAACAACTGATAGTTAAAATGATGGGATTGCTGGAACAACTTTCGCTCAGGGTGAGATTTTTAATCAAGTCGCTATTTTATTTGCAGTATATGCCTGCTGCATTTTTCTATTCTCGTCAGCGCGATCGCTTTGAGCAATACTATCTTCCTCAACCGTCGTCCAAAGCAGCGACCCTTCCTGGGAAATTGTTAAAAACCAGTCAAACTCAATCCAGTGTTCGGTTTGAGTTTGAGCAAGCCACGCTTGAAATAACCTTCTTAGCACCTGATTTTGTCCGAATCAATTGGATGCCTGGTCTTGCTCCGATTCCCTATGCGATCGACAAGCATGATTGGGATTCTGTTGAAATTCATCTAGCGCAAATGCCGCATGAATGGATTGTTTCGAGTTCTAGTTTGAACATTTCCGTTAGCGTTGACGGCGGCGTTGTGCTGCGAGATCAAAACAATCAAATTCTGAGGCAAGAGCTACCCCCACAGCGACAGGATGAACGGTGGATTCATCAAGCCAAATTACAACCAGAGGAACACATTTACGGCTTAGGAGAACGTGCTTCCTCGCTTAATCTCCGCTCTTTCCCGCCAAAAACCTATCAGATGTGGAACTCTGATCCTGGAGGACGCTACACACCCGGAACTGAACCGCTCTACCTCTGCATTCCAACTTACCTGGGATTGCATAACTTAGGGAGCTACCTCGTGTTCTACGAGAATTCCTTTCGTGCCCAATTTACATTTGATGAACTTGCAACGGCTGATTTTGAAGGGGGATCGCTTCGCTACTACATTGCGGTGGGCGAACCTGCTCATTTGCTCGATCGCTACACCCAACTAACTGGACGCGCCCCTCTACCTGCCCGTTGGACACTTGGCTACCACCAATCGCGCTGGGGATATCGCACTGAGGAAGCTATCCGACAAGAAGTTAGAGCCTTTCAAACCCACAATCTACCGTTAAGTGCAGTTCATCTCGACATTGATTGTCA
The DNA here is from genome assembly GCF_050565645.1 of Leptolyngbya sp. AN10. Lineage (NCBI taxonomy): Bacteria > Bacillati > Cyanobacteriota > Cyanophyceae > Leptolyngbyales > Leptolyngbyaceae > Leptolyngbya > Leptolyngbya sp. AN10. The sequence goes on from NZ_JBNXVP010000008.1 coordinate 218,787, forward strand.
GGTGGGGCATCGTCCTTTTACCATTGACCCTGATCGCTTTCCGAACTTAAACCAGTTCACCCAAGAACTTGCACAATCCGGTGTGAAGTTTGTAGCAATTAACAATCCCGGCGTGAAATACAGTCGTCAAAGTAACTTGTTTCTGGAAGGGCAAATTCTTAATGCTTTTTGTACCTATCCAACTGGGGATTTGGTTGTCGCACCAGTCTGGGCAGGGCGTAAAGCGTTCCCTGATTTCACCAATCCAAAAGTTCGAGCGTGGTGGAGCCGTCAATATGCCTACTTGCTGGATGTTGGCGTTGCTGGATTCTGGCACGACATGAATGAACCTGCCGCATTTGTATCGTGGGGTGATCCATCGCTTCCTAGAGTTGCACAGCACGATTTTGAAGGCAGAGGCGGCGATCATCGCGAGGCACACAATCTATATGCTTTGCTTGAAGCCAAAGCTGCTCATGAGAGTTTGCGTCAGTATCGTCCCCAGCAGCGCCCGTTTATTGTGTCGCGATCGGGCTGGGCAAGTCTACAGCGCTATGCTTGGACGTGGACGGGTGATACTGCGAGTACCTGGGGAGCATTGCGGCAAACGATATCAACGATCGTAGGTTTAGGTCTGTCCGGGATTCCCTACAGTGGTCCTGACATTGGTGGGTTTCAAGGGAATCCCAGTGCAGAACTCTACCTTCGCTGGTTTCAGATGGCAGCGTTTCTGCCGTTCTACCGTACCCATAGTTCAACCAGCGTTATGCCGCGTGCGCCTTGGACGTATGGTGAACCATATTTAAGCATCATGCGGCAGTTTCTCGAATTGCGCTATCAGTTAATGCCTTATTTCTACACATTGGCATGGCAAGCTTCGCAAACGGGTGCGCCGATCGTGCGTCCTCTATTTTGGCAAGATTGGACGGACTCTGAACTGTGGGATATCGAGGATGTGTTTTGCTTAGGAGATGCGCTGTGTGTTTGTCCGATCGTGCAACCTAATGAGACAGTTCGACAGGTTCATCTCCCTAAAGGGCACTGGTATAGTTTCTGGAATGATACAAGGATTGAGGGTGGAACTACCGTTTCGCTCTCTACCACGCTCGAACAGATTCCACTGTTAATTAAGGCAGGCACAATTCTACCTGTAGAAGTCGAACAGCAGTTAATTTTGCATCTATATCCGCCTGAAGTTGGGGAGAGTGAGAGTTATCTCTACAGTGATGCAGGCGATGGGTATGGTGCTTCTCGTGTCGATCGCTTTCGCCTCACTCGAAACCAGGAGAACCTGGAATTGACTTGGGAAGCTTCAGGACAGTATGACTTTCCCTATCCAACGTTGAGCGTACAAGTTCACGGCACAGTGATCAGCCAAGCATGGCTCGACAGCAAACCCTGGAAGATAGAAGGACAAACTCTACACTGTTCTCCTTTTCAAAGTGTCCGTTTTCGCCTTTCAGACTTGGATGATTGAGTATCAAGCTCAGAATCATGAACCGTCAAAATACTTCATGAACTGTTTATCTTGCTGTCGGAAGAACTGCTTCAAACAGACACAATCACGCGAATGATGACTCCGTAGACAAATAGAGCTAATCCTAGCGCCTTACCTCCTCAGATAGACGTTCTCTTCAGGCTTGCAGCGATATTTGTGAATAGAACTAATTTGCACTTCAGGCAGTTAAATTGGCTAATTCAGCAGAGTATGAGCCTAATCGCAACTGCTCGCTGCTAGAACACAGGTTTTGTTGAAACTGCTACGGGGACTCATTCACTTAGAAGAGTAGGAGAGACGTTAATGCCCGAATCAAATCAGCTTAAAGTTAAGAAGCCGCAATCCACAAAACCGCTTTGCAATCGGATCGCGATCGTGTTTGATTTCGATGACACTTTGGGCGTTGATACCTTCGACAAGCTGTTACAGTGTCTAGAAATCGAAGTTGATCAGTTTCGGCAACAGCGGGTTCAGCCTCTAGTTGAACAAGGTTGGGACAAAGTAGCAGCTCGATTTTATTGTCTGATTCAGGAATCACATCAACGCCCCGATGACCATAAAATTACTCAAGACTATTTAATTCAGATCGGTCAAACTTTTCCAATCTATGATGGTGTTTCGGGAATGTTCGATCGCTTACGTCACATCGTAAAAGAACTCAATCCAGAAACCGAACTTGAGTTTTACTGCATCACCGGAGGCATTGGTGAGATTGTACGAAATACACCGATCGCCCATTCCTTTAATAAAATTTGGGGTTGTGAATTTCACTATTGCGATCGCGGCGAGATTTCCTTTCTAAAACGTAGTATTAGCCATACTGAGAAAACCCGTTATCTATTTCAGGTTGCTAGAGGCAGCGATAGTCCTGAAGAAGATGGTCGTGCTTTTGCTTATCGTGATATTCCGGAGTCAGAATTGCACGTTCCCCTATCTCAAATCATCTATGTTGGGGATGGTGCATCGGATGTTCCTTGTTTTTCTATCGTCAATGGTGAGAGCGGGATCGCAATTGGAGTTTATAAGCCTGACACATCTGAAAAGTGGGGACAAGAGATCGAGGTCACTCAGAGCCAGCGAGTCGCAAACCTAGCTCCTGCCGACTATCGCGAAAATTCAGAACTCATGCAGTCTCTAGTCCTGGCAGTTGAAAGTTTGTGTAAGCGAATTGCGTTGCGCCAGTTAAGCATTGGTGAGTAGATTGCTATGGTTATCAAGACAGAAAATCGCTGGGTTCCTGCCTTTTGTTTAGCAATACTCTCTTTCATTGCCGCGATCGGTTGTCAGCCTCAAACTGCAACTTCACCAAGTACTACACCTGAGTCAAACGCTGGGACGGTTGCAATTTACGGGGCAGGTGCGAGTTTCCCTAATCCTTTGTATCAACGGTGGTTTCAGGAGTATAACCAAATCCGTCCCAACGTTCAAATCAGCTATGACTCTGTTGGAAGCGGTGCGGGTGTCAGGCGGTATTTAGACAGAACTGTTGATTTTGCAGCAAGTGATGTACCTCTAACTAAAGAAGAGATTCAGCAGTTCCGAGCAAAATTCAACGCACTTCCACTTCAGGTGCCCCTGACAGGTGGTGCAATTGTCCTCGCTTATAATCTCGGTGGCAATGTTCAAAACTTAAGGCTTTCTCGTGAAGCGTATTGTGGCATTGTCACAGGTCAGATTAGAAACTGGAATGCACCTACGATCGCTAGGGCAAATCCTAGCGTGACTCTACCTGATCAGGCGATTAGTTTTGTGCATCGCTCAGATAGCAGTGGAACAACCTTTATTTTCACCAACCACATTGATGCTGCCTGTCCAAACTGGCAAGTAGGCACGGGTAAATCGGTTTCATGGCTCGTTGGGATTGGTGGAAAGGGGAATGAAGGCGTAACGGCTACCATTCAGCAAACTCCGGGTTCGATCGGTTACGTCGAATATTCCTATGCGACCCAGAACAAGCTGAATATCGCGACCCTAGAAAATCGAGCAGGTCAATACGTTGCACCTAGCCCGGAGTCGGCAGCAAGGGCATTGGAAGGACAGCAAGCTCCTGAGAGTTTTGTTTTATTAGTCCCTGACCCAGCAGATCAGCAAGCCTATCCAATCGTGGGATTAACCTGGATGTTACTGTATCGTCGTTATGAGAATTCTGCCAAGATTGAATCAATCCAAGATTTTGTCCGTTGGGCACTGGCGGAAGGAGATCAAGATGCAGTGCAGTTAGGCTATCTGCCGCTCACCGATCCAATTGCTCAACGCGTCCAAGCCACGGTAGAACAGGGAATTATTACGAATCCAGGATAGGAATGGGTAGAACAAGAACTTTGTCGTCCAATGAAGCTAGTTTTAGTCGGGTCTAGATTGAATTGCTCAGAATCACTCTACCTCCAGAAAGTTACGAGTTCTCTGGCTCCAAGCTAGTCTACAGATGATTAGCGTTTTAAGGAGAACAGGATGCAACCACCAACCCTTGTTGAAAATGACTCTCTTTCTCATAAGTTAGAGCAGATTGGTAAAATTCTACGCCTCATTGGATGGTTAGGAATTGTGACGCAGCTTGGTTTAGCCGTTGTTGCCGGAGTGATGTTAGTGTTTGCTATTGCAGGACGGAACTTTACCCAAGCGGCGGTTACTCCTGCGGTTCCAGGTGCGCCTATCTATGGTGGTGTCTCTGATGGGACGACTCCCGGACTAGGTATCGGAATTTTTTGGGCAGTGACCGGAATTTTAGCACTCCTGTTTACTGCTTACCTCGCATTTCGCCAACTGCGATTCGCTCGCCGATTGCGCCATCCAGAGACACTACTACATCCGAAAAAGAGCGAAGTCCTCCAGGTTCTACGAATTGGCATTATTGCAGGACTCATCGGCATGGGACTGACAATTTTGGGGGGCGGTGCTGCATTGGGGGTGTTGTTGGCGAAGTCGATCGCAGTACCTCAAGGGGTTGCACTTTACGCACCCACACGGGTTATCCGTCCTGTAGATGTGCTTGTAGCAATGGCAAATATGGTTGGCATCACGGCTCATTTTCTCGGCACGATCGCGTCTGTTGCGACGGTGAACTGGTTACAGCGACAATAAACCATGACTCATCCACAACAGTCAGAGGCTTCTCTGTCCCAAACTCGAAGTGAACTGCTGCAACAGCTTGAAGATTGGCTCGATGTTCCGATGCTAGTCTTGAGCTTTGTTTGGCTGGCTTTATTGATTGTTGAATTAATTTGGGGCTTAAATCCACTGCTAGATGCGGCGAGCGTCACGATTTGGATTCTGTTTATTCTTAATTTTCTATTAGAATTTGCCCTAGCACCCAACAAGCGCATCTATCTTCAGCGGAATTGGTTAACGCTCGGCTCTCTCGCGTTGCCTGCTTTGCGAACGCTGCGAATTTTTCGGGTTGTGCGGGCAGCGCGAGGGGTTCGATTGCTCGGTGTGATGACTCGGACGAATCGAGGAATGCGATCGCTCAGTGCTAGTTTTCGCCGCCGAGGATTTGGCTATGTCGTTGCTTCAACCACCATTGTCATCTTAGTCGGTGCAGCGGGAATGTATGCGTTTGAACAAGAAGTGCCGAATGGCTTAGAGAACTATGGGACTGCGCTCTGGTGGACCGCGATGTTGATGACCACCATGGGGTCAGACTATTTCCCCGAAACGCCAGAAGGTCGGATTCTCTGTTTTGTACTAGCGCTGTATGCGTTTGCTGTCTTTGGCTATGTCACAGCAACGATCGCAACATTCTTTATGGGTCGAGATGCTGAAAACGAGGAAGCCGAGATCGCAGGAGCCAAATCGATTCAAGCGTTACAAGCAGAAATCGCAGCCTTGCGAACCGAGATTCAGTCCCTTTCTCGGAACTCTCAAACTGCAAATCCGCCGATTGTTCCAACCGAATTGGAACAACAAAATGATTAGAAGCAGTTTCCTGGTTTTAAGCTCCACTCGATCCACCGAGTATTCCCAGCAATTGCAGCAAGTAGACTACTGCAAAGATAGCAAAAAACAATCCTGCGATCGCAGTCGCCCAGAAAGAAAAAGGAGACGGGCGCAATCCTTTAGGCAGCGACCGATGGTTCAGATATAAAGTTAATCCGGCAACAACTGGAATATGGGCAGCCTCGATCGCACCTGCGGTCTGAAGGAGTCCCACAGGCTGTCCAAACAATAGATACACTGTGATTGGTAATACCGCCGTCAACACGACGACGTAAAACTTCTGTAAGAACTGTTCATTTGTCCAACGTCCTTGTTGCCCGAACCCTCGCAGTAAAATCCGAGTTCCGTCTGCAAACATCCGCCCAAATCCGTCTTGAACCGATAACACTGTGCTACAGAACGTAACAAATACGATCGCGATCATGAACCAAAACCCGAACGGTCCCCACAAATCTCCTAGTAAGCGACCTAATGTTTGCGCGACTTGATCCTCTTGAGGCACGAGTCCCTCTGGACGCAGAAGTTCTGAACCCAGAATCAGAAACGATAACGCAGCGAGAAGCGCCCCAACGACTGCTAGTGTATTCGAGAAGGTCATGACTGCCAGCCAACCCTGTAACCGTTTCTTGGGTTCGCGATCGAGTTGATTCAAATCAAGCGGTTCTTCTCGTCTCAAATCGGTTGCACCATAGCCTCTTGCTTCCACCCAGTAGGAATACCACATCAATCCCGCAGCACCCGCTAACATAAACCCCAACCAAGGCAGAATATCTTCATATCGAACATTTTGTGGAATTTGAGGAACTAGCCCTGAAGTCAGTTGCCCCAGTCTTGGAAAGACTAGGATAGCAGCCGTTACCACTGCGAGAGTGCGGGCGATACCAATGTAGGAAGAAATTTTTTCTACGACATTGTACTGTCCCAGCAATACGATCGATGCCGTCACCACAATAATGATGACAGTCCAAAGTTGGGCTGTTCCGCCTGTTGCCAGAATGAGAGCGGTTGCAGCTGCACCTGCAAGTCCTGCAACTGTCGAGATTGCAACAACAAACTGAGGTAATAGGATGATCCAAACTGCCCAGTTTTTGGAACCCGGAATTTGCTTAAACCCCTCTAAGATTGTTGCGCCAGAACAAACTGTATATCGTCCAACTTCCCGGTTGATGAACCATTTCAGAATTACAGCAGCCAGCAACGCCCATAACAACGAGTAGCCATAGAAGGCAGCAATGCGAGGAGTGAATAATAGTTCTCCCGAACCTGCCGCAGAAAGCATCCACAAAAAACCTGGACCTAGCCACTTGAGCCATTGTCTACCTTGAGGAGCCTGGGGAATCTGCTTGTCGTCTTGCGATCGCGCTTGTTCAGAAGATTCTATCTGCTGGCTCATTTTAATCTCCAATTCTCTAGAGTTTACTGCTGATTCAGGCTATTGCCAAATTTTCTTTGATTAGCACAAGCATCTAAAGCAAAAGTATCTTTGTGATTAAAAATCGACTTCTACACTACGATAGTCATAACTCAGTCCTAAGTTATATTCTGAAGCTTGTTTCTTATATCAGTGCTTATCGATAGAAGACACGCTAAAGCAAACCAGCGAATTGATAGAGTTGTCTGAGAATTGCTAAGATTCTTTCTCCATACACTGGATCGGCAGAATACCGTCCGCTTAACTGCTCAACCCGTGGAGCAATCCCGCGTGCAATGAAACGAAAACGTGGAGCTACGATTTCTTGAACAATCGGCTCTAAGCTTGCGTAGGTTTTCAAGAGTTGAATGTGGGCACGTACTCCAATTCTGGCATTGGGAAAACTAGCCGCTTCTCCTCCCACACTTCCCAGCGCTCCAAAGTTATTCTGACTCGGCTGAATGCTACCCCCAAAGCGAAAAAAATTCGTTTCTAACAAGGCTTGCGCGAACGCAATATCAGGATTCACTCCCTCGATCGCGGCTTCTTCCAAATACAAATCCACAATGTCAGGAAATCTTTCCAAAGCTTGTGGATTAACCTGACGCAAAAATGCTTCTAGCGTTTCTTCTTGAAGATAGCCGCGTCCGATAATGCTGCTGATTGCATTTGGATCAAAGGGTTGAATTGTCCGTAAAACAACAGTACGATTCGTTGGATTCCACCCAACAAACACACCAACTTCTTGAAGGTCGATCGCTCTAGCGTAAGTTACGTTACCATACGTAACCAACCGCACATTCCTGGGGCGAGTGATGTCCACCCTGAGTCGATCTAGAAGATCAACCGGAACGTAAGCGTTACCATTCACGATGATTCCTTGCTCCCCGTAAATCTGCCCATTCAGGTTGATATTAATAGGTGGATAGGGGCGCGGTGTTGAATCATCAGAAGCGTTTCGGCTCAGAAGAGCTAATCCATTTGCGATACCTTGAGCGATCGCTTGAGGACGCTCAAGAATAATTGCTCGATCGAGCGGACTCGTCTCAAAACCAACCGTTAGAACAATCGACGGAATCGGAACTTGACGAGTAAAGGCAAGGCTGCCAAATGCGGTTTCAGTATCAGGTCTTGCACCTCGGCTGACTAAGCTAGGAACATTCACCAGAAGTTGCTGGATCAGTTGCTCGGCTTGCTGCCGCCGCTCCTCATTGCCTGCAATGTAAAAAGCAGCGGTTCCTCTAACATCGGGATTAGAGAAAGCATCCGTTTGAATCGAGAAAGCAACATCACCAGGACTCGATCGACGATTGATCCAGATGATTGCCTCAGCGAGTTCCAGTTCTGGCGGAACTTCTGAAACTGTGAAACCTTGCGACCTTAGCTCCGCTGCCACTTGTTTCTGAATCGTCACCAATGCGGCTTCGATCGCCTCATTGACCGCTCCAGAAAAGTTAGCGAATAGGAAAATTCGTCCCACTTCTTGAGCCTCCCGTCGATCGATCGTAGAGCGACTTGTTTCTGGGTAAGAAATTAGCTCTACCATTTTTTCTGGGACAACTGTTTGATAGCCTGACTGTTTTCTAAATTGAGAAGTTGAGGTTTGACCAAGGTTAAACCCCGAATTGCTACAGGTCGGGCAGCGAATTGGCTCGAAAACCATTATGTGTAACTTATGGCATCAGCATAGTGTTATTTACCTTGGCAGATACACAAAATAGTGTTGAGCAACGATTCAACGACCATCCCTGACGATACGGAGAAACTGAATGATACTGTGGCATCTAGTAAAGCATCTGTTTTAGCGATCGTTGTTCGCAATAAAGGAACACGATACAATCTAACTGATAGTTAGCGAATGCTGGGATCACGATAAATAGGTGCATCATCGCGCAGTTCAGAGCGATCGTTTCTACGCCGTCCGCCATTTGCAAGTCCAAATAGACCGATCACACCAGCCAGTCCTAACAGTCCCCAAAGTGCGTCATTATTGTCTTGCGAAAGTGCAGAAGGATAAATGCCTGTTGCAACCAACACAGGGCGATTGCGGTATTCGGCTTCAAGCTGCTGCACAAAGCCTTGATCCCAATTAAAGTCATAATCGCGCTCTAACTCAGCAACAACAAACGGACGAAGCACACCTGTTACAGCAACGGTTTGATCGTCTTGAATCGGTTGCCCAGCACGATTTAGAACCAGCAAGTCTTGCCCTCCAACGATCTGATCCTCATCGAGTGTGAAGGCATTTGCGCCCCTTACGTCCTCTACTTCTCCAGTCACTGCGATCGCTCTTCCATAGTAGCGAGATGGATTCTGGCTGATTTGTCCTGGAGTTGGTGCTAATGCGATCGATTGAGCAACAATTGCAGGGCGACTTTCATATTCGCGATACTGATCTGCACCCAGACCGAGATTATAGTCTCGATTGATGTCTGCTAACACAAATTGACGAACCTGACCTGTCACCTGTACGTTAACATTTTCATTTTCAGGAAGCACAAACGGAGTCCCTGAAGCGTTAACCACGATAATCGGCTGCCCTCCAAAGAACTGTTGACCGCTCACTGTGAAGGTGCTGGGACCGATCTTGCGAACTGCTTCACTTCTGATCGTTACAGTTCTGCCAATGTATTGACTTGGGTTTTCTGACAAGTTTTCTGCTGTTGCGTTTCTTGCTTCTTGTTGAGTCACCTGGTTACAAGCAGGCAAAACAGTAACGGCAACAGTTAGAGCAAGTGCAGCACCTCTAGCTTTCCAAAGCCTTTGAACTAGATTTGTTTGATTGTGCTTCTTGAGAGTAGCAGGATTGTTGTTCACTGAAAAAATCTCCTCATTCAATGATTGATGTAATGGTGCAATTGATTTTAATTGAACGTTCTGATTCGCCTCTAGTTCAGGAACACTTGACCGTTGCGCTGAACTCGAATCACGCCTTGATTTGAATCTAATGGATTACGATCCTCATCTAACTGAAGCGATAAGATTCCTTGTTCGGGTGTCGTAACTGGAATCACCTCGACAAAGCCATTATCCTGCCGAACAAATGTCACGGTTACAGGAACAGGAAGGTTTTGCAGCACAGCCTCTTCGCCTGGTCTTAAAACCCGTCTTTGCGTGTACTGGACAGCTTCGTAGGTCACGATCGCATTCGTCTCGTTTTTCACCCTCACATTGATCGTGCCATTGCTCGGAACAACGCTTGCAACGGGTTGCGATCGCTGTTCTGGTAAGGGAGGCTGAACCGGAAGCGTCATCGGCGTTCCAGGAGGATTGCGGTTATAAGGGGCTTCGCTGAAAACGCTCGGTCGTTGACCCACAGTTCCAGGTGTCGTGGGCGCATCTGAAGGCACGATGCGATTTGGAGTTAGATTGCGTCCTGGTAAATCGCTGCCAACGCCTCCTGTTGCACGATTCAATGCGCTTGGATTTTGGCGGATAAACTGAGTGATCGCGTTCGGTGGACAAGTTTGTGGAACAATCAGCCGACTATTATAAGGCTCTTCATAGTAGACGCTGGGGCAGGGATTGACCCTTGGATTTGGTGTGGCTAGTGCGGCTGTGGAGATGAGAGGAACTCCAAGGATCAATCCACTGAAGACACCTCCAAGTAAGCTGCTATTTTTTAAGTCAAGCATACGCATAATAGACCTTATGAGACAGAAATACTGTGAAGACAGTCTCAACGCTATCAATGGCGCAAACTGTCTTTAATCAAGTCGAAATCCTTATGTTTTGAACACTAAGGCGCACAGGTGGAAAACAGGTGGAAATCGGTGTAATGAGCTTTAAGTTATACCTAGAGATATAGAACACAGGTGAATTGCAGGAAGTATCTCTGTCTAACTTGTAGTGATCGCGATCACACTCGATCCACGCACGATTTGATTTTCTTGGATTAAATCATTCATCTCTTGGCGTACAAACTCTTTGAGCAAAGATTCGGACTCGATCGCTGAAGGACAAGGAGCATGAGCATCATCGATAAAAACTTTATAGTCAATCCGAACTCGCGCAAAAATTGATGCAATCAGATGTTTTCGGAATTGTGCAAATCGCAGCGATTGTCGATAATCGCAGTATGGCTCTGTTGATAAAACATCTTGAATAGCTAATAGCATGATAGGAAGGGTCAAATAGATTCTCGACTGGGGCATGATTGAACTCCAGAACCTGATACAGCCTCAGTCAGTTTATAAAATGAAGGTAGAAATAAGGTGGAGGATCAATGCAACTAAATCTTCCAGAAATGGATTGATTACTGAAATCATCAAAGAATTATTGTCATCCCTCCGGAGTCGGGTTCCAACAGGAACATCAACAGCGGAAGTACAAAAGTATTTATGTGACTACTTTCTTTGATGACATTGCTGCCACTGAACTATAGTTACACCTGTACACGATATTCTTATAATCTAGTATGGTAGCTGAAATAACAGTTCAACAAGTGATAACAACCGCTCTTCATCTTCAAGGTGCTGCTGAGTAAAGACAAGAGCTAAAACTAAGGAGGCGCGATGAAAATTCTACTGGTAGAAGATGATGATGTATTAGCCAGTGCAATTTCAGACGTGCTGACCAAACAGCAATATGTGGTCAACGTTGCCACAGATGGCGAAATTGGCTGGCTGAATGCTGTACACGAGAGCTATGACTTGATTTTGCTCGACGTGGTGTTACCCAAACTCGATGGCGTAACCTTGTGTCAACAATTGCGCCAAGCTGGACATCAAATACCAATTCTCTTGCTGACCGCGAAAGAGTCCACAACTGATAAAGTCGTGGGGTTAGATGCCGGAGCGGATGACTACCTGATTAAACCTTTTGATTTTCTAGAGTTAACGGCTCGAATTCGGGCACTATTGCGTCGAGGAAGCAGTTCTGCAAGTCCAATCTTGGAATGGGGCAAATTGCAGCTTGACCCAAGCCTTTGTAAGGTTGTGTATGGCGATCGCCCTGTAAATCTCACTTCAACAGAGTACCGATTGCTAGAGCTATTTTTGCGCTATAGTCACCGCACCTTCAACCGGGGCGCGATCGTGGATCATTTGTGGAGTTTAAGCGATCCGCCTCAAGAAGCAACCATCAAATCGTATATTAAAACCTTGCGGCAAAAAATGCATCGAGCAGGCGCACCGATTGATTTGATTGAGACAGTTTACGGGTTGGGCTACCGCTTGAATCCCTCGGAAGCAGACACTTCAGAACCATCTCAACCCGATCAAATCGAACAGCAAACAGCATTAGCGGTTCAAAAAGCGCGAGACAGTTTCAAAACGAAATTGAGCGATCGCGTAACGATTTTAGAGCAAGCGATTCTTGCACTAAATCAGGGCAGCTTGAGCGAGGAACTACGCCAGCAAGCTCAACATGAGGCACACAAGTTAGCTGGAGCATTAGGAACCCTTGGATGGACAGAAGGTTCTCGATGGGCAGAAGCGATCGAGGATGGACTTCAGGCTCAAAACCTTACCAATCAAGCTCAAACGCTTAACCAAGCCGTGAATCAACTTCGTGATCTATTCGAGGATGTGCCCGCGCTTGAACGCTTGTCTCCCCAAAATCAAGCTCTGCTACTCGTGCTGAGTCAGGATTCAGAATCGGTTAAACGCTTAACAGAAGCAGCAAAAAATTGGCAATTGCAAGCTATCACAGCTACAGTTGAATCCGATTTGTACGTCGAGCGAGGTCTGGGGATTGTTGCCGCTCAAGCTCCTGATATTGTGCTTTTGGATCTAGAGAGTGCCCCAAGCTTCCAAGAGGGCTTAACGCTGCTGTCGGAACTATCTGAGCAACCCTTACAGATTTTTGTTTGGACTGAACGAGAGGGATTACTCGATCGAGCCGAAGTTGCTCGACGCGGGGGAAACAAATTTCTGCACAAATCACTATCGGCTACTGCAATTCTTAAAGAAGTGATTGAAAGCCAGAAAAGTGATTGGACTGAAGCGAAAATTCTACTCGTTGACGACGATCCACAAGTTTTAAGTACAATGCGATCGCGATTCGCCTCTTCGTCCCTAAAGCTAACTACACTTGAAGCCCCAGAACAATTCTGGCAAGTTCTCAACGATTGCGCTCCAGATTTGCTCATTCTAGATGTCGAGATGCCTTACTTGAATGGGATTGAACTTTGTCGGGTTATTCGCAGCGATCCCCATTGGTCTGACTTGCCAATCTTGTTTCTCACAATACATACCGATATTGAAACCATTCATCAAATCTCTTTAGCGGGCGCAAATGATTGTGTAAATAAATCGATCGCGGATTCAAAATTACTCACTCGTATCTTCAATTGCTTAGAGCGAAACACGGACAAAGTGGCGAAATCAGACGATGGTTTAGTGGGCTGATGTGTCTTATTTAACTATCTCTACCAGTTGATAGAGCAACAAACATAGCTATGATGCTAATCTGAGCCATTGCTCTCAGCATCGTCTGACACGATTCATCCGAGCAGTTTTGACTAAAAGGGTTTTGCAGCACCGTTTGACGAGATTTTTCAGGATGTTGACTTAGCTAGCTGCATCGAGACTATACAATTTTTGAGGAACTATCCATGAAACAACACACTTTGATACCCATTATCTCTGCAACTCTGATGTCCTTAGTTGCATTACCAGCACTTGCTCAAACATCCGCTCGATCCGCTCAAACTTCGGGAAGTACCCCCGAACGCAGCAATGCTTCCTCTCTTCTGTTCGTCTATGGAACCGTTAGCAATCCTACTGGAAATCGATTTATCCTGAACCGTAGTAATGATCAAATTGTTGTCACCACTGGACAGTATGCGATTAATCTAGCCCCCAATGAACCAATCGCCGTGACAGGAACACTCAACCCACGAACAGGTCAAATTGAGGCTTACTCAATTACTCGATCGACCGGAACTAATATTACGCTCCTTCCAAGTGGTGTCACAATTTCCCCACCGATTGAAGGAATCAGTGAGTTACCCACACAGGTGATTCGAGTGCAATGATTCAGGAGAGAACACAAAAGTCCAAGCGTTGCAATAACGCAGGAGCTAATCATTAAAACAAAATACGGACGATCCGAAGTAGCTTCGTCTAACAACTCGGCTTGAAGTTGACGCAGGCGATCGGCAGCAAGCGGTTGGCGGCGAAATTTCCGCGATTTGCTTCTCTTTAAGATTGGCACAACCAACTGTGAAAACTCATAATCCAGTCTCGTGTTGATCAACAGATGTCAGCAGAAGGTTTCTCTTAATAACATCCTTATCGACTAGGATGGTTCTATAACTCAACCGCTTACGGAAAGCAAAATCATCCACCCCTAACGTCTTGGGAATGTCGTACACAGGCAGTGGCTGTTTGAGCGGCAATCTTCGGTCGCGTCGATTTAACAATCAAGCTGTTGAGCTATTGGTTAAATGTGCGGCACTCTCCAGCTTCGCTGCACCGAAGGTGTCCGCATGATTCAGATTGCTAAACCGGATAGCTATCGACAAGCTTAATCTCAGCTTCCCTCAATCCTAGAACAGTCGCTTTTTCGATTCATGCAACCAAGCCGTAAGAAATTGAAGATAAACAGAACCCAGATAGTCGTACTCGCGGTATCGAGAAACGGATTGAGTCCCCAAATTAGTTTCACCATAAACAACGCCAGCCAAACAAAGCTCAAGAGCAACATTGGTACATCGAGCTAGTCTTCAAGCTGTTGGAGAACTTCGCTACGAGCTTGAGACAGAGAGGGTTCGGGTGGGCTTGCCTGATTCATACTGCCGATATAACTCGTTTGGTGTGGCTATAACTGCGATCGCGCTTCCCATATTGAAGATTTGCAGTCGTTCCTCGAACATTAAGCTAAATCAGCCTCGTTAACCCCTCTCTGTAGAACGATTTCAGCAACACGACTAATCGTTGTATCGAGCAATTTGGGCGTGATTCAGTGCAGCCACAAGCGACACTCCACCCACAATGTTGCCAAGTAATGTGGGTGCTAAGAATTGTCCAAGGTACTGTCCCCAAGTTGCTGCCCCTGTCATGACCAGGTATAGCACCTCAACTGAGCCTGCAATACTGTGGGATAACTCAGCTAAACCGACTAAAGAAGTAATCAAAACAATCACCCAGAACTGAGACGCTTCTGCGGATGGGAGCAACCAGACCATTAAAGCGATCAACCATCCTGCAAAAATTCCCTGCCAGAATGTTTCTACTATTCCACCTTTGAGCGCTTCTAATCCAATCTCTGTAAAAGCCCGTTGGACATCAACCGAAAACACCTGAATGTTTCCAATCACCATCGCAAATAAGCCTGCTCCAGTGAGATTACTCAGCAACACAATTGACCACAAACGCAGGACTTGTAGCAGCACGGCTAATCTCGTTTGAGAGAGCAATGGAAGAATCGCGGTTAAAGTGTTCTCTGTGAAAAGCTGCTGCCGACCCATAACCACAATCACGAAGCCAACGCTGTAACCGAAACTAGCTACGATCGCGCTCCAGGACTGATCGGGTAAATTTGCGCGAAGTAAACCTTGTGCGACTAGCGAAAATCCCATCGATAATCCAGCCGCTAAAGCAGACCAAGCAAGCGCAGAAGTGGGGCGGCGCAGTTGACGTTCGCCTTCGAGACGAATGACTTCGTGAATCATTAAGGCACTGGGACGAATCCGTTCGATGATGTCTTGTCGCTCTTGTGGACTCAATCTAATTTCCTGCTGAAAACGTTCCTCAGTCAGTGGGGCTGTTTGCTCTTGAAGTGGGTTCATCAAATTCCTTTCGCTGTTTATGCGGTGGATAGTCTAGAACTAGCCTATAGCTAGCTCAATGTTTTTTTATCTGGCTCAGGCATGAACTTTAAGAACAACCTTGCGTAATTCCTCACCACGACAGATGTATGGCTCTAACTTAGAAGGGTGAATTGCCCATCATAAACAGAGTGACCAATCTAGCACCGTCTACAGATCAATCTGTAGTTGGACTTATTTTGATTTTGCGTGTTCAGAGTGCCGCAAGAAAGCGAGGATATAGATTACCTGAGCTTTCAATGTTAGACGCGATTTTGCCATTATTTTATTTATTGCGTGGTCTCGTAGCCTCATGTCTCTAAACAACTATCAAATCAAATTATTAGCAGCAGTCTTGATGCTGGTGGATCACATTGGCACAGTCTTTTTCCCGGACAGATTGATTTTCCGCATTCTAGGACGCTTTAGCTTTCCGCTCTTTGTCTTACTGCTGGTTGAGGGTGAAAAACATACCCGTCATTTCGGGCAGTATTGCCTGCGCTTATTATTGCTGGGAATCGTATCTCAGCCGATTTATCGGCTTCTATTTCGCTCAACGCTATGGAACATTTTGTTTACATTATTGCTGGGGCTGCTCTGTCTGCGACTCGTGCGGCAATTTCCACGATGGCAGCTATTAATCTGGGTTGTGGGAGCTACGATCGCTCAGTTGTTGTTCCTGGAATATCAAGCTTACGGAATCGCCTTGATTGCCCTAATCCATCGTTTTCGAGCGAGTGCGTCTTGGTGGACGGAATGGATCGTCTTTAACCTTAGTTTGCTGATTGTTGCTCCAGAGTTTTTTCTCTTTCAGTTTCCCGTCATTTTTGTACCGTTCTTGCTGTCTCTCGCAAATTATCAGCAAGGACAGAAAGCAAAATGGTTCTATTTGTTCTATCCCTCGCATTTGTTCGCGTTATGGCTCCTTCGTTACGTTTAATGACTCGGTGATAGAGACAGAGGCTCTGATAAAATCCAGCCGTGATTCGTTTTGCATACCTACTGACTTGACTTCTTTCCTCTGATTCATCGAGGGGAGAAGTCAATTGTAATGCTGTGCCATTAAAAGCTCTTCATACTCATGGAAGCTTCCATTTGCGTTGAGATAGTCTAAGCGATCGTAGATTTCAGAATGCGGAAGAGAATATTTTGTGCCATAGATCCCTACACTAGAGGTTAAAGAAGCGTAGATATGGCTGATCTTTTCCTCGTAATTACTTCCATTTCTCAACTCGCCAGCAAAATCGGGTAAATCTGTAATCTGCTGCTTCGCGAGTTGAGAAATCCGAATACATTGCTTTTTGTGATCAAGTTGCACTAAACCCGCAGGAATTAGCACCTGTCTACCAACATACTCCAATCCCGTCTCAACAATCAGAAGCCGAAAACGACCTGTTTCCTCATCGACGAGAATGTTTTTTACTAAGCCTACTTTCTCATCGTTAGCTGCATACACATCAACATTTCTGATTGTGGAGCCGCCAAAAGGATCTTTGTAATTTGGATAGTAAATATCAAATTTCCGCAGCACTATCATTCCTCCTTCAAGTCTCATTAATAGGTGTCTGGATAAGCTAACACAGTATTTTCAACATTCTGATCCTGCTACCAGAAACGTTAGAGATCAACCGTGGAAAACTGGTGGAAAAACATGATGAGTTAGTAAATTTGCTTCTAAAGGAATAGGTTGTAATATCAGTTCAAATCTTTGCGGAATTTCAAATCAGTAGACTCGCGGTGAGCGACAACACCGATTTTCTTGGCACTGATAGAGATTTGACGCAGGGACATAGCCCTCAAACCTGACTGCAAGGTTAACTAAGCTTGAATGCTACATTTGAACTGTCTTACAGCCTATTTTCCGCTCGATGCCTTATTCGGGGATTGCAGAGGGGTAGAGTCCATCTGCTACTAAAACCGGGCGATTCCGATACTCTGCTTCTAATGTCCGCACGAAACCTTGGTCCCAGTTAAAATCGTACTCTCGCTCTAAGTCAGCAACAACGAAAGGACGAACCACTCCTGTAACCGCGATCGTATCTCCGGGTTTGACAGCTAAATTTGGATTGGCTGCATTTTGCAAGGGTCGGGCATTCAAGACTAATAAATCTTGTGTGCCAAACAGTTTATCCTCATCCAATGTGAAGACTTGCGGATTCTGCACCGCCTCAATTTCTCCAGTGACCGCAATCGTTTTGTTGTAATACTGCTTTGGATTCTGACCAATATCTCCAGGTTCGGGAGCAAGCGCGATCGATTGTGCGATGATTGCAGGCTGGCTTTCATAATCGCGATACAGATTGGGATCTAAGCCTAACTTGTACTCCCGCTCAATATCAGCCAGAACGAATCGGCGGACTTGTCCAGTAACTTGAACGTCAGGTCCTTGAGTCGTGGGTAGGACAAACGGTTTGCCCGATGCGTTGACTACCAAAATTGGTTCTTGCCCAAAAAACTGATTGCTGCTCATCGTAAAGGTATTTGGAGCAATCTTTTGGAGCGGTTCGCTTCGGATCGTTACAGTTTGTCCAATCCAGCGATCGGTATTGCTTGCAACCTTCTGAGCAGTTGCATTGTTAGGAGCCGTTGCCTGATTACTTAGGTTACAAGCAGGCAGAATAAATGCCATGAGTGCTAGGGCTGCTACTCCACTGCGCTTGTATAGTTTGCGATTGAACTGAGAGCGACGGAGCAATTGATTGAAACTTGATCGATTCATGTGTCGAATTTCTCTTTTTAACTGCCTTCTAAGCATAGTAATTCTCGCAATCTTTTCTCTCCCTCAATTGATAGAAACTCAATTAAATAATTATTCTCAATACTTTCTAAACATCGCAATAGACAGCCTTTGTAGTCGCGTTTTCCTGAGTTGGAATCCTTGCCATAAGCCTAATTCTTAAAGTTTATAGAACAAGTAATCAACTTTTAACTCGTGAAAATGAACGCGCAAGTATACAAATAAAAGGTGGAAATCTTGTGGAGATACTCGAATTTATAGGCTAAACAACTTGCGTCTTATATCTGATTCATTTTCATAACAAAAACACTGTCATGATTATAGAGAGCAAGAATGCTGACCTACGATCGCTCTCGGTTCTAATGAAAATTCTAGATAACCAGGAGCAGTGTACTGTAGATTGCTGCTCCTAGCGCAAATGCCCAAAAGCGACTTTCCCGTTCCTCTGGTAGCTCTTCTTTTAGAACATTGAGAACGACTCCGCCTGCTAAGAAGGCAAATAAAACAGCAATTGCGGCTTCGTGAATTGCGATCGCGCTTCCAATCACCCATCCAACAATGATTGCTGCCGCTAAAAGCCACCGTCCAATCCGGTCATATCTCTGCTTGTGATGCTCACGCAGACCGTAATCATTCACCACAAAATGCACTCCCATTGCACCAGCAAAGAACAGTAAGCTGAGAAGCCCTGTCTGCTCACGATGCAGCAACAAATAACCGATCAGCACATTATAAGCCGCGAATGATGCCATGTGAATCCAGAACACTCCAGCCGTAGTTACGTCTCCGTCCCCTGTTTTCTGATTGCGCTGTCGAGATTCATCAGCAGCACGCTCTAGCCCATAGAACATAGCTAACCCTAGCAAAGCAAGTAAGTAAACGTGGTGTTCTAAAAAAGCAAGTTCGGCAGCAACACTATCTCGAATGGTGTCCTGATACTCGTCTAGTTCAGGCAGAATGTGGATAAAGACATACGCTACCGAAATGCCACCGCCAAAGGAAAGCCATCGGCTACGTGGGGTCGTTCTCAGAAAGCGTAGCCTACCGGAAAAAACGTGAACGATCGCTAGAAGAACCGCAAAGAAGGCGGAGAGAAAAACAATCGGGAGAGGCGAAGTTTCCATAGCAAAGGTAGGAAATCTGATGCCCATAATTGTGATGATTTTCTGCTATAGCGCCATCTTGCAATTGGAATAGCACAAAGAATTCAAGGTGACAGTAGCTAGATCAATATCTAATCAATACTTGTAATTGCTTTTGCGAGTTGGAGATTCTCTAAACATTCAAGATTCTATACGTTATAACTTGTGATAGAGGATGACTGCATCTTTATTCAGTTTTATTGCAGTAAGCATTGGTTTAAGTATAAATCTCACATAGCATAAATGATTCACTTCACATTATAACTGCTGTAATCTAAATGTACCGCTTCTATCATCGATTAAAACGTCAAGCAGTTAAGCTTTTGCTTCTAGGAAGTGGGCTGATGCTATCTTGGGGAACTATGGCTCCAGTAGAAACGATCGCTTGGTGGTTAAGACAGGATGATGAACAAGTGCAACTAAACACCGCACCGACAGCGGGCTTCAATGGGTTCATCCGCTCCGTTCCAGCCAGTCCTACCTCCATTAATTGCTATATTGTTTTCTTTCCGGGTGTTGGCGATTTTGCCGCAGACGATCTATCGCCTGGTCAAACCTGGTTAATCGATCGCTTGGTTGAACAACATCCGAATTGCATTGCGGTTAAAGACGTTTTCCCATATTCCGTTGCAAGCAACAACTTAGGCGAACTACCGATTGAGGGAGCATTATGGAAAGCGGCTTGGGATGCTGAGGGCTGGTTGAATGATTTAGATGTGCTTGTCAAGATTCGCAATCTCTGGCAATTTGCTATGTCTGCTGACGATCGCTACAGCCCGATTTATAGTCAGGGAATTGCAAAAGCAGTCGTCGATCGCATGAACGCGGCTCATCCTATCTCCCCTCATCAACCCATCAACATCATCCTCATGGGAACAAGCGGTGGTGTTCAAATCGCGTTAGGAGCAGCACCCTATTTAAAAGATTCGCTGAATGCGAAATTAACAGTGATTTCACTTGGAGGGTGTTTTGATGGAGGTGTAGGACTGCAATCAGTTCAGCGGATGTATCATCTACACGGACAATACGATTGGGTTGATGATGTTGGAGCAATTATTTTTCCATCGCGCTGGCAATGGGTGGGTAGTTCCTCGATTGATGAAGCTAAAAAGCAAGAACGATACGAGGCGAGAATGAGTGGTCCTCATACGCACGATGGCGAAACAGGTTACTTTGGTTTAGGAAAGCTAGAGAATAGCCGTTCTGCTAAAACCTATGTGCAGTTAACGCTGGAGCAGCTAAATCAATTGCCAATCTGGGCAGAAATGACATTGCCTAATCACAAGCAAATCTAGAAGAAAAGGCAGGTGAAGAGTTCCTCCACTACAGTGAGTTGAGGTTCACTCTTGAAACCTGCCTGTTGATTGCAAAATCCGGAAACTGTCTCGTCGGCAATCATTCAGACGAGGAATATTACCGAATTCGGGAACGATCGCCGCGTCGTGCAATCAGTTGGTTTTCATAGTCGCGGAAACTACCTGTTGCACCATAGAAGGTCGGATAGCGATCGTAGATACCTGGACCTGGAAGGGGATATCCTGTGCCACCAATAGGGTCTGTCGGAGCTAAGGGACTGTAGATAGTTCGCACTCGCTCTTCGTAATCGTCGTCAATTCTCAAATCTTCTGAAAACTCTGGTAAGTTCTCAACCTGCTGTTTAGTCAGTCCAGGAACAACCACCCGTTTATCCTCGTAGTCCACTTGAGCAAAACCAACCGGGAGCAACACTTCTTTCCCCAAGAACCAGAAGCCCGTATCGACAATGAAGTAACGGAATTTTCCGGTATCTTCATCCACCAAAACATTCTTCACCGTGCCAACCTTGTCATCGTAATCTGCATAAACACCAAAGTTCTTGATGTCATGACCTGCAAAGCTTTCTTTGTAATCTGAATAGAAATCATCAACCTTGTAGAGTGCCATAACTCAATCTCTCCTAATTAACGTTAATGTCGTGATTCAATTCGTGAATCTTTCTAGCGAAAAAGCCCGTTTACTCTGCCCCAAACTCTGAATTTTGATATGAACTCTGCTGTACTAGCATTGGAGAAACCTGCTGCAAGATCCTCTTACAGCAGGAAAGAAGGTTCAAGGAGAGACACACGGATTAGAAACTTTTAGAGGAAAGTTAAATTTTCCTAGTATCTGCTTGGGTCGCGATAGGCTGTTGCATCATTACGATTGGCATCTCGATTTTTGCCTCGACCTACCAGTCCGAATAATCCGACTAAGCCAACTAATCCCCACAAGCCCCAAGCATCATTGTCATTGTCGTAAATGCCTTCCCGCTCAAGACCAACACCCGGCTGGGCAACTTGAGCTGAGGCAAGAAGTGACATTGGTAATACAGTGGCTCCAGTAGATAGGATGCCAATGCTAATGAGCTTAATCCAATTGTTTCGATTCATCGTTCGGTCTCCTTACGGTACTTTCCTTTTGAATGTTTGCAGTGCTAGTTGCAGATTAATTGCAGCATCGACAGATTCGTCAGAGTAGCGCGGTTTCTGTACTAGTAGAATGCTCGATCGCTACACAATGTTTAGAGGAACAATTCGCAGTACAACTGCGAGTACGATGTTTGGTAGCAGGTAGGTTAAGTTTGCTTATGGTTTGACAGTAAGCGGTGAAGGTGGAAATGAAGTGGAAGAAACAGAGAGTTTCTACTTCATCTTCACTTGAAAATTGGATGTTCTCTGTTCATCTCATCCTTTCAATAGAGGAACACAGAATATTAGTTCATAAGCTAAGAGTGAAGTCCTTGATTTTGGAGATGAACAGAATGTCATTAATGAAGATTGGAGATTTTTATCCAAGCTATAACCAGGATTCAGAGTTTAGAGATCTGAAGCACTTTGATGTTTATGCTCAAGACGATAAAGTTGGATCAGTTTGCGACATCTTGGTTGATAGCGAAACTGGACGACTTCGCTACTTTGCAGTTGATACAGGCTTTTGGGTGTTTGGTAAAAAAGTGCTGCTTCCGGTGGGTCGCACCTCGATCGATCATAGTGATCGTAAAATCTATGCCATGAGCATGACTAAGGATCAAGTCGAAAGCTTGCCCAACTACGATGAGCTAGAAGAGATTGATTACGACTACGAAGAGCAGGTTCGCGGCGTTTATCGCTCAGATGCAACAATGGGTACGGCAACTCTGCCGACCTACGATCGTGATTCCTATAACTATGACTACGATTCTGACTTGTATAACTACAACGATCAGAATCAAGACTCGCTGAAGCTTTACGAGGAGCGACTGGTTGCAAACAAGCGGCGTGAAAAAACAGGCGAAGTGTCGATCGGGAAACACGTTGAAACAGAAACTCAAAGTGTGGCGGTTCCCGTCGAAAAAGAACGAATTGTAATTGAGCGATCGACACCAACGCGCCAATCCGCTGCTCCTGGTGAAGCACGATTCCAAGAAGGTGAAGTTGCTCACATGGATCTCTACGAAGAAACGCCCGATATTCGCAAAGAAGCGTTTGTGCGTGAGGAAGTGCGAGTTAGAAAAGAAATCGAACAAGATACGGCAATGGCAGAGGAAACACTGCGTCGTGAAGAGTTGGACATTGATTCAGAGGGTCGCCCGGTTGTAGAGAAGTGATAGTTCAGAGAAAGTTAGGAGAAGCTTTATCTACTCCACCAAATTTCCACCGTTCATGCTTATCGTGGAAATATTCCACACCATAGGCAAAACAACAGCATTCCGCAAGGACAATAAACAATCCTTGCGGAATTTTTTGGCTGACCATCGGTAGTAAAATGACCGCTCTGTAGTTTGTGACTGTACCTACTCGCTAATGCTCAGTTGACGTAGAGAAATTTGCTTGCAAAGACATTCAACGGCTAAGGTCAAAGATTGCATCAATTCAGATTGTTCATGATAGTCAGCGGGGGCGAAGTTAGAAACTCGCTGGCTTGAAGTGACTTCAACTTTCTCCCACTTTTGCTCTGTATCGGGCTTGTAAACCCCGATCGCAATTCCATTTTCATCATTAATCAAGGAAAAACAAGGCACATCAGATGCACCATCTCCGACATAAATAATTTGAGCGAGGGGAACGTGCAATTCTGACTCTGGGGCATCACGGTAAGCAAAAGCGCGACTGTCTTCTTCAGGGCTACCGCTGCCTCTAGCAACTTGAAGTAGATAACGAGCTTTTTCGGTGTGACTGATACTGCGTTTTAGAAATTCGATTTCATGTCGATCGTTGTAGTGAAACTCGCATCCCCAAATTTGCTTGAAGCAATCCGCGATCGACGTATTCCGAACAATTTCGCCAAGCCCTCCAGTAATGCAGTAAAACTCAAGCTCTGTCTCTGGATTAAGTTGTTGAACAGTTTTGAGCAAGCGATCGAACATTGCTGCAACGCCATCATAGATTGGGAAAGTTTGACCCATCTCAATCAAACGCTCTTGGGTGATTTTGTTGGTATCTGAGCGTTGATGCGATTCTTGAATCAGACAATAGAACCGAGCAGCAACCTTGTCCCATCCTTGATCAATTAAGGGTTGAACGTGCTGTTGTCGAAATTTATCTACATCTACTTCTAGTCGCCGGAGCAATTCATCAAAGCTATCGACTCCTAGCGTGTCATCGAAATCGAATACGATCGCGATACGATTGCAGAGGGGCTTTGTGTACTGTGATTGTTTTGGTTTAGAATGTTTCTCTGTTTGCATACGAATGTTACCGTGACAGTCAGAATTTTGAGCCAAACTAATTGAGAACTCGTTGTTGTGCGGGTGAGCAGTAAGCTAAGTTTGATGCTGCAACATAGCCTTGCACTGGGAGTTCGATTTGTACCCAACCGTTCGCGCCTGGATTTACAATATTCACAGATCGACCATTCTCTAGTGTCCGAATCACTGAGCTAGAAACCGAAGGGGCTTGTCTGATATAAGAACCAGAGGGGGCAGAGATTCGTCTACAGCTTGCGGGCGGAATAGCTGAACCACACTGTTTTAAGTATCTTGAAGAAACATAACCCTGCACAGGTTCATTAATTGGAACCCATCCATCTCGCCCACCGTTAATGATAGAAACTCTTGCGCCATTTGCAAGTTGACCGACCACTGGACTATAACCAGAAGCATCTCGCTGAATCGTTAATCCATCGCTTGCACTAATACGGCGGCAAGTGTCGTCATTAGATTGTGCAGAAGCGATCGATGCAACTGAAAAAGCAGCCGAAACAATAAACAGAGAGGCGATGAGTCGATTTTGGTTACGAAAATGGTTTTTTAACATGATGAACCTCTAGGTAAACAGAATTGAAAAAGAAGTAAAAAAGACTAAGATGACTATGCGTGACGATCGACATTGACAACCACGTTCTGGAGTTCTCCAGATTTAGGAACAGCAGCTTTGATATTTAACTTGATCACGCCTGCAATTTCGACCCCGACTTCCAGTTGAACATTCTCTGTAGGAATTTCTCGCTCTCGAACTTGTTGTCCTGCCACTTCAAGCACATGAATTGCCTGATCGACCGCGATCGCAATGGTATCTTCGGTCAACTCTGAAATCATCTCTTTTGGTCGGTGGACAAGTTTATCGATCGTGCGTTGACTGTACCTCCAGATCGAGCGAAAGAAGGAGTGAAACATTAAGAGTCCAGATTGTTGTAGACGATCAAGTTCTCGCCGCTGAAAATCCATCGCTGTGTCAATCATCTAATTGTTTCGAGTCAGTGAAAATTCAGGAGGAAGAAGAACAGAGTTAATCGGGTAAATAATGCCGTTGGTTGCTTGAATGCTTGGCTCTGTAGCTCGATTGCGATTGACCTGAACCTGATCGCCTTGAATCTGTATTGTTACGGGAGCGCCTGTTAACGTATTGATTTCAGAAGCTTGAGAAGTCGAGGTAACTTTGGCAGGAACAATGTGATAAGAAATCAATTGCTCTAATTGCTTTCGATTCTCTGGTCGCTGGAGTTGTTCTAGTGTACCAGCAGGCAAGGATTCAAAGGCACGATCTGTCGGCGCAAATACTGTGTACTGCACATTTTGAGCGAGTGTCTCTGATAGTCCTGATGCTTGAATCAACCGAGTCAGCGTCTGAAAATCATCATTGTTAACGAGTTGCCAAGTAATACTGTTTTGGCGTTCCTCTGGTGGTGCTACATTAATTCGATCGTCGGCAGTACTGGGAGCATCTACAACACCAGGGCTTGTTGTAATGGGGTCATTTCTAGAAGCACAAGCGGATAGAACGATCATGCCGCTAACTAAGGCTAAAATAAAGGGTTTAGAACTACTTAATTTCATATCATTTTCCTTCCAGTAGAGGAGCGGAAGTACATCATGCTGAAAGAGTAATAATTCTAGTCCCGAAACTCCTCAAACTTATGGAAGAACTTTCGCGATGAACCTACTCTTTTGAAGAAGTAACAGTAAGCCATAGCTATCTTGAAGAAGTTATAGAATTGAAACATTGGGGGTGCTAGTTCGCTTTAACGATCGAACAGTTTTTTATTGAGCATTTTTTGCAGAGCAACACGGTTTAAGAAGAACTTAGTTGTCATGAATGCTATGGATGTACACAGGAGTAACGTATGAATAGAGATACTTGGATTATCGTTGGCATTTCTGCATTCATTACCTTTCTGATCGGTCTTGGCATTGGGGTACAACTTTACTCAGTCACTTCTGAACCTTCTGTTCGTGATAAAAATAATCCTGGATTGCAGCAGAATTAAAATAAAGCACCTTGAGAATGCTGCGATCGCGATTCCTCGCTTGATCCGAGGTCGCTGAAGTGCCCGAACCAGTCGATTTAACACCGTTGCTGCAACAACCGCCGCAAAGACGAGCAGCAAGACTTGGCGAATCTGCCACAGAATGTAAAGTGCAATTACGATCGCAACAACACCGAGCCATTGCCCAAATCGAGAGGATCGACCTCCAGTACTGGTCGAAGCGCGGGATTGCTGCTTCATAACTAAGGGGTGGCAACGCTTGGTAGTGAAAGGAATATCCTAAGCTAGTTGAGCGATTAAACTCAAACATAAGCTTAGGACGCGGCTGAATTTTAGTTAATTTACTCGTCCGATCGCGACGGCTGCAACGAAGGGTTGATTGACGTATTCCTGTTCGACTTCAGGAGTAATATCAATGCCGTACTCTTTCTCAACATCTGCCACTACAAGATTACGAACAACCCCAGTCATTTCAATATTAGTGTTGGCTGGAGGAGCTGGATTTTTACTGACAACAAGGACGGTTTGCCCTCGCAGGGATTCAACATCGTAAACAGTGAAAACATTGGGTGTGATCACTTTTTGGACTTTCGTGCTGACCGTAACATTTTGCCCGACTAGCTCCGCGAGCGGTCTAGTAATTGGGATAGGTGAAGTAGTCGGTGAGGCTGTTGGTGAGGCAGGAGTGGCAGGAGCGACAGGAGTAGCAGTGGTCGGTGAGGCAGGAGTAGTCGGTGATGGTGAAGCAGGTGCTTGTGAAATCGGGGCGACAACTTCTCGTTGCTCAGTTGCACAGGCAGAAACTACGAGAGCAAGAACCCCGGCTGTAATCATTCCCTGAACTCTTCCAGAAAAGGAGCGCTTAACACCCTGTTGAATCTGAATACTGCTTGTTTTACAAA
The DNA here is from genome assembly GCF_050565645.1 of Leptolyngbya sp. AN10. Classification (NCBI taxonomy): domain Bacteria; kingdom Bacillati; phylum Cyanobacteriota; class Cyanophyceae; order Leptolyngbyales; family Leptolyngbyaceae; genus Leptolyngbya; species Leptolyngbya sp. AN10. The sequence continues at coordinate 245,846 of NZ_JBNXVP010000008.1, forward strand.
CCATGAGAAAAATGCTCCTCAACAATGAATTTTGGTGGCAATCGTCCTAGAGTGCTGCTTGAGATGACGATTGCCGAATGTGCCAAAAAGCTCGCCTGAGCAGTCACAAACGTAATCAGTAGATTTAGAAGTATGAAAGCTTGCAACAGCCATCATGATCGCTATAAAGACCGATTGGCACATCAGTTACTTGAACCGTAAGCAATGCGGGTGGAAAACTGGTGGAAAGTCGTAGAAATTAGCTCAAGTTCTCTCTGGGGAGGTAGGGATAGAAAACTCTTTATTTTGAGAAAACAGGTGCAATGTCATATCAACAGCTTGCTTTCTGCCTTTAGTCAGAGGGAGCCGAAGTCATCGTTTTCTAAGTTGGAGTTTGTCGATCGATTAGCCGCTTCTGCCTCCAGCCGGGCTGCCTGATCGCGTCGGAGTAACTGATTTCGCTCTTTTTCAGCTTTGGTGCGAGCAGTGATGTCCTGCATAATTTTCGAGAACCCGCGAAGACTTCCCATCTCATCGCGTAGGGGAGTCATTACACACTGCGCCAAGATCGAGAACCGTCTTGCCGAAGATGCCAGGGTCAGTTTCATCTTGTGCCATATCTATATTTGAATATTGCTCCTGGTGCATCGATGAGTGCAACTGCAACGGATATGACTCACTTTATGCTGGCGCATTTATTAAAGGGGCAGTATGAAAGCTCGCAAATTCTACAGCCGGAAACAGTGCAATTGATGCACCAACAGCACTTCACGCCACACCCAAAATTACCAGGAACAGGCTAACTGCTGAAATCGCAGCAGCAGGAATGAATGTGTTTGCCGCGATCGACATTATTGATTCGCGCTTCCTTTGGGCTTGCGAAGCAAACCGCCTAACTCAAGCCATTCAAGCTCGTTTATTAAATCCAGGCTTCAATGTGACCCCATTAGTCAATATTACTGTTTTAACCGCTCCTTAAAAGGCAATTCACCCCTGAAGATAGAGGACTTTTCTCGTCATTTTTTCTAAGCTCGTCAGCAACGACTGATAGGCAAACAGCAACTCATGACTACTGCGATATCAGCGATCTGGAAACAGCTTGAATCAATGGTACGCAGCTTCTTAGTGCTGCTACCAAATTTAGCGATCGCGATTATTGTTTTTTTCATTTTCTTTTTTATTGCTAGAAGCGTTAAGCGAGTGGTCAGACGAACCACTGCCAATCGTCGCCATGCTCGTAACTTAGGTTTAGTGTTAGGGCGACTCGCGCAAGGAACCATTATTCTCATTGGTTTATTCGTTGCATTGTCGATCGTCATTCCTTCGTTTCGAGCAGGTGATCTCGTTCAGCTATTGGGAATCAGCGGGGTAGCGATCGGCTTTGCGTTTCGCGACATTCTTCAGAACTTTCTATCCGGCATCTTAATTTTATTAACCGAACCGTTTCGGATTGGCGATCAAATCATCTTCAAGAATTTTGAGGGCACGGTCGAAAACATCGAGACTCGTGCAACGACAATCCGAACTTACGATAATCGCCGGATTGTGATTCCGAATGCTGAACTCTTCACGAATTCTGTGACTGTGAATACGGCGTTCGACAATCGACGCATGGAGTATGACGTGGGCATTGGCTACGGAGATGATTTAGAGCAGGCAAAACAATTGATTTACGAAGCTCTTGAGGAGGTGGATGAAGTGTTGAGCGATCCAGCGCCAGATGTGTTGGTGATGGAACTAGCAGAAAGTAGCGTTAACATTCGAGTGCGTTGGTGGATTACGCCGCCGCGTCGGATTGATGATCTGCGATCGCGCGATAATGACTTTATCGCGATTAAACAAAAGCTATACGTTGAACATGGCATTGATTTTCCCTATCCCACGCGGCAAATTTTGTTTCATGATCAAACGGAAGAAACTGATGGCGATCGCGCTCGACAGCGAGAAGGATGGCCCGCCGGAAAAAATCGAGTGCCGCGCTCTCGAAGCATCAGCGATGCACTCCGTAAACTAGCTGAACCCAACTCCCAACGCAACGGGCATCATCCTTCCACTGATCATGAAAAACACGAAGCTGAGTAAATACTGGGACACACTGCTATCGAGCTATTGGTTTTTACCGTCGCTCATCCTGATTGCTGCGATCGCACTTGCCTTGACAATGCTCTACCTCGATCGCACCGGAAAGCCCGGCATCACTAACTTATGGTGGCTCTACACAGGCGGTCCCGATGGCGCACGATCTGCGTTGTCTGCTATTGCTGGATCAGTCATCACCGTCGCAGGAACCGCATTCTCGATTACGATCGTCGCTTTGCAACTCGCTGCCTCAAATTTTGGTCCTCGGCTCCTGCGAACATTCATGAAAGATATCGGCAATCAGATTGTTCTCGGCATCTTGATTGGGACGTTCATTTACTGTGTCTTGATTTTGCGAACCATTCGCGGCGAAAACTATTCACCGTTTGTTCCACAAATGTCGGTCACGGTTGGCGTTGTTCTGGCAGTTCTCAGTACTGGAGTCTTAGTTTATTTTATTCATCATGCTTCGACGATTATCCAAGTCTCACAAGTAATTACGAATGTGAGTGATGATCTCGATCGTGCAATTGATCGATTGTTCCCGGAGCGAATCGGGCAGAGTTTACCAGACGCACCACGGCAAATTACAGAAATCCCCCACGAGTTTGAGCAACGATCGGCTTCCATTAAAGCAACGCAGAAAGGCTACCTCCAAGCGATCGATCAGGAGAAATTGATGAAAGTGGCTTGTCGGGCAGATGTGCTGTTATGCCTCAAAACGCGACCGGGAAAGTATGGGGTGCCGGGCACTCCTCTCGTGCTGGTCTATCCGCCTGAATACAATTCTGAAAAACTCGCGCAGCAGATCAAGCAAGCGTTTATTTTTGGCAAAGAACGCACTGAGCAACAAGACATTGCGTTTCCCATTGAACAATTAGTCGAAATTGCCTTGCGTGCGATTTCTCCAGCCGTCAATGATCCATTCACGGCGATTCGCTGTATTGATCGCCTCAGTGCTGGCTTAAGCCAACTAGCACAACGCACCTTTCCATCGCCCTACCGCTATGATGACCAGCACACGCTCCGAATCATTGCAGAACCAACCACCTTTGAATTCCTAGTCGATCGCGCCTTCAACCAAATCCGCCAATACGCCCAGTCCGATGCTGCTGTGACCATTCGATTGCTCGAAGCGATCGCTCTCATTGCAACCTATACGAAAACGCCGAAACAACGGACAGCATTGCGCCATCATGCAGACATGATTCGGCGCGGCAGTCAAACTGGATTAACCGAGGAATGCGATCGTAAAGATGTTGAGCAGCACTATCAACAAGCGCTGGCGGCGTTAGATCCGAAAGACACAAAGTTTGAATTGAGGCAACTCTAATGTTTAGCACAAGATGGAAAGGATATCGTCAACTCGCTTGGGTTGGACAAGGATTACTCGGACTAGCCGTCATCGTGGTCGCCGCTCAAGGACAATGGCAACAAGCGTTAACGCTTGCGCTATTCCTGGGGGCATCGCTCATCTTCGTGGTGCAAGATGATAAGCTACCGACTTTATTTGACTTTCTATTTGTATTGGCAGCCTTGTTGAATGCGGCAGGCTGGGTTTGGGGATTGTTTAATGCACCCGGACTCTATGACGAGATTGTTCATGCTTACACCATCTTTGCACTCACGCTTGCCTTTAGCTTTTTGGTCTATCGACCGATGCTCACGATTTTTCGTCAGCATACTATTTTGTATCTAGTGACGATCGTCAGTTTTGGCATTGCATTAGGAGCATTGTGGGAAGTGGCAGAATGGTCAGCCGAGAAGATTTTATCGACTCAAGTGATTCCGGGGTTGGATGATACGATCGTAGACCTCATCATGGACACGCTTGGAGCAGTGTTGGCAGCCTTTCTGAGTCTTGGAACACTCCGACAATGGACAACTTCAAACCAGGGGCGACGTTAGCGCAAGGTGCGACAGCGACAGGCAAACTTCCTAAGCTCGCTGTTCATTGGGCAGCATCGTAAAGCGTGCCTAGCCAGAAGCCAAATAGGGCTTGAAACTTTAATTGAAGCGTTAGCAGAAGTGCTGTGTAAAATGCTGCACCTAATGCAATGCCCAGAAGCGGCTTTCTCGCCCTTCTGGTAGTTCTTCTTTGAGAACATTCAGAACCACTCCACCTGCTAGAAAGGCAAACAAGACTGCAATCGCTGCGAGATGAATTGTGGTAGCACTCCCAATCACCCACCCAACAATAACGGTTCTGTCGCAAACTTTATAAAGTGACAAGCGAACTGCGTCAATCGTATTGTCTTAAGCGCTCACTTCAAAGAGTTCTTCAATGAACCTCATTTGACACACACTGTTCCCTTGACTGACTCTTTTCACTTGTCCTTTTCTGCTCATACTCATTGCTTCAATCCCGCTCAACGTTCTTCTCGCACTATTGAACGACTTGAACCCCATCATCGGTTTGACAATCCGCTTGATGTTTCGATGCTCCGGTTCGATGATGTTGTTCAAGTATTGAATCTGCCGCAGTTCCGTCTCTTTGGCAAGCGTCTCATCCGCTTTCAACTTGTTTATCGCCACCGAGTAAGCAGCATTCTTGTCTACTGTAATCACTCGCGGTGTTTGGCTGTGGTGAGCCTTCAGTACTTTACGGAAAAACCGCGTCGCCGCTTTCCCATCTCGCTTGGCACTCAGCATAAAGTCCAGCGTATTGCCTGCCGAATCCACCGCACGATAAAGATATTTCCACTCGCCTTTCACTTCGATGTACGTCCCGTCTACTCGCCACGAATCATTCGTTTCACTTAAATCCGGTCGAAGTCGTCTGTCGAGTTCTGGCGCGAACTTCAATCCCCATCGATTGATTGTGGAATGTTCCACTTCGACTCCTCGCTCTGCCATCATCTCTTCCAAGTCCCGGTAGCTCAAGGGATAGCGACAGTACCACCGCACATTCAGCAAGATGATTTCAGGCAGAAAATGCCGCCATTTGAACAAGGATTGAGAAGCCATTTAGAATGAGATGAGAGAAAATTGACCCTCCCCACCCTACCATTCTTGCGACACAACCCGGCAACAGTTATTTTAGCTTTATTTCTTGGTACTGCTTGACGGTTCCTTCTAGTTTCTCCGATAATCCGAAGTAGTTCCTTCATGTGATCGCGCTTCAAAGTTCCTAAGCTCTTCTTGGTTTAGCTAGGTAATTGTCCACTAGCTCGTAGAATCGCAATCTGAGCCGCGTAAATTTCCTTCTTATTTGTATAGCGTTTAAAGCTGCGACGATCGCGATGTCGAGTTAGCTTCATCGCTTCTCCTTCACCCAAGCCATATCTGATCAGCAAATTCGTCGCATACGTATGCCGTCCCCGATGCGAATGCAAATCAATCCCAGTCTGCTCCTTGAGCGATCGCATAATCTCCCGAATCCCCCAATACGTCAAGCGCTGTTTCTGACTCTTTGTCCGATTCGAGTACGACAAAAACATCGGATCATTCGCTTCAAGCGGTCGTCCTAGCTGTTCACTGTACCAGACAAGGTAAGTTTCAAACTCGGCAATTCCTTCCTCAAACAACACCACCCACCCAGTACTGCCCGCTTTCGCTTCTCGAATGTGCAACTGCTTCGACGCATAGCCTTCCACTATCTGTGTCTGGTAATCGCCCACATCTAAATTTGACACCTCTTCTCCACGCAGTCCATGTAGTAGTGCTGTAATGATCGCTCGATCGCGCTCTCGAAACTTCGAGTTCTGCACTGTCTCATATAATTTCTCGACTTCCGCATCGGACAACTCTTGAGATTCGCCTTCTTCAGCTTCCGGGAGTTGCACCCCTCTCGTCGGGTCCTGCGTCACATGACCGGACAGGCTCATCCAGCGGTAGAACGACTTTAAGGTTTGTAAAACTCGGCGCACCGTGTTGTTCGACAGTTTACGATCGTCGAGCAAATACGACTTAAACCCAATGACCTGCCGTTGACTGACTCCATTCCACGGACGGTCACACCAATCCATAAACTGCTGCAAATCTTGCTGATACGATCGCACACTATTTGGTTGCAACTCCCGCGCTGCTAGAAACGAGTCCACGAAGGTCTGACGCAAATCAATCGGTGGTGAAACAGAAGATCGCTCAACCGAAGTAACTGGTGAAACTGCTAATTTAGGAACAGGGACTGGACGACGCATGAGAATCAAATCGTAACGTTCTAAATTAATACACCTGCATCATAAACGAAAACTTACTTCATCAAAAAATTCAGCACTCTACGTTATCCCATAATTTGTGTTATCAATCTTCAAATTTGAGTCCAAGTGTGAGACAGCTTGATTGCCCCTCCCAGCTCAGTACAGTTGCATTATTCACTCCTTCAAACCTGCACCAAATTTTCAAAAATTTGGTATTTTGGTCTTACACCCAATTTTGTCATCTTACATTTGTCTTACACCAGATACTTGCTGCACATTTGGGATGAAAGGCAGCGAATATCTAGCAGCAAAGGAGTTCTCGCTTGCCTGACACTCAATGTACTGCAACGTTGCAGTACAGCTGGCTGATTTTGAATGGCGACTTGCGTTAAGACAATGTGCCTCATAGGACAGAGACGTACGGGGTTAGGCTATTAGGCTGTTCAAAATCTCAATTTCCTTGGTTGAAAGCTCTGTCGCACGAGCAATGATCTCCCATGCAACTCCATCTCTGAGTAAGCTCAGTGCGATCGCTTGTCGTTCTACCAAATTTTGATTGACCGTCTCAGAAGCTCTCTTCAATTCAGCCGTCTGAGCATCCTGCTGATTTCGGCATTTTCTAAAGAAAGCATTGATTGCTGCCTCTTGCTCTGCTCGAAGTGTATAGCGTCGAAATACTGATTCACTTTCAATTCCACCTAATCGACGGGCATGAGAAGGATCAATGTCATTCAGTAGAAGCTCAGTTAGATAAGTGTGCCGAAAAATGTGAGGATGCAGATTTTCTAGTTCAGCAATTTCAGCTATTTTTTCAACTACGAAGTAGAGTCCATGATACGTTAAACGCTCTCCTCGCCTCGTCACATGATGTGAGAGCAGCAAAGGACGATCCGAAGTTAGTTCTTCTCCTTGAGTTCGCCGCCACGCTAAATAACTCTCAATTTCGTTCCAGGACTCAGGGGCAATGGGGACAATTCGGGGACGATCCGTCTTCGTATCTGCAATGAAAAGGATCTTCCCACTGAAGTTGTCAGTTGCATGGTTGCCGATCGCACCTATATTCAAATCAACCACTTCACCCGCTCGTAAGCCGTGGCTCAGAATGTGAATCAAAGCGCGATCGCGCAATTGAGTTTCTCCCCGTTGGGCAACGGCATTCCAAACTAATGCTTGCTGCTCATCCGTTAAACTCTGCGCTTCAGGCAGGGGAATTGCTTTGCCCTTGAGACCGATCGCTGGATTCGTTGGTGCTAAAGTTGGATAGGTCTTGTGCAGCCATGCAAAAAAGCTCCGCAGTGCCATCACTGCCAGATTGCGACTGCTTGCTGAAAGTCGTTTTCCTTGATTCGTTCGGACTTCTTCAGTTAAGTACTGCAAATAATGAGCATTGAGATGATGCGGCTTGATTTCGCTCCACAGCAATTCTGACCACAACAAGAAGCGGTAGAGTTCACGTTCGTAATTTCTCCGGGTATTTAGCTCAAACCCTCCCGCGCTGAGAAACTCTCGCACTTTTACACTCCGAATGTCGGTCGGCGGCAGCCGAAGCGTTGCAGCCTTACCTTTTTGTCTCGGAGGTGAGATGTGATCGTCGCTCGACGACAGCATTAAATGAGCTTCAACTTGTGGGAGTGATCGAGCAACCATACTTTCAATCCATTCACAATTCAACAATGACAAGAAAAATTCAGCGTTGAGTGTATCCAACAATCCAGATTTCTCCTTCGTACCAATCTCCGCGTAATTCCAGCAAGAATCCTCCTAATAATAATGCTAGCCAAACCTCGATCCAGGGTCGGTTTAACTGCTGACATAACTCAGCAAAGGAAATGGCATGAACCTGGGTTGTCTCCCAAAACGTGACGATCGCTTGCGTCCACTGAGCAACATTTTCATTGTGAGCGGTTTCTATTGCAGCTTTGAATGCCTCGGCTACTTCCTCATCGGCCAACTTTGCTTCTTGCTGCAACTGATCACCCATAGCGGCGATCAGCCTAGCCGGATTGACTGATCCCGCAGCAGATTCAGCCGATTCTACTTTCGTTGGAGACTGACGATACTCTGGATAAGGAGCAGGAAGATCGCGCTCGATTAGCCTGGACAAATTAAACTCTTGCGTCTGCATGAATAAATCGGATCGACCGGAAATATCGACGATCGGCTCAACTGGATCATGCTGCTGCTTCCATTCTTCAATCAAAATATCGGAGCGCAGGCAAATTAACTCAGCAATTTGTTGCAAAATCTCACCTGCTAATTCAAGTTGTGTCGAAGCAGGTTGTGTCGCAATCATCTCAGCCCATTGATCGTAAGTCTGCCACACTGTCGTCAACATCTCTTTCTCATCAGGACATGCCGTCGCTATTTCTAGCGATCGCCATAGATCGAGTTCGAGTTGCCGACTATCCATAGGCTCTAATTCGTTTACCGCATTGGGCGACCTGTACAAAGCGGACAAAGTGCGAGGTGACGTTCATCTCCTTCATCATGCAACCGACCAATGCGATAGGTCTGGTATTCCGGAAAATTTTCATTTAAGACTTGGTTAAGCGCCTTTACCATACTTGGAATGAGGTAGTCTGTCACGTCCTTCGGTGCTAGTCCACGACAATGGTACGGTCCAGAGAAGGCAACCATCTGATCTCCTAGCAGCAATAAAGCTCCGATCGCGTGTAATCGACTTTTGGGCGTTTCCCGATACCAGAGTAACTGTACATAAATCCGCTCAGGAGGCAAGACTGGAGCCGCTTGAGGTATCCAACTTCTAAGCAAATCTGATGTCATCAGTTCACCACTCTGCCCCTTAATTTGATCGATCATGCCTTGCTGCTTGGCAAGCTTTTTACGCTGATATTTTTCCCGACGTTGAGCATTAATTGTTTCTTGATTGGCGTAGTAATACCGAAGCTTATGGCAAGGATCACCTGCCCAGCAGCCATCGCCACCTTGAGCAGCATTATGGCGCTGCTTTGCCTCCGCATCGCTTAGGGCAGAGCAAATTTTGCATTTTGGATCAGGATTTTTTGGCATGGTATTCGCTCTCGATCGCTCCAATCCTTCCTCTATCGTCATTCAAGCAACATTCTTAGTACATATAAACTTAATAGTTGATTAGTACTTATGTACTTACATTGAATGTCGCTAGAGCTTCGCTAGAGTCAAGATAATTGAATATTATCTTATATCAAAAGGGTGAGTTGATCTGTACGGAGGGTGAACGTAGAATGGGGAGGCAACCACGCTGAACGACCTTCCTGGGTCGTGGGGTTTATGAAGATCTCCACCGAGCAAGCCTCAATTCAGGCGGAAGTCCAACATCAGGACATTCCAATGCCTCCTGATATTCTAATTTTTGACGACGGAGAACCCTTGGAAAGCCCTCGCCATCGTATTGCGATGAATTTACTCATTCGCTCCGTGCAGTCTGCACTTCAAGATCGTTCCGACTTTTTTGCAGGCGGCAATATGTTTGTCTATTACAGCCGCACCCAAGCGATGAATCAGGACTTTCGCGGACCGGATTTCTTTGTGACGTTAGATGTCGATGGCGATCGGGAACGGAAAGCCTGGGCGACATGGGAAGAAGAGGGACGTTTTCCGGATGTGATTGTGGAGTTCTTATCGCCAAGTACCGAAAAGGTCGATCGTGAGGACAAGAAGCGCTTATACGAACGAATTTTCAAAACACAAGATTATTTTATTTTTGACCCCTTTGACCCCGACTCTTTACAAGGCTGGCACTTACAGACTGGACGGCGAGGCTATCAACCGCTCCAACCCAATCCACAAGGCTGGCTCTGGTGTGAAGCGTTGGAACTGTGGTTGGGAACTTGGCAGGGGGTGATTGATCGCGAACCCGCAACTGGAAGCTGTGATTGGCTGCGATTCTACGATCCAGATAGAAATCTCATTTTGCTTCCAGAAGAAGCTGAACGAATTCAGAAAGAGATGGAGAGAGCAGAGAAGGAAGCTGAACGCGAGAGAGCTAATCGAGTAGAACAAGAACATGCGAGGCTGATCGAGCAACTTCGAGCCAGGGGAATTGATGTCGATGAATTGCTGGATCGCTAAGGTTTTCTGAAAGAGGCAAAACAGTGGAAACAGCTACACCACGCAAAACGCTAACGATCGGGAAAGTGTCGCTAGGAGATCTCACTTCCCTCATCCAGTTGGAAGAAAAAGGGGTTGCCGCCTATCCTTGGCTGAATAACCAGGGCATTACTTTGACAGAAATGGAGCAGCAACAATTAGCGATCGTTCAGTCTCGCCTACTCAACGATCCAACCCATCTGCTAAACGAGGCAACCATTTGGTCACGCGCCATCTATCCATTACTGCTCCTAGCAGAACGAGACAATATTCGGGCTTGGGCAGAAGTTACTCTATCGGCGCAATATCCAACCTTTGACATTTCAGGCATTGCAGATGGCGCGATTGGGCAAAGCATCGCAGGACGGCTGATATCGCCTTATCTCGTGGTGGTAGAAACGAAAAGAGGAATTGAGGGAGCAGACCCGATTCCTCAACTTTACGGACAGCTTCTCGCAGCAGCGTATCTTAATTGGAAAGCAGATAATCAAGATCCACAAGAAATTTTTGGATGCTACACCATCGCAGATAGCTGGACGTTTCTCCGAGGCGAAATTAGTCAATTCGAGGCGGATCGCCCAATGTTGAGGGTAGAGTATTCCAGAGAATACAGCGAAAAGTATGATGCAAAGCCAATTCTAAGAATCCTCAAACAGATTGTAAATCGGCAGAGTAATTCATGAAAAGGTGAGATAACTTTGAATACAAAATTCTAAATGCGAAGCATAAAGATTTCGTATTCGATCGTTAAAAGCTGATGCTTTAAGTCCTTGACCAGTCTGATTACTGGGCAATCGTGGTTTTGTACTGCAACGTTACAGTACAGAGCGAAATTGCTTTCAGTTGGTGGCATTCTCAGGCGATCGCTCCCAAGTGGATACGCTGACAGGAGAAGCCATAAAACCAAAAACGAGAAAGCAAAAACAAAGCTTGGAATTTTGTTGGAAATTGGAATAAATCCAGTACTATATGAAATCAACGCTCGAAGGTTAGTGCAGTATTGACCTGTACTGCAACGTTGCGGTACAGCCCTAAAGGTTACGTTTCAAGCGTCTTGAAATGGCAAAAATACTCGATTCGAGGGACTCAATCAGGCACAACCTGAAATGAATAAAGCATTTTCTCATTGGTTGAACATGACTCAGCAATAGAATACGGACACTGAAACTTATGCAGGTTAGACTTACGATCGAAAGTAACACAGGTGGTTCTGGAAAAACGACACTAGCCAGCCATCTTTCCTACGCATTAGCGAAGAAGAAGCATCGAGTGGTGATCATCGAACTCGATCCCAACGGTTCGATGGCATTGTTCACTGGTCTACCAAAGTTGCGACCAGATGAAGTGGAAGACTCGATTGCTTGCATTTTTGAGCGTCAATTTAAAGGCGATTATCCTCTGGTTCCAGTTTGGGAAGATTACACAAATTTAGTTCAGGTAATTCGAGGAGGTTCTCCTTTACATACCGCAATTCGTGGGCTGCATTTACACGAGCGTCCCTACGAAGTTCTTAAGGATCGATTAGAGGATTACCCGATCGATGCGGATGTCATCATTGTCGATACTCCTGCCTCAGTTGAACCAATGGGGCTAATTGCTTTAGCAGCCGCGACTCACTTTATTGCCGCAATCAAGCCGGAGTTCAAAGACTCCTGGAGTTCAAGCGATATGCTGAACTGGTTTTACGAGAAAGTAGATTCGCTGCGTCTACGTCCCCGCCCCGAAATTCTGGGTTTCGTTCCGTCACGGGTCGATCTTCAAAAAGCTGTCCATCGTAACTTACTGGGTCTTAAGCCTGACGGCACTAAGAATGACAAAATTGACCCGGTTGACACCATCCCTTATCAGCTAGAGCAGCTTGAAATTCCTTGCTTTCCCCACATTAAAGAATCTGGCTTTTTTCTCAGTGCCAGTGGAACAGGACTTCCGGTTCATCTCTACCGCCCTGACGATAAAATCACCAAGTCTTTCGATCCGATCGTCAAAGAAATTGTCAAACATCTGAAAAATAAATAGAGGAGTCTACTATGCCGAAACCCCCAGCAATTAAGCCTTCTGCAATGTTTGCGGATGCTGGACAGAGCCAGCAAATTTCTCGGCTGAAAGGTCGGGTCGAAGAACTAGAAGCAGAAATTGCCGAACTCAAATCCAGTGGATTTAGCACGAAGGAAAAAGCTGAGCTTGAATCCAAAATTCAGTTTTTGGTGCAAGAACTGTCGGAAACGCAAGGAGTCAAACAAATTGACTTCAAGGATATTAGCCGTAACCCGCTGCAACCTCGCATTGTCTTTACTCAGGCGCAGCAGAAAGCGTTCGCTAATGTTTTGAAGGAAGAAGGGCAACTTTCTCCAGTGCTGCTGATCGAGATGACTGAGGAGGTGCGAGCGCAACTAAGGGCGTACGAAGAACAAGGACTCTTCATCGCGGATCAGCCACTCTACGACATCAATCTTCCCTATCTTATGTTTGACGGAGAGCGACGATTGCGTTCGGCTCCACTGAGCGGGCTATCCAGCCTTAAGTCAGTCATCATGCCCGCTAAAGGTGCGATCGATCTTTTGGAAATTCAGTCGAAAGCGGTTTCGACAACGATTCACCAGAAGAAACTCCACGACTTAGAGATGGCTCAAGTTCTCGTTTGCCAGTGTGCCCATCGTTATCCTTATCTCAAAGATGCTTTGGACGAGCCACTGGACGTTGCGCTTCCACGCGCACTCAATACAGCTTTGACACAGTTGAAGCGGCGACTCAGACGAGGAGATCAGTCTGCCGATTTAGCAGAGATTTTGACTGCCGATCGAGCCGTTCAAAGAGAGTGGATTGACAATTCAGGGTTAGAAGAGGAAGCAAGGGCAATTTTAGATGTCATTCTGGGCTACCAGCAAAACCCGGCTACCATTTCTCGATATGTTCTTCCCTTATTGAAGCTACCAGACGATTTGAAGCAGGCAGTCTGGGATGAAGGAATGGAACCTGCGAAACTTCGCCTTCTGAATCAATTGAACGCAGAGGCGCTAGAGCTTGATGAGGCAGAAGCGAAAAAGATTCGGATGGAAGTGACTCAAAATGCGATCGCAAACAATTGGAGTACACAAACGATCAATGAGCAAGTGAAGACCCTTCTGGCTCAATACAATCCGGCTGCTGCACCTGAACAACCAAAATTGCCGAAGGAAATTACAGCATTAGAGAATACCGATTTTTCTGAGTTATCTCCTGCTCAACTTCGAGAGTGCCAGCAAATTCTCAACCGTAGGCTGAAAGAGGTCAAACAATTGATCAGCCAAGAATCATAGGGATAGACGTACTCATAATTTGAGGGCTGACTGCTCACAGTGGAATCAGCCTCTTTTTTGGTTAGAGTTGCGGTAGCTTTGCTTCACGTAGTGTTCGTACTCGGTGCAATCGACCTAGAGGCATTAAAATGCAGCAAAATCGTGATCGCTTGGTTCGTGCAGAGCCTTTATTCACGATCACGCAAGAACCCGTCAGCCGTCTGGGATTGGCGAGTCAGTACCTCAAGGACCTGACTTGTATTCAGACTGCTTTTGAAGCGGGAATCAATTTCTATTTTTCCTACGACTTATCTTCTGATCCACTGGTAGATGAACTGATTCCACTGCTGAAAACAAAGCGAGATGATATTTTTATTGCAACAGGGAGTGAAGCGCGCGATTCCGAAGAATTACAACGCTATTTGGATGAGAGTCGTCGATCGCTAAATACAGATGTCATTGATGCGTTCTTCATTGAATATTTCTCGCCAAAAGATAGTCCTGACGAAATTCAAGCTGTTCTTGCTCAGTTGCAACAGTGGAAAACGGCGGGAAGCGTTCGGTACGTTGGAGCCAGCACTCATAATATAGGAGTCGCGCTGCAACTGATTCAGCAAGGTCGGGTCGATGCACTCATGCTGCGCCATAACATGGCACATCGAAAGGTAGAAGATTAGGTTTTGCTAATGGTGCAAACCGCAGGATTACCTGTCATCGCATTCACCTGTACTCGTTGGAGTACCTTGCTCAAAGGACATCCACAATGGCAACACCCGACCCCAACTGCCGCAGAGTGTTACCGCTATGTTTTACAGCATCCAGCGGTTCATCTTGCGCTCACGGCTCCTGCTACCTCCAGTCAATTGCAAGAAAATTTGACCACGCTCACGGCTCCGACGATGACGATCGAGGAAGTTGAGCATTGGCAGACTTACGGCGATTTGATTTACGGCAGTGGACAGGATGCTTTTGAAACGCAGTGGATCTGAGGCTAATTTGCAAAACTGAGTAGATGTTCTGCAACAGATCGCGGTTGATCGAAGTGCGGCACATGACCTGCACTATTGATCCAAACCAGTTCGCTGCCTGAAATGGCTACCCGAAATCGAGTCGCATCTTGGGTTCCTAAAATATCATCGGACATTCCCCATAAAATTAGGGTCCGATGCTGAATTTGATGAATGCGATCGCTCAACTCAGCATATCCCCCACTTTGACTAAATGAGACGATCGCCTCTTTCCATCCCGGCATTTCTTGATGCAGCAAAGAACAACGAAGCGCATCGACCAGCCCTGAATTCATCATGGGAAGTGTTAAGGCAGCACTCAGAGCCGCTGATTTACGAAACCGCAGCCAATCGGCTCCCAACTCAATCAGAGAACGCGGAAGAAATTGTCCGACTGGAAAACTGCCTGAAAAACCGACGCTATCAATCAAGACGAGCGATCGCACCCAGTCAGGATGATGCAAGGCGAAGTCGATCGCCACTGCACCTCCCAACGATGCACCCACTAACTAAAATGACAGGCTGATCGATCCACGTTTGAACAATCTTCAGTAAATGATGACGGATGAAGGTAGGATTCACGCTGACGGGCGGAATGACTTGGGTAAAACCAAATCCCAAGAGATCGATCGCCCAAGTCTCATGTTGAGTGGCGAGGCGTGGAAATAATCGTCGGAACTCCAAAAGTGAACTATCAAATCCAGAAAGCAGCACGATCGGAGCAGCACGAAACGATTCAGGAGCAGCGTGAATGTAGGACGTTAATATTTCTGCTCCTGACTCAAACGGAATTTGGACGACTCGCTGGTGGAGTTGTTGGAAAAGTGCAATCGCATCCTCATCCCGAATTGCGGTGGCTGAAGGTGGCAGAAAATCGGCGGTCATTCGCCCTAGCCTACACTAGGTAATCCAGCAAGTGCCATCGCGACTTCCTTAGCACTATACTCCGTATCAACCAGCTTTCCTGCCTGATAGTCCATGTACGCTTGCATATCGAAGTGTCCATGACCACAGAGGTTAAACAAGATAACTTTGCTTTCCCCCGATGCTTTGCATTTTAGGGCTTCGTCGATCGCGGCTTTCACTGCATGATTTGCCTCTGGAGCCGGAAGAATTCCCTCCGATCGTGCGAACGTTAACCCTGCCGCAAAACAGCCCAATTGATACTCAGACCGGGGTTGAGCAAGTCCTAGATCAACAACGTGACTCACCAATGGAGCCATACCGTGATAACGGAGTCCGCCTGCATGAATGCCTTCAGGCACAAATGTGCTGCCCAGCGTATGCATTTTCACAAGGGGCGTGAGATGGGCAGTATCGCCAAAATCATAGGCATACTTGCCACGAGTTAGCGTCGGACACGCCGCAGGTTCAACCGCAATGATTTCTACCTCGCGTTCTCCACGCAACTTCGCACCCAAAAACGGAAACGCGATCCCTGCAAAATTGCTGCCGCCGCCCGTACAGCCAATTACGATATCAGGATAGTCGCCTGCCATTTCTAGCTGTGCCAATGCTTCTTGTCCAATGATCGTCTGATGCAGTAAAACATGATTGAGAACGCTGCCCAAAGCGTACTTACTATCCTCATCCTGTGCCGCAATCTCAACGGCTTCACTAATCGCGATGCCCAAGCTGCCTGTGCTATTTGGATGGGTTTCTAGAATTGATCGTCCTGCCTGAGTTTCACTGCTAGGACTCGCAACCACTCTCGCTCCATAAGTTTCCATCAAAGCGCGACGGTACGGCTTTTGGTTGTAGCTCACTTTTACCATGTACACCAGCACTTCCAGTCCAAACAATGCTCCTGCAAAAGCAAGCGACGATCCCCATTGTCCGGCTCCAGTTTCGGTCGTTAGTCGTTTGACTCCTGCCTGCTTGTTGTAATACGCCTGAGCAACTGCGGTGTTCGGCTTGTGGCTTCCAGCAGGGCTAACACCTTCATATTTGTAGTAAATCTTCGCGGGCGTATCCAAGGCTTGCTCAAGTCGGCGTGCCCGGTAGAGGGGTGTGGGTCGCCATTGGCGGTAGATCGATCGCACTTCGTCGGGAATCTCAACCCATCGCTCCTGAGTCACCTCCTGCTGAATCAGACTCATCGGAAACAGGGGCGCTAAATCATCCGGTGTAATTGGCTGTCCTGTGCCGGGGTGTAGCACTAGAGGCAAAGGTGCTGGTAAATCGGCTTGGATGTTGTACCAAGCTGTAGGCATTTGATCTTCAGAGAGGAGGTACTTGATGGTGTCCATTGCAGCGCATTGCGACGGTAGAAGGTCGAGTCTCATTGTCGCCGATCGCTCTGCTAAAGAAGATTTTGCTCAACAACTTTTCAGATCTAGGCAGGCGCGATTATCGATCGATGTCAACAACAGAAATAAAAAAGAACTAATTCTGCTTGAGAAAACAAAACGACAAATAAATCAACGGAGTGTGAATTGAATCGTCAAATCGGAGTAAAAGAGATGCCCAGTCAAAAACGACGCACTCAGTCGAGTAAAAAACAGTTCATAGGCAAGCAGATGATGATGGCTCAACGAAGTCGATCGATTAAAGCATCGCTACTAAAAAGTTTATCGATCGACTTGGCTGCACTCTACTATCTAAATTCGCAGCGAGAGGATCGAAATCGCGCGACTCGCGAAGCTTCCACCACAAACCCAGCAAATCTGGAAAGCCAGCGTTTCACGATCGAGAACCAACTAGAGAAAAGTGAGGAGCAATGTTCGCAATCGCCAAGCAAAATAGAAGCAGCCGTTCCGAACAATGAGAACAAGCAGTTACCACCTAGTGCTATTCCACAGTTAGAGCGACAAGATAAGCCACAAAGTGCTATTCCACAGTTAGAGCGACAAGATAAGCCACAAGCAGCAACCGTAACACTTCTGATCGCCCGGTGTCTCGCGTTTCTAATTGGCTTATTAACCCATTACGTCATCTCTTGGTTTTTTCCCCAGTCGTTGATTCTTTTGTCTGGAGTTGCGATCGCAATTAGCGGAACTAGCATTCTTGCAGCCGTCACCCTAGCTCCCTGGAATCGCAAGCTGCTATGGAATCTGTGCAGTTTATTCGGAGGACTGTTGTTTGCAGTATTCGTTCTATGAAACGTTCTTCCAAGCATCGAGTTTTTCAAATTCAGATCGTGATTATTGTTCTGGTTGCCCTGGGAATTGCAGCAAGTCGATTGATTTGGCAATACAATCCTGCTCTCGTTGCAACACTCTTTCGTTCCAATGATCCCACTGAAATCCAATGTGCGGAAATTCTTGCTCCGGATGCCTCACTTAGCCGTAACCAAACCTTAAAGCTAATTAGTATCGCCGAATCATCGAGCAAAGCAAGCGTCAGGGCAATTCTCAAAATGCCATATTGCAGACTGAACCCCATCACAATTCGTTCAGGCGTTAAAGCTGACCGTGAAGCCTATCCTCTAGCATCTGATCCAATGCTTTGGGCGATCGTGCTTTACGAAGGCAATGAATTCGTAGGTGTTCGGATTGTTCCTCGTAATGGCTCCTGCACAAATGCCAGCCCATAATTTCAAAGTTTGCACATCTGGAGGTGAATCACTAATGGATTTATACCGCTATTGCTTGCTGCTATCTATTTTAGGGACAGTTTGCGAATTATTTGCCTGTACTCCGATGCGTTCTGAATCAGCAATCTCAGGCAAACCTGTAGACATTAAAATTTACCAGAAATGGGAGATTCAGCGTGGAGCGCAGATTAATGACTATACGGTTGTAAGTGGGCTTGGGGAACTTGCGATCGCAACTCAAGGAGCAGCAATTTACGCGCCCATGACTGGTGAGGCTCGGATCGATCAAACAAGCTGTATTTTGTTTTTTGGTGCTGAAGTTCCTGGCTATCTCTTTCGGTTATGTGGGTTGAAAGCACCTCAACCTGGGCAACGACGACAAGGGCAACCACTAGGTAATGCCGACCTCCTTGTCTTTGCGACATTCCGCAAACAATCTGACGGAACTTGGGCATTTGTGGAACCGAGTCCAGCGATCGTAGAACGAACACTGAAACCAAATTGAGCTATGGAAGGCTTTTTTATTCAAGTGATTGAAGGTTCTCCGTTTGATAAAGTGCTAGAGCGGTTTCCAGAAGGATTTCCAGCACTCATGTTGGCAGATCAGGTTGCGGGAAAGCTCTATCCAGCACGATTCAAGCGGGCAAAAAGCGGCGACATTTTTTGGCTGGTCGATCGTCAACAGCTACGGCTTGATCAATGGATTGCCTTAGATATCTTGCACGGGCAATGTATTGAATGCGTTTGGGTTAATTGGGAGCTATATGCCGAATTGACAGGCGAACTTAGCTCGGAGGAGCGTTCTAATGATGAGGAAGCACTTTACCCACTGTTAGTCGAAGTTCTCGATATCCCGATCGTTCTGTTCGGAACCTCTTTTGGCATCTCTGAACGCTGGGTGGAAAAGAGCGATCCTCGTATTCAGCGCATGATTCAGGCTCAAGAAGTCCTGCGCTTTACGGAGGGGCAAATCAAGCCGATGCAGTGATAGTAGGGCGATTCTTTTTTCGACGAGAGGGCAGAGGGATTGAGGTGTTTTGGCACGTTGGACAAAAATAAATAATGCGAGTCTTTTCCTCATCATCTTGAGCATGAACGACCTGCTTCTGCTGTCGAATCGGTGTAGCACAGCGCAAACAGGGTAAGTTCGTGCGTCGAAAGACATAGTGACGGTTGCCGAACTCGCTACCCAAGCGATAAACCAGGGTCGAATCTTGCTGCATTCGCGATCGATCCACCTCAGAAGCAGTCACTCCTGCCGTTTCATAAGCGCGACGAGCAATCTGCGGAATTATCTGGCAAAGCGAATCTAGCTCTGGCTGCGTCAACTCTTGCACTTTCCGCCAAGGATCAATCTGACACAGAAATAGAATTTCAGCCCGCAAATAGTTCCCAATTCCAGCAACGATCGTTTGATCGAGCAATGCTGCGCCAATAGTGCGCTCCGAGTGTTCTGGCATCAGCAGTTAATCGCGAAATTGCGCTTGATCAAATGCTTCATCAGGTTTCGGCAGAATATCAGGACCGAGTGATCTTAGAACTTCGACTTGAGCATAGGGATCACCTTGCCCAAGTTGAAATACGGGAGCCGAGAGCAAGATTGCACCTGCGGTTGGGGTGACAATCCTAGCGTGTTCACGTCGATCGATGATTTCTGGTGCATCACCCTCGAAGGTCATCCAGCGCCCCCACATCATGAGATGAGAATAGAAATAATAGTCGCCCTCGATCCAGCCAATCAAATTTTTACCATGCGTTGTAATTTGACGAATCGTGCGCCCGATTAAAGCTTCTGAGTGAGCAGCTAACCAGCGTTTAGCAACCTGAGTTCGAGCAGTCAGTTGCACGATCGATTGATTGGCTAACGTATGTTGGAGTTGATCAGCAAAACGATGTAAGCTGAACGACATTTGGTTTGCAGGATCAAGCTGAAATCAAAGCATTGCCTTTGTTTTTGACCCTACGTTTCCATTGAATAACGAGTTCACCTTGATTCAGCAAGCGGTCGAGTAATGACATAAGTTCGTCCACCGATTGAAATAGACGATGAGCAATAAATTCCTTGCATGAGTGCCACACTAATTCAATCAAGTTGAAATCGGGACTGTAGGGCGGCAAGAACAGCAATTGTAGATTGGGAAACTCCGCCGCAATCTGCTCTAGCACTGCTTGTTTTTTGTGATAGCTAGCATTATCCAGCACCAATAGAATCTTGGGTCCAGCTTGTTCAAACTCAGTCTCTAGATTGCCCGCTTCAGTCCACTCTTGCTTCACAAAAGCATTGAGCTTCTCAAGACTCGCATAGAAGCTGTCACTGTTGCCTTGCTCGATGAAATAGCATTGTCGCTGTCGGTCGTGATAGCGCAATCCACCCATCACATTCACTCGTCCGCGTCGGCGTTTTCCTGACACAGATTTACGCGCTCCTCGTTTCCCCCATTGCTTGCGTCGAATGGTGCGTAAGCTAAAGCCACTTTCATCCCAGAACCACACTTGTCGCTGGTTCGGTGCTGCGAGAGTCGTTGCTAATTCCTGTTCTAATTGTGCCCGAAATGCTTGTCGTTGCTTCACATCTTGCTGCTCCTCTAGGCTAGACTTTGCCCAGAGGTAACCGTACTTTTTTTGCTTGAGAATCCGCTCCACTTGCCGACTACTCAAGGCAATCGTCGTCGTCTTTGCCAGATGCGCTGCAAGTCGCGCGGTACTCCATCGACCAAACTCGTACCCCAATTCTGATGGCGCTTGTTCGATGACCTGCAACAATTGCTCAATGTATTCAGCGGTCGCTTTGCGATAGTTCCCATGTCGCCGTTCATCTTTGAGGCTCTCCAGGTCATCGGGATTGCCTTGAACACACCAATGAGCGACGCTCCGATATGAACACCCGATAAACGCGCTGATGTCTTCATACGTTTTTCCGTCATTTCTCAACAGCAGCATTAACGCGCGTTGTCGCTGATGCGGGTCAGGACTCTCTCGCAGGACGGTTTGGAGATTCTCTTTTTGGCTCGGATTCAGAAATGGGGCAACAGGCATGGTCGCTTTCAGGTCAACTTTCAATTCCTATTTTAGGCACTCTAGATGTCGATTAGCTTACTTCAGGTCCTTCAGGCATAAATCGATAACCGGAGTAATGCGGTAAGTAGTTTGACCTTAATCGCTGCTACTACCCGTTGTCGTCTGTCCCAAGAACCACTCCCGCATCTCACTTAAGGTACGACTGTTCAATTACTTTTCAACAAATCGACCACCTGTGCATTAACTGTGTTGTCCTTCACATACAGGCAAGCAACAGAGATCGGCAGCTTGAAGCGTCTCGGTCCCGCGCTGCCTGGATTGAGAAATAGGATACCCTCTCGTTCTTCAAGGCTGGGCTTGTGCGAATGTCCACTAATTACGACTTGCACACCCGCCCTTTTTGGATCAAGTCTCAGGTCTTTAGCAATGTGCAGTAGATGAATCGAAACATTCTCGACAGAAATCGTTTCTGATTCGGGAATGGTTCGTGCCCAGTCTCCGGTATCATTGTTGCCCCGCACGGCGACCACTGGAGCGATGGTGCTAAGTTCTTCGAGAATCTCTGGCTTACCAATATCACCCGCATGAAGAATCAGGTCAGAACCCGTCAGTGCCTCGATCGCTTCCGGGCGCAGTAAGCCATGCGTGTCAGAAATCACGCCAATCTGGGTTCCTGCTATGCGTCGCTGCCTGTTGTTCACCATGCCTGGAAAATCACTTCTAGCTGAGTTAGTCATCTACCAAAGTTAATTCTAGCGCTGAATTCAGGGCAGTCATTCGCACTCAGGATATATCGTTTACGGAGACACTCATGACCTATCAATCCTTTCACCAAAAGTACCGTCCTCAAACGTTTGCAGAATTAGTTGGGCAAGACGCGATCTCGCAAACGCTCACTCACGCAATCCAGCAGTCCCGCATTGCTCCAGCTTATTTGTTTTGTGGTCCGCGAGGTACGGGAAAAACATCGAGCGCCCGAATTCTGTCAAAATCGCTCAATTGCCTCCAATTCGATCATCCCACGCCTCATCCTTGCGGTGTGTGTGAAGCCTGCCAAGCGATCACTCAAGGTAATGCTCTGGATGTCATTGAGATCGATGCTGCTAGCAATACGGGAGTCGAAAACGTGCGAAGTTTGATCGAACGTGCCCAGTTCGCGCCTGTTCAACTGCGAATGAAGGTTTTCGTTTTGGACGAGGCACATATGCTTAGTACCTCCGCGACCAGCGCCCTGCTTAAGACACTAGAAGAACCACCCGAACGAGTTGTTTTTATCCTGGCAACAACTGAGCCGCACAACCTCTTACCGACGATCGTGTCTCGCTGCCAGCGATATGATTTTCGACGCATCAAAATTGAACCGATGGTTAAGCACTTAGCTGCGATCGCGAAACAAGAACGGCTCAAAATCGATGATTTAACCCTTCATCTCATTGCTCGACTTTCGCAAGGTGGATTACGGGACGCAGAAACGCTATTAGAGCAACTCAGCATTTTAGGTAAACCGATTACAGCCCAACAAGTCTGGGAAAGTGTTGGAGCCGTTCCTGATGAGCAATTGATTGACTTGATTGAAAGCCTACTATTTCCGAAAGATCATTCAACTGAAACGTTACTGGTTCAGCTTCAGCAATTACTAGATAACGGTCAAGAGCCAATCGCGATCGTTCAAGGACTCCTGAGACTGATGAAAGATTTACAGATTGCTCAAACGCTACCTCATTGCTCTGAGCTTGGCAGTGTGATGCCTGAGATGTGGCAACGTCTAATTGAGATGAATTCGATTGATTGCACTCGTCTTGCCGAGGTGCGATCGCATTTACGACAAGCTGAAGCGCAGCTTTGTCAAACCAGTCAGCCTACTTTGTACCTAGAATGCCTCATCCTTGACCTCATCGCTCCGACAGCTTCAACTAAATTAGCTCAGGTTAATCATTCCTCTGTTAATCTTGACGACACTTGGCAACGAACATTAAAGCAACTATCGGCGAATCATCGCCCTGTCTTTCGACAAGCGCAACTCGTGCATTGTGCGTCTAACGGTGCAATGATTCGCTTCCGAGCAACGTCATTTTTGAATTTGGCAACAAACTATCAAAGCGCGGTCGAGCAGGCACTTTCGCAGGTGCTTGGCTATGAAGTTCCAGTCCAACTTTGCATTTAAGAAGTATGTTCAAACCACCAATCGGTCAGTCAGCCGCGATCTCAAAATTGCAGGCTGCAATCACCCAAAATCGACTTACTTCAGCCTATCTCTTCACAGGTCCAGACGGAGTAGGACGCAAGCTTGCGGCGCAATGGTTGATTGAACAATTTCTCTGCGACCAAAGCACAATACATCCGGACGTACTATCGATTGAGCCAACTTTTACAAAAGATGGGCAGCAGTATACTCTTGCTGAGGCTGAAGAGAATGGGCTTACAGCTAAATCACGATCGCAAATTCGTATTGACCAAATTCGGCAAATTACTACGCTGTTACAGCAGCCTCCTTTATTAGCTTCGCGATCAATTATCATAATTGATGGAGCAGAAACAATGACCGAAGCAGCAGCTAACGCGCTTCTCAAGGTTTTGGAAGAACCAGGACAAGCTACACTTATTCTGATTGCGCCAGCGATAAATCACCTGCTACCAACCATTCGTTCGCGTTGCCAGATCATTCGATTCAAGCGATTAACTTCTAAATTACTCTCTCAGGTTTTGCAGGAGCTTTGTCCAGAACTTATCAAGTATCCGGATTTGATTCGCTTTGCTCAGGGTTCTCCTGGACAAGCGATCGCTGCATGGAAAAATCTACACCAGATTCCAGGCTCTTTGATCAAAGCATTAAACCAACCTAATCGCCCTATTTGGGCATCTTTGTCTCTATCCAGGCAACTTCAGACCCTTGACTTCGCTCTCCAACTCTGGCTATTAAATTATCTTCAGTTCCAAGCTTGGCAGAGATCGCGCTCTAGCACTGTTTTTCATCAATTTGAGCAAACCCGAACTTATCTGTCACAACATTGCCAAACCCAACTCGTTTGGGACTGTCTGCTCACTTCATTACCTGAAATTCAATGGCAATTTCCAGAAATTATGCGATCGCAATACCAGCGACTCTCTTCCCCTCCAAAGCCTGAAGTTCTAGAACAGGTAAATGTCAGACAGCTTACTGATCCTGAACTTGCCAGCAAACGTGGAGGACGGCAAACCGATCTGTTTGAGGCATTTAGTACAAAGCGCAACTTCAATGGCAACTCTTCCTCTAGTACTATTCAACCCCCTTGAAAACATTCAGTTTACGGAACTGCTACAAACACTTGACCCAAATCACTTGCCGCATATTCTCTCAATGGGATGCGGAATTGATTCACTATCCTTGCTCATTGAGTACATCGAGAATCCAGACTCGCGAGACTTTCCGCTTGAGAATTTGATTGTCGTTCATGCCGTCGTGGGTGGGGAGTCGATCGAAACCAAGCGCCTGATGGAAGATGTCTTCTTTCCCCTCTGCCGACAGTATAACATTTGGGTAATTCAGGTTTGCCGCAACGGAGAGTATGAGAAAGATGGCATCACGATTCTTTCTTCAACTCGCCAACCGACTAAGTTTTACCTGCGTGGTGATTACTGCCTGTTTACTCACTTGATTATGAGCGGGACAGTTCCGCAACGTGGAGGCAGTGGAAGGCTGTGTACGCTCAAATTTAAGGGTTGGGTAATTGATGTCGTTGCATTGCTCCTGTTTGGAGATTCTCCCCGACAACGATACATCGGTTTTAATGCTGATGAAGCGAAGCGGGCAAAGACAGAAAGCAGGATTACTGAAGAAAAGTCACCTTACTATCTGATTGGCTACAACGCTGATGAAACCAGACGGTTGAAAGATAAGAGCTTTGGCAAACATCAAGGCTACGATTATGCGATCGGGTTCAATGCCGACGAAGCAGGACGGATTAAGGAAAGCAAGGAGCGTCGCCAAATCTTTCGCTTTCCACTTATCGAGATGGGTTACGGTCGGAAGTGGTGCGAGATGCGGGTGAATGAATTTGTGACACGATTCACACGAGGACAGATTACACAGGGTAAAAAGTCCTTCTGTGTGAATGGATGCCCCTTTTCGGAGTGCAACGGCAAGAAGCGCCAGCGTGGGAATAACACCCACGGCGATTTACGCCAAGACTGGATCAATGAGCCTGAATACGGTGGAGAGGCGGCGTTTATAGAACATATTGCCCTTGCTATCAATGAGCATCAGCCACTGTACGTCGAGCAGTTTGTGATTGAGATCCTGAACGAAACACAGAATGATGCCGCGATCGCACACTACGAAAAATTGCTAGCAGGAGCATGGACACCACTGGTCATCCCTTCCTACGAACGTTTGATCGAAGGTGCAATTAAAGCACAAGCCAACCGAAACAAAAAATCACAACGTATCGCAGAATTTATCGAGCGAACAGAACGGCAAATCGACAATCTGAAGCAAGGCAAAACCTGGGCAGTTTATCTGGTTCGACGGATGTTCACCCACAGTTCTGATAGCACGAAGAAAGATCCAAAACCTTTTCGGCAGACTCGCATTCTATTTCAGGGAGAGCAGGAAGAGTGCGATCGCTATCTGAGTGAATTAGCAGATCACTATGGCACAGTACCTCAACTCAATAAGCTCTCCAGACGCTTCTGGACAATCAAGCGACCCGCAGGTAAGAAGCCGCGCCCATTTGTCGAAGAAATGCTAGTTGTCTGCCCTGCTGTCGTCATTCAAAAGCAGCGCATCGAACCCGCAGAATATGACCTCAAATGGCTCGGCATCACGGGTACGCATCCACATATCCTTGGAGTTGATACAACCCATGAACAACTCATCTCAAACAGTCGTATTAGAGTCTCCCGAATTAGAGCGAGTCTCAGAAGCCAATGAATTTCTGTTTTGCTGTGTGCGAGGTGTGCAATGCCGGAACGACTATTGGATGACAAAGTTCACATTCGCTCAGATTGAGACATTGATGCAGCCATTCTTTTCGCGTCCCAAAGAAGCCGCACCTCTGTCTCTGGCACAACGAACTCTTGATGCTAAACGATCGAAGAAAATTGCTCGTTACATTATCGATGGATTGTCAAAGCCTGAAGCGTTTTATATTCTTTTACCGCTCGTGATCACGATCGACATTCCAGAGTGGGAGTGCTACGACTTTCAAGCGATTGATTTGGACATTCCCGGTATTGAGGATCTAGGCTTACTCAGTCTTCCAAGCTCTACTACTTTTTGGATTCCAGATGGGCAGCATCGAGCTTTTGGCTCCATTCAAGCACAGCTAGAAGCACCTGGGCTGGTTGCGAATGAAACGATCGGGGTGATGCTCATTCCCGATGCTGGTGGACAGAAGCGCCAGCAAATCTTTCTGGATGCAAACCAATTTGGCATTAAGCCCAATCAGTCCATCATTTCGCTCTTCGACCATCGAGATCAGTACAGCGAGATTGCACGGGCAGTTCTGACAACTGTGGATGTGTTCCGCGATCGCACAGCACTGGAAGCGACAAACATTCAAGTCAAGAGCAAAGATTTTTTCACGATGAACTCTATTCGAGAGTCTTGCAAACTTCTGCTGACTGACGTTGAAGACGACTTACAGCAGGAAGCAGTTGAATTTTGGCAAAGTGTCGCGGCACATCACCCGCACTGGCAACAACTTCAAGCTAGTAACGATTCATCTTTACGACAGCAAAGCATTGGGTTTAATGCCTTAACGATGTGTGCATTAGCGATCGTGGGGCAGCAACTTCGGCAGCAGAATCAGACCGAGAAAATTGCCAATCTTGACCGCATCAACTGGCAGTTAAACAATCCTGCATGGGAGATTTGCAAACTGAATAATCGCATCGTCAAAAATAGAAGCACAATTCAGGCAATGGCAAAATACATACTGGAGGAAATCATAGTGTAACTCTTGAAATTACTGCACCGTCTTCACTGCTCCTGTAGAAATCTGATTTGATCGTGCAAAGTGGAAATTAAGCCTCCGCAGCCCTGATCAGTGCAACTCAGTGACGCTCACCTTTCCATTACAGCCTCTATCAACTGGTAGCCCCGGAGGACGACAACGCTCAACATCACAAGCACCGCAGCAACCAGAAACACAATCCGAACTTCTGTTGCGAATTCCGGAAATTATGGGATCTTGCTCACTTTAGGTGATTAAAGCTTTCAAATCTGAACTGTTTCGGGCGAGAGCTTGGATTGCCTGAAACGGGAATTGCATCTATGGTTTAGAACGAACGGGTTGAGCAGATTCGCTCGTCACGGTGACATTACTATCTTGGGCGTTTCCCCTTTTGTATATCCGATTAAAAGCCTCTGGATCATCAAGTAAATGCGATCGTAAAAACAAGGCGCTCCACCGAGCGATCGTCGCAATTGCTTGAGTTTGATTGAGCGTGGGTCGGCTGCGATCACGGGGATTATCTTGATTGGTCATGCTGTAGTGATTCGCTCCCTTGACGATGATGAGTGCTTTCGGCGGCGTTTGAATTTGCTGGTATGTTCTTTGGGTTTCGTCTAAGTCAGAGACACCATCCAGACTCCCCGCAATTAAAGCGGTCGGAATAGTTTGGTTATTGATTGCTGGAAATGCGCCTGTGATCGGTGGCGTTCGGAAATTCGTGCCGTAGAAGATGCCCGCTTTTAACTCTGGTGGTCGAGTAAAAGTGCCTGTGCAAACCCCTGGGAAGCACTGATTTTGAATCGCGCCTAATCCGACATAACCGCCGAGCGAATGCCCCAAGAGTCCGAGTTTAGTCGTGTCAATTCTGTTCGCGAGGCGGGATTGAGGATTGGCATTTTCGGCAATCATTTGTTTGAGGACATCGTTCACTTGCTGTTGTTCTGCGGCTAACCCAGTCACGGTTTGTCCATTGGGAGCGCTCAGCGATCTCGTGTGATTGGGAACGACTACGATGAAGCCAGAGCGGGCAATTTCAGTGGCGAAGTTGGAGTAAGCGGATTTATCAACTAATGCTCCTTGCAGGAGTAATACAATGGGGATTTTTTTCGTGAGGTCAGGGGTACGAGGAAAGTAAACATCTGCGGGGTCTGAAGTGGCAGCAGATTGTTTGGGAGTTTGGGAAGCGATTGTGATGGTGCTGCGATCGACTTGCTGGAACAAGGGAGTTGAATCCTGTGCAGCCGTTTGTGGAGACGGTGAAGCAACGGCTTGCTTTGTATCAAAAAACACATTGAGAGTCAGACAGGCACAAGTCAAAGCAGCATAAACTGTCTCTTTCATTACTTTTGCTCCTCAATTCAACTCATGAATCTTTGATGATAGTTCTCATCAGTCGCGATCGCACTCGTTACCAAGGTTAGTTTTTGATCGCAGAGGATGGATTGAAGTGAGGAAGTGCGATCGCGGTTTAAGTCATGATGCGGAACGTTCAAACAGGGAGCAGGAATGGAGGCGGGTTCCTAACACCTGATTGGAGGGTGGGATTACTCCTTTGTTTCGGGGTTTTTGTCTTCTTTTTGCTTGGGCTTGCGGGCAAAGCGTTGAGACATTTCTGCCATCATTGCTTCGAGGCTGGCTCCTTGTCCGCTGGCTTTGGCGTGACGATAGGCGGTGAGGGCGTTTTCGTAGGCTTCGCTGCCGATGGCGATCGCAGTAGAATCGACGAGATCTCTCAGTTGGGTGAGTGCCATCAAGATTGTGGAGAGTCGGTTGCTCCGCAGTTGCGCTTTGCGCTAAACGAAGGTGGCTAGGTCTTGATTGAATTGGTCGATGTCGAAGGAGCGGGGGAGGAAGTCGGATTTTTGTTGGATGACTTCTGAGACTTTGCCTGCGAAGATGCGGTTCTTGTTGCCCATGCCTAACATGGATTTGCGTTCTTCGGCGCTGAGGTCGCGTAGGAAGGGGAGAAGGGTGTTGATTTGGGTGATCAGTTGCAGGATGGTGTCTCGGTTGCTTTGCAGTTGCGCTTTGCGCTAAACGCTTTGGCTCAAGGGTTCAGCACTGGTGGAACCGAGGGTGTCGGCGGAGAAGGAGGGCAGAATGGTTTGAGGGGTGCTGTTGCCGTTGCTTGTGCCGTTGCCGTTTGTTTTTGAGTTGCTCATAAAAGATGTTGAATCTCGTAAACATGAGCCTATCGTTCCCAGGGTGGAGAGTGCGATCGCGATTGGGAGAAGTGCGAGCTATTAACATCCGAATAACGTTGCTCACCACCCATCACAGATAACCTCGAAATCTCACAGACAACTTTTGGACAATCGCGTGTATTGGGCGTTGTTATACAGCGCAGATTCGATTATATGTTTAACTTTCTAAATGGTCTATTTAGGGCTTGCTGAAAAAGTTGAAGAATAGGCTAGATAAGAGCTTTAAGCGCTTCTCGACCAAACAAGTGCAAGTTTATCGACTCTAGAGGCTCAAAATGCTTGCACTTCGCTCGAAAATTGCCGGGTAAATTTCTGATTCAAGCGACAGAACTTTTATTCTGCAAGCTATCTGACTCCTAGATTCGCTTTGTAGACTTTTTCAGCAAGCCCTATTTATATATTATTTTTCCGTTAAAGTAATAATTAGATTATTGTTGCTAACTTCTCTTTGTACTTCAAAAGCATCTCCAGGAAATACATTAATTGTTCCACTACCTTCCCCATAAAAAGAAGCTTCTTGCCCATTGTTATTGTAAGTACCAGATAGCTCTACAGAATAACTATATTCTCCAGGTTTTGGAACTGTAAACTCTTTTGTTGATCTTGGAACACTACTGTTGCTTGTAATAAAACCAATCTTCTTTCTCTGAACAGTTATATCGACACGCTCGCTTATAGCGCCTTGTGTAAGGTTATTGATAACTGTAAATTTAGCCTCGTTTGGCTGAAACGCAGACCCAATCATCCACAATATCAAACCAGTTAAAATAGCCGCTATTCTAACTCCTGTATTAGCTTTCAGCAGTTTGAATTCTCTAATGCTCAAACCACCGCCTAAAAGTGCCGTCAGAACGAGGAGAATTATGAGGATAAGTGTTAAAGACTGCATGATTTAGTCAATGGCATCGATATTCTTGATTAACTACCTTTAGTCTTGCTAGTGTCTCGCCGTGATTGTTCAATTGTTTTGGCTCTCTTAAAAAGCGCTCGCGCTCGCCTACCAACAGCCAGACTTTTAGCCCTGATTTCGCCACCTGACATAATAATTCCTTCATTAAGAATCTGAGACTGTCTACCTTTAAGTTCTGATGTGTCAATGTCTTTGTTATCTAAAAACTCCACTATCTCCTCAAGTAGGGCACTTTCAATAACCTTCAGATACATATCTTTGTCAAGTATTTGAAAGTACTGGCGATAAAGAGTGCTACTAACATTTTCACGGATGCTAGTAACTGAACCATAATTAAAAATGGGATTCTCTTTGATAATAAGAGTATCTATACACTGCTTTATTGTGTCGATAAGAGGCTTGAGTAATTCATAAACAGTACGTGAGAATGATAGAGGCAAAATGAAAACAGATATAATCAGAGACTGCCATACTAAGTCAACTTTTTGCATAAAAGTTGCGGGAGATTGAATTCTATCAATCGCATGAAAGCTTTCTTGCAGAGGAGGAAGTAAAAAATATTTTGCTTCCATAAATAAGTTCTTTCCAAATTTTGTGAATCGAAGCACAATTGACACAATCAATTCTCCTTTCCAACCTACTATTTGAATGCGCTTGTAGAAACGATTAGCTTTAGCAGGCTCTTCTATAGATGCTTCTAGAAATTGTAAGCAAGTCGAAGGTCTTTCAAAAGGGTTATTTAAGAACCTTGTATCATCTCTGATTACTTGACCATCAATATAATAAATATCTTCAACGCTAACATCGATACCATATAAATGAATTTCATTAATTGAACGAGCAATCTGTTCATACATCTCATTAACCTCAAACGGGATGGGTGTACAAACTTTGCCCAAGCTTTCTTTCCCTTTGCTTGTGTTTAGCGAAAATGACCATCCCCCAATGTCATAACCACACCCGACGAAGGGTGAATATCGACCATAGATAACTGCCTTACTATTCTGCTCTTTCGCGATTTTTTCAAGCTCTTCCTTAACTTCCTGTATTTTTTTAGCAGTCTCTTCTGATGTGTTAGAGCTAGAAGAATTTAACTCACTTTCCCAATCAACTGAATCTGGATCGAATGAGTTTTTTGAAAAGTTATTTTTTACTAGAACATGGCGAATATTCCATCTTTCTTGATATATAATTACTACAGCAACGACATATAGAACAACTAGGGAAAACAGCCCTAGAGAGCCGCCAATCAATGAGAATAAAATTGCTGCTCCAAATAAGGATGTTAACTTAAGATCTCGTCTTCTTCTCTTACTGCTGGCAATTAAACAGTGTTTGACCACTGTTGGCAAATGAAAGCCATAGCAAGGCGCAAGTGCCTGTCGATCTTCCTCTAAAGTTTGCTCAATAACCTGTTGACAAAACGCCTCATTTGAATATGCAGAGGCGCAAAGATAGCGGGTGGTTTCTGTATCTTTTAATTGCATATGTTTTCACAGAGTTCTAGAGCTTTTTCAGTTGCTTGCGTGTAGTATACTCTAGCGAAGAGTTAAAATCCAAAGATTTTGGTAATGAAAGGTAAGAGTTTAGTACACGCTTCGATAAACTGAGTTGCATTAGGCAATTCAGTGAGCATTCCCTTTAATGTTCTGCTTGCGGCTTTTACCAGTTTTTGCGTTGTCTCGCTATCTGGATTGCGTCCTGCCTTGGCAATTTCTTGTACTTGCTCTAGTGCATCAGCTTTCCCCGATGGAGGTAAATTAGAGTCATTCTCAATCGCTGTTTGCAGTTGTTTGAGGTACTCAGCTAGCGAAGCTGCCGAGGCAGCTTCGCTAGACTTCAATTCACTAATTGTCTTATTAACCGTTCCACTGATAATGGCAAATCTACCTACTGCTAACTGGTCAGCAATAATGGTTCCACCGGACTGGACAATACCTTCATTACTCTGTTGATTACTCATGATGACTATCTCAAACAGTAAAAGTGCCTTTGTCTCAAACATCACCCTGACTTAGAGTATGAGACCTAAGACTCTAAGGTTTGCGTGTGCTAAATGAAACTCTGTATTCCATCTCAAGCACCACACGAAAACAGGTAGTTACTCTATCAATAATTCAGCCGCATAACAGCTTCACTAGCTACTTTTCCCTTCACATCCTAAGATCCTGAATAGAACATTAGGTCGCGTCTCTACTGAATCACATTCCAAATCAGAACATTATCTAGCAATTCCGTAGCCTGGTACTCCAATTCGTACACTAAACCACGTTTCTGCTGCTTAATGGTTCTATGCAGAATTTTGCCTATCATTCTTGACGAACTACACCCCAGTTTGGGATGTAGTTCGTTAGACCAATCTTAAGATAACCTCCTTGTTCTTATTCTGCAAGCAGATTTAAACCTATCTTTAGAATCGAGACTGCCAGATTAGGAATGACGATCGCATCCAAGAAAACCCGCTCCGCTTCTGAAGCTCACCCTCGACCCTTCAAAGCTGACGCATGAGCTTCTCATCCTCACCCCCTGAGCTTCCAAAGCTGAAACACAAGCTTCCAGAGCGATCGTACAATCTCCCAAAGCCGACCCCCGAACTTCCGAAGCTCACCCCCTGAACTTCCAGAGTCGATCTCTGAGCCTCCAAAGCTGAATCGTGAGCTTCCAACACTCACCCCCTGAACTTCCAAAGCTCAACCGTGAGCCTCCGAAGCTGACGCATAAACTTCCGCAGATCAACCGAGGAGATGGAGTGCGATCGATAAAGGAACTCAACGCGGAGTTGCCCTTCAACACCGATCGCACAATCACTGTGAAAGCCAAGCTTCCAGATCGATTAGCGTCCTAAACTCTAATAACGCTTCTCCGAGTGCCTCTACTTGGTCGATCGGAAGTTGGTTAATGCGATCGCGAACTTCAGACGGCAAGGTTCCAACTCGCTTGGTGAGCAGACGCAGAACGATCGCTCTCCTTGCTCGATCCCTTGCTCAATTCCTTGCTCGATCCCTTCTTGCATCCAACTGGTGACAATCTGCATCACGCCCTCCCTCCGTTCTGGCTCAATTTTAGCAATTTCCGCCTGAAATGCCTGAGTCTCGATCGCATTCAGTCTCAGATAGTTAACCTAAGTCACGGAGTCGCCCCCGTGACTCGGCTCCAGAACCGTGCATGAGACTTTCACCTCACACGGCTCCTCAACTATCAGACCTTTTGACAAAGGGCTGCAACAGCTTATCCAAGGCTGTTTTAGTGTCGTGGCAATGACGGTGCAGAGCTTGGAGGTTCTTTTCTGTATTTCCTCCCCCTGACCGAATTGGGATTTTGTGGTCGAACTCAATTCGGTC
Source organism: Leptolyngbya sp. AN10 (assembly GCF_050565645.1). NCBI lineage: Bacteria > Bacillati > Cyanobacteriota > Cyanophyceae > Leptolyngbyales > Leptolyngbyaceae > Leptolyngbya > Leptolyngbya sp. AN10. Next base: position 279,358 of record NZ_JBNXVP010000008.1, read on the forward strand.
TTCTGCTTTGAAGTACAACTTGCACAGAGCACACCTCCCTTGTTGTGCATTGAGGATTTTGAATTCCTTGGATGCCCATTTGGGAGCTTTGCTCATGCGTCTTGACCAATACACCCAATCGCCGTCAAACGGTGACTTTGTTCCTTTCACTCGAACATGGCGCTGGATGCCCGTTCTGGATGCTTGCAGGAGCAGACTCTCTGGGGTAGAAAATCTTAATGCGCCATTCATGCGTTTCCAGTACTTGGCGTAAATCCATCGCTTGCCTTTGTTGGGGTGACGTTTCAGCGCCCACCCCCAGAGCATTTGGAAGATGGCATAGTCGATTTGACGAAAGGTTACCGCGCTGTTCTCCGTGCGAAAATAGTTCGCCCACCCTCGGATAATTGGATTGAGCAAGTAAATCAGGGTTGCTTGCTCACCAGGATAGTTCCTGACCACAATTTCTTTGAGTTTGGTCTTGAATTTACGAACAGAGTCCAAGCTCGGTTTGATGATGGTTTTATAGCCCAGAGGAGTGCCATCGGTTGATTTTGCTCCTCTACCCTTGGAGACTCGATACTGTCGGATGTTGAACCCTAGAAAATCAAATCCAGGTTCTTGTCCGTCATAGGAGTTGAGGGTATGAACTATTTTGGTCTTTTCGGCTTTTAATTTCAGTCCATAGTGCTGGAGCCATTCCTCCAGGAGTTCTTTGGCTTTGATTACTTCTTTGAGTTCAGCATGGAACACCACCAAGTCATCCGCATAGCGAATGACGATGGGAGCGTATTGGCTCGTTGTTTTCCCATCGCTCAGGCGCTTGGCAGTTGGGAATGCCTGACGGATGTCGTTTTCCATCCCATGCAACGTAATATTTGCCAGAAGTGGAGAAAATAGAGTAGGGACAGAGCGCACCTTCAGGTCTTTCGACTTGCGTGTTTCATCCATCCCTCTCCCCAAACGAAGCGTGACAGTTTCCCGTCACTTCGCTTTCCCTCATTGCAATCGACTGTGATCCCCAAAGGTCGCAGTTTCCGCGTGACAGCTTCGGCAGAGCAATTGCAGATTCTCTTTGAGCGCTTTTCCCCCGTAGCGTTTGGCTTTGAGGTGATGAAGATCTAGATTCTCCCGGCTGCCGCAGAGGTCGCACTTCGCTCCACGTTCTGCTTTGATCTCTTCTTTCAGTTCGCGCCACTCCTCGTTGTTCTCGGCGTTGCCAAGCCAAACGACTTCGGACTGTGGAACTTCGGCAAGGTTGAGCGTTGTGACCCATTCTCCAGCGAGATATGGATTCGGGGGATTGCGTGACCGATATTTGGTTATCGGCTGGTCGCTCATTCGATAAAGATACAAGGTTGTCTCTCCATTGCGAATGCCCCAGTTGTCTCTGGTTCCATGTTCTCGTTGCTTATACAAGTCAATGATCTTACGCGGCGGGAGCCGATGTCGCTTTTGCAGCCAGAGAAACAGCCGTTCATTCACCCAGAAGTTCAGGTCTTTTGCTGTTTCCTTAGCATTAGAATAGCGAAAGTAGTTGATCCATCCTCGTAGTACGGCATTGAGCGCACTGAACTTGAGTAGGGGTTTGTCCCGAAATCGATGACGGTCAGTCATCTCCTTGATTTTCGCTTTCAATCGTGTCACTGCTTTCTGACTCGGAGTGACTAACATCTTGGGTCGGTCATTCTGGCTCGTATAGCGGCGGACGTGAAAGCCCAAGAAGTCGAACCCGTCTGTGCCCACGAGATACGCAACCAGTGCAGGGATAAATGCTAGAAACAAGACACAGAGGAGATTCTAAAGTTCGCTAAATTCGCTAAGAAAAGACATCGAGTCACACTGCATGGAGGCAGTTCCCGATGTCAGAAAACAATGTTAGCTTTACTGTAGCAGGTTTGTTAGAAGTTACCACCACAGAACAATCCAATCTTGCCATTCCAACTTGGTTGGCGGAAGCACTTTTGGTGGGACAATACTGGAATCAAAGTGGCTTACTTGAACAGCTACAGCAACAGGTTCGAGTGAGTCGCGGACGGATGGGACAGTATGAGGTGTGTGACTTCGTGCTTTTACTGCTGGCTTATGCCGTTAGTGGAGTCGAAACGTTAAAGTTATTTTTCGAGCAGCTAGAGAGCGTTAAACCTGTGCTAATGTCAGTCTGGAAACGAGCAAAGTGTCCAGTCGCAGCAACCTTGAGTCGTTTTCTAGCTGATGTCGATGAGTCTACTGTTGAACAGTTGCGAAGCTTATTTGAAATGGATTTACTGGCACATCCGATTGAAATGAACACAGCAATGGGATTGAGCGACCGCACTGGAAAGAACTGGGTAGTCTTTGATGTCGATGGAACAGTTAAAGCGACGCGACATCGAGCTTTAGTCAAAGCACCCACGCATCCACAGGTAAAGCGGCGAAGTGAGAACGCTTGCGCTCCAGGATACGGTGGACGCAAGCGCGGAGACTATGTGCGTACGCGAAGCACGGTGGCTTGTGCCCATACGCATGAATGGTTAGGCACGTTTGCTGCTCCTGGCAATGGCACACCTAAAGCAGATTTAGCCCGTGCTTGTGGGTTGGTACAACGCTATCTTCAGATTCAAGGGTTAACTATCGAGCAGGGCATTGTTCGACTCGATGGACTGTATGGTAGTGCAAGCTATGTCAGCCCACTGCAACAAGCGAAGATCGCTTATGCTATTCGTTGTCGTGACTATCATTTGCTCACTGATCCGATAGTTGTAGAAGCGCTAAAGCAACCTCCTCATGCCACGATTACCTATCCGGATAGTCCTCATCCACGGGAGCTGTTCGATATTCCTTGCCTGGATTCCACGCGGCGAGGCTATCATGAGCCAATGCGCCTGGTGATTGTTCGCATGGAGCGATTTGACAAGCGCAAACGAGCCGTGGGCAAATGCAACGGGAAGTACATTCATGAGCTATTTCTCACCTCCCTTCCAGTTGAGCAATTTACCGCAACCGATGTGCTGAATCTCTACTGTGGTCGGGGTGGATTTGAGCAAACGCTTGCAGAAGAAGACAAAGAACAAGATGGCGACCGATGGTGCAGTTGGCAGGCGCAAGGACAAAGCTTTTGGCAGATTCTCAACCAATGGGTGTGGAACTGGCGGATTCGGGCGGGAGCCGTACAGTCGCCTCAGTTGTGTGGGCGGCAAACAGAATGGTCGTCTGCTTTACCAGAGAGAACCGAGGAGTGTGCGGCTCCCCAACCAGAAACTCCTCAACCTGCATCTGTACCTCAATCGAGTCACCCTACACCTCGCTATGGAGCGATGACGGTCTCGGAGGGTTGGGCAAAAAGTCGTCACAAGTATGCAGGCAAGGACTTCAAAATCCTGGATGATGAATCTGTGGAATGTCCCACTGGGCATCGCATGTACCGCCGTGAAATTCGCTATACGCGCCGGGGCGATATGCAAATGCTGTTTAGTATGAATCCGCGTATTTGTGCCAGTTGTCCCGTGAAGCAACATTGTCTGTCCGAGGATTCCAAAAACACCAATGGCAGACGAATTTCAGTCATGCGAACGAAGCTACCTCCGGTTCCGACAGTTGCATTAGAGCCTGAGATTACGATTATTGCTCAAGCTCCAATGCAGACTGTGCAGGGGACTCAAGCTTTGATCTGGACAGATATTCCAGCCACTCAGCTCCGGCGAGAGATTCGACAGCAGCTTCGACGACACCAAACTCGAATTGAACAGAGCAATTCAGCCACTCGACCTGTCGAATCCGCGATCTCCTACCTGACTCGCAGCCAACGCGCTCATCGACGGCTCGCTTGGGCTGAACGATTGAAACGAAATGCAGCCCGATCCAATACACTCCAGATTTCTGTTGAGATTTTTGGCGTGTCGCCCAAGTTGATTGAATTCGTCAACCGCATGTCAGACAGGCGTTCTGAGTCTTCTTAATGCACTGGTTGCGTATCTCGTGGGCTGTGAAATGTCAATTACATAGGACAGATTTTTTCATCGAAACTAGAAGCTAGATTTGCAGAAATGAGATTGCAGAAATGAGATCAAAATGAGACAGAGATGACGAGAACAGCAAGCAGCAAAGCTGA